>JBJMLC010000017.1:0-19191 GCA_045805485.1 Solirubrobacteraceae bacterium | reverse complement strand
AGGTTGGCCTCACTAGCAGCCGTGGTGGGGCCCGCCGAGGTGGCACACGTCTGCCCGGCGCTCGGGTCGATGATCCGGAAGGTCGGGCCGGCCGCCCCTCGCACCGGCGGAGCGGGAATCGTTTTTCCGCCGGTGGTGGTGGTGATCGGATAGCAGGCGCTGATCACACCGGCAGTGTTTGGAACCGAGGCCACCGCCAGCGCCGCGCCGCCTCCGGCTGCGCCAACCGCCAGGAGCAATCCAGCTTTCCAGGCGCGTTTCATCCGTGGGCCCGCGCTCACGGGTCGATCGTACTCCTGTCCCGTGGATATGCAACCTCCAGAATGTGCAGGGATGCCCTCGGAGAATCTGAAGCGCTACCGAGCCAAACGGGACTTCAAGGCGAGCCCTGAGCCCTCGGGTGGCGGCACGCCTGCGCGGCAGCGCCGGGCCGCGCGCAGGAAGGCGCCCGCCGGCGGGGAGGCTCGGTTCGTCGTCCAGGAGCATCACGCCACGCGGCTGCACTGGGACCTCCGGTTGGAGCACGAGGACGCACTTGCCTCGTGGGCCGTCCCCAATGGCATCCCGGCCACCCCCGCAGACAACCGCCTGGCCGTGAGAACCGAGGATCACCCGCTGGAGTACCTGGAGTTTCTCGGGGAGTTCCCGAAGGGGCAATACGGCGCCGGAACGATGACGATCTGGGATCAGGGGACGTTCGAGCTTCACAAGTGGGAGGAGCGCAAGGTGGAGGTCACCTTCCACGGGGAACGCCTGCACGGCCGGTACGGCCTGTTCGCCATCGGCCGCCAACCCGGGGAGGAGAAGGACTGGATGATCCATCGGATGGATCCGCCTCAGGATCCGGACCGGGAGCCCATGCCCGAGCGGATCGTGCCCATGTCGGCCCGGCTGGGGGGGCTCCCGCAGGACCAGGAGCGGTGGTCGTTCGAGGTCAAATGGGACGGGGTACGGGCGATCGCGTACGTCCAGCCCGGGCGTCTTCGCCTGGAGAGCCGCAACCTGAACGACATCACCGACGCCTATCCCGAGGTTCGGGGGCTCATTGAGGACCTGGGGATGCGCGAGGCGGTGTTGGACGGCGAGGTCGTGACCTTCGATGAGAACGGGCGCCCCAGCTTCGAGCGGCTGCAGCGGCGGATGCACGTGACCTCGCCGGCCGCCGTGCGACGGCTGATGTCGAGCCACCCCGTGGTCTACGCCATCTTCGACATTCTGTTCCTGGACGGGCATTCGCTGCTCGAGGTGCCCTATCAGGACCGGCGAGCCCGGTTGGAGGCGCTGGAGCTGGGGGGTAAGGCCTGGCGCGTCCCGGCCGCTCATCCGGGCCAGGGAGACGCGCTCCTTCAGGCCACCCAGGAGCAGGGTCTGGAGGGTGTCCTGGCCAAGCGCCTCGACTCGCCCTACGAGCCGGGCCGGCGCTCGGGGGCGTGGCTGAAGATCAAGCACACCCTGCGCCAGGAGCTGGTCATCGGAGGCTGGATCCCGGGTGAGGGTCGGCGGGCGCAGCGGATCGGAGCCCTGCTGATGGGCTATTACGAAGACGGCCGGTTCGCCTACGCGGGACGGGTGGGCACCGGCTTCACCGAGCGCTCGCTGCAGGAGCTCGGTGAACGCCTGGCGCCCTACCGCCGGAAGACGAGCCCGTTCGCAGATTCGCCGGCGCTGCCTCGGGAGGCGGTGTTCGTGGAGCCCTGCCTGGTGGCCGAGATCGAGTTCCGCGAGTGGACCGGTGACAGGGTGATGCGCGCTCCGTCGTTCAAGGGGCTGCGGGACGACAGGACCCCGCGAGAGGTCGCGCTGGAGTCCAGGCGTTCGGGATCCGGGCGTTCGTCATCCGGCGGGCGCGCGGGCCGGGCTGAGGGCGACGCCAAGGCTTCCCCTCCCGGCGCACCGCCGGATTCGCCTGAGGCGCTGTTCGACGAGGTGGAACGGCTGCCTGACGGCGCGCTGGCCGTTCTGGTCGAGGGCCGGCGGCTGCGGATCTCCAACTGGGACAAGGTGCTGTTCCCCCAGGACGGGTTCACCAAGGGGCAGCTCGTCGCCTACTACGCCAGGATCGCCCCCGCGGTCCTCCCGCACCTCCGTGATCGGCCGCTAACGCTGAAGCGGTATCCCGAAGGGGTGGAGCGAGAGCACTTCTACGAGAAGCAGGCTCCCTCGCACCGCCCCGAGTGGGTCCAGACGGAGACGGTCGGGAAGGTCAATTACGTTCTGGCCCAGGACACGCCGACGCTCGTCTGGCTGGCCAACCTGGCAGATGTGGAGCTGCACACCTCGCTGTCGCTCGCCCACACGCCTGAGGAGCCGACGATGCTCGCGTTCGATCTGGATCCGGGCACGCCGGCCGGGATCGTCGAGTGCTGCGAGGTGGCGCGGGTGCTCCAGGGGCTGTTCGAGCAGCTGGGGCTTCAGAGCTTCGCCAAGACGTCTGGGTCCAAGGGGATGCAGGTCTACGTGCCGCTGAACAGCGAGGCCACCTACCGGGAGACGAAGCCCCTGGCCCGGCGGATCGCCGAGCTGCTGGAGCAGCGGATGCCCCAGCTCGTCGTCTCCCGGATGACCAAGCGGCTGCGGCCTGGGAAGGTGCTCGTGGACTGGAGTCAGAACGACGCCCACAAGACGACGGTCACCGTCTACTCCGTCCGCGCGCGTGAGCGTCCCACGGTCTCCACCCCGGTGAGCTGGGAGGAGGTGAGTGGATGTGTGGAGGCCGGTGACGCGGACCTGCTCAGCTTCGACACCGACGCCGTTCTGGAGCGGGCCTCCGAACAGGGGGATCTATTCGCCGGGGTGCTCGCGCTGAGACAACGGCTTCCTGTCCTGCGCTGAGTAAGCTGCCGCTCAAGCATGGCGGCTTCGGACCCCATCACCCTGCGGAATCGCTTGCTGGTCGCCACGTCGATGTGGAAGGAGACGATCGCCGAGCCGCTCCCACGTCTGGCTCCAGGGGATCCGGCGGATCAGATCCAGACCTTCGAGATCCAGCTCGTGGATCGGCTGTGGGAGAGCGCCACGCCGGAGAACGCCCGTGACATCGCCGACCGCACGTGGGACATGGTCCACGACCGACCCGACGACGATGCGGTCAAGCAGCGCGTGGTCCAGTGCCACGAGGCACTGGCCCGGCTGACCCACCTGGGCGACTGAGCTCGGCGGCGATTGAGCTCCGCGGCGCCTGAGCTCCGCGGCGATTGAGCTCCGCGGCGAGCTGAGCTCCGCGTCAGTCCTCCTCCAGGCGCATCCGAAACGTCCGGGCTCCCTCCACGGTTGCTCCTGCCGCCGAGGCGCGGTCGGCCAGCCACCTGTCTGAGGTGACCACCCGGACCGCCGCGGGGTTGGGATCGGCCTTCAGCAGCCGGATGATCTCGTCGTCCGCCGCGTCCGCCTTGGGCTTGGGCGCGTGGCGGACGTCGATCACGGTGGAGCGGATCGGGGGGCGAGGGGGGCGCTCGAACACCACGGTGATGTCATCGCCCCCGGCGGCCGCCCACCGCTCCAGCAGGTCCACCAGGCGCAGCATGGCGGCGTCCCGATCACGCCACCAGGCATCCGGGCGGGTGCCGATCACGTTCATGCCGTCCACCAGCCAGCGCATCACCCAAGGCTAGTCCTCGGCGTGCGGAGGTCGTCGGCGCTCAGGCCTCCTCGCGGCCTGGTCGGCGGCGCTCGCGCTTGCGCTGCGAGTGTCGGCGCTTGGACGTGAGCCGGCGCTGCACCGAGCCCGCCGTGGGGCGGGTGGGGTGGCGCGGCCGCTTGGTGGCGAGGCCGGCCGCCAACCGCCGACGAAGTCGCTCCAGCGCCAGCTCGCGGTTGCGGGCCTGGCTGCGGGCATCCTGGGCCACCGCGACCACGCGCGGGCCCAGGCGGGCCATCAGCCGCTGCTTCTGCCCATCGGTCAGCGCGGTGGAGGAGGGCACGTCGAAGATCGCCTCCACGCGGGAGGCGGTGACGTTGGCGTGCTGACCACCGGGCCCGGAGGAGCGTGAGGTACGAATCACGACCTCGGAGAGGGGGAGCTGGACTCCCGCGGTCAGGGGCATTGGATCCTCCATCCCCTCAAGGATGAACGTTGCCCGTGACACTGCGAGCGCCACCTCCACAACTGGGGAGCAAATCTGCCCCGTTTCGACTGGCCACCGTGATACGGTGCCCCCGTCAGGTCGCGCGTGCGATAGGCGCGACACGTTATCTGCCGGTCAGGGGGTGCTCAGAAGTCCTCCGCGGTAGCAGGATCACCAAGGAGGATCCAAGAGTCATGCCAACAGGAACCGTCAAGTGGTTCAACGACGAGAAGGGTTTCGGGTTCATCGCCTCTGATGAGGGTGGCCGCGACCTGTTCGTCCATCACACGAGCATCAGCTCGGACGGCTACCGCTCGCTTGCCGAGGGGAGCAAGGTTTCCTACGAGGAGGAAGCGGGCCCGAAGGGTCCCAAGGCGATAAACGTCGTCAAGCTGTAGTTGGCGCTCGCGGGGCCGCTGCCGGCCACCGCTGCGCGCAAAACGGCTATTGCTGACAGCGCCGGGTGCGTCAGCACCCGGCGTTCGCCTCATCCGCCGCGGTGACCGGCGACTGCCTCAGTGACTGGTGACCGCGTCGGTGACCGGCACCTTCACGTAGCCCTAAAAGGGCTGTCCTTGTGGCTGCGTACAATTGGTAAGCGGCTTAGGTGGGCAGCCGAGAATCCATGAACAAGGTCATAGAAGATCGCGAGCGGGTCGTGGTTCGCTTCGCGGGCGATTCCGGCGACGGAATGCAGCTTGCTGGCAGCCGGTTCACCGATGCCACGGCCGTCTTGGGGAACGACCTGGCCACCCTCCCCAACTTCCCGGCCGAGATCCGGGCACCGGCGGGAACCCTGGCCGGCGTCTCGGCCTTCCAGATCCACTTCGCCTCCCGGGACATCCTGACTCCGGGCGACGCTCCGAACGTGCTCGTGGCCATGAACCCGGCCGCGCTGAAGGCGAACCTGGATGAGGTGGAGAAGGGGGCCACGATCATCGTCAACGAGGACGCGTTCTCCAAGCGCAATCTGGAGAAGGCGGGCTATGACTCCAATCCGCTGGAGGATGACTCGCTGAGCGGCTACCGGGTCCACCAGGTCCCGATGACAGCCCTGACGACCAAGGCCGTGGAGGACATCGAGGACGCCTCCACGCGGGACGCCGGTAGGGCCAAGAACTTCTTCGCCCTGGGCCTGTTGTCCTGGCTGTATGGCCGCCCCACCGACGTCATCAGCCGCTGGATGGAGCAGAAGTTCGGCCGCAACCCCGCGGTGCTGAAGGCCAACCTGGCGGCGTTCAACGCCGGCTGGTCCTTCGGGGAGACGACCGAGCTGCTGGACGTCCAATACCGGGTCAAGCCCGCCACCGATGCCGCTCCCGGCACCTATCGGAACGTCGACGGCACGACCGCGCTGGCCCTCGGCCTGATCGCGGCCAGCGTCCGCTGCCGCCTCCCTCTGCTCCTGGCCAGCTACCCCATCACGCCGGCCTCGGAGCTTCTGCACGAGCTCTCCCGCCACCAGAGCCTGGGCGTCCGGACGATCCAGGCCGAGGACGAGATCGCAGCCGCGGGAATGGCTCTGGGCGCGGCCTTCGGCGGCCGCCTGGGCGTGACCGCCACCAGCGGGCCGGGGATGGACCTCAAGGCGGAGACGATCGGACTGGCCGTGGCTCTGGAGCTGCCGATGATCGTGGTGGACGTCCAGCGGGCGGGACCGTCCACCGGCATGCCCACCAAGACCGAGCAGTCAGACCTGCTCAGCGCGCTGCATGGGCGCCACGGCGAGTCGCCGCTGCCCGTGTTGGCGCCGAGCACCCCCGCCGGGTGCTTTGAGATCGCCTTCGAGGCGGTGGAGATCGCCATTCGCTACCGCACGCCCGTGATCCTGCTCTCCGACACCTTCCTCGCCTCCTCCTCGGAGCCGTGGCGTCTGCCGGCCGTGGCCGATCTGGGCGCCATCGAGACTGACTTCGCCCCGCCGGCTGAGGACGGCGAGGAGTTTCTGCCCTACGTCCGGGACGACCGCCTGGCCCGGCCCTGGGCCGTCCCCGGAACCCCAGGGCTTCAGCACCGGATCGGGGGCCTGGAGAAGGCCGACCGCACCGGCAACATCTCCTACGACGCGGCCAACCATGCCCGCATGACAGGGCTGCGGGCTCAGAAGATTGAAGGCATCGTCAGGGACATCCCTGACCTGAAGGTCGATGCGGATCCCGGCGCCAAGGTCCTGGTCCTGGGCTGGGGGTCCAGCGAGGGCGCGATCCGGGCCGGAGCGCGCCGGGCCCGCCTGGCCGGGCATTCGGTGGCCACTGCCCAGCTGCGTCACCTGAACCCACTTCCGGCCAACATCGATGAGGTCCTACGATCTTTCGAGCGGGTGCTGGTCCCGGAGATGAACACGGGACAGCTGTCGCAGATCCTGCGAGCCAGGACGCTGCTCGACATCGAGTCCTACTCCAAGGTTCGCGGCCAGCCTCTTCACGCCGCCGAGATCGAACAGCTGATAGTGGAGCGGCAGTGACCGAGAGCAACGGCAAGAGCGTCAACGGGCACGGGAACGGGCGATCCGGCGCGCCCGGGAACGGCGACGGCGGAGCGCTCCCGCTCACCAAGGCCGACTTCCAATCCGACCAGGAGACCCGGTGGTGCCCAGGATGCGGGGACTACGCCGTGCTCTCCGCCGTACAGCAGTTCATGCCCGAGCTGGGAATTCCCCCGGAGAGGATCGTGTTCATCACAGGCATCGGCTGCGCGGGCCGCTTTTCCTACTACATGGACACGTATGGGATGCACGGCATCCATGGGCGGGCGCCGGCGCTGGCCACCGGTCTGGCGGCCACGCGGGATGACCTATCGATCTGGATCGTGACCGGCGACGGAGACGCCCTGTCCATCGGCGGCAATCACCTGATCCACGCCCTGCGGCGCAACGTCCCGATCAAGATCCTGCTGTTCAACAACCAGATCTACGGGTTGACCAAAGGACAGGCCTCTCCCACCTCGGAGCTGGGCAAGATCACGAAGTCCACCCCGTTCGGCGTGGCCGATCAGCCGTTCAATCCGGTGGCCCTGGCGCTCGGCGCCGAAGCGACGTTCGTGGCTCGAACGATCGACCGGGATCGCCGGCATGTCACGGAGGTCCTCCGGGCCGCGGCCACGCACGAGGGCGCCGCCCTGGTGGAGATCTACCAGAACTGTCCGGTGTTCAACGACGGCGCCTTCTCCGCCCTGACCGAGAAGGACGTCAAGGACGTCAACCAGATCCGTCTGGAGGCAGGACAGCCGATCCGCTTCGGCCCTGAGGGTGAGCGAGGGGTGGCCCGGGCCGATGACGGCGGCCTGTGCATCGTGGACGTGGCCGATGTCGGCGAGGACGCGCTGATCGTCCACGATCCCACGCGCACCGACCCCAGCCTGGCCTTCTCACTGGCCCGCCTGGCCGAGGACCCCACCCAGCCCACGCCGATCGGCATCTTCAGGTCGGTCAGCCGCCCCGCCTACGGGCGGGGTGACGCGGTACGGCCCGAGCCGGCCTCCGAGGTGGAGCTGGAGGAGCTGCTGCTCCGCGGCGACACCTGGACCGTGGCGTAGAGCCGCCTACGAATCCGCCACGTACCCCTTCTCCGGCTCCAGCGGAAGCCCCGCCGCCTCCCAGTCCAGCAGCCCCCCGACCATGTTGTGCGCGTCGTAGCCGGCCTGCCGGAAGGCCTGGGTGGCCATGGCCGACCGGGCGCCGCTGCGGCAGTAGAAGACGATCTCCCGATTGCGATCCAGGGTCTCGGCCTGGGCCGGGAGCTCGGCAAGCTCGACCAGGCGTGATCCGGCGATGCGGCCGGCCTCATACTCGTGAGGCTGGCGCACATCGATGAGCTGGATCCGGTTCTCCCCATGCAGCTGGGCCACCTGGCGGGCCGTGTAATCGCCGTCCATCGGTGAGGCGAGCGTAGCGCGGGCAGATCGAACATCCGTCCCCTCAAACGCCTCGTCGCCGTGCAGTGCAACATCCAGCCGCAGGATCGGCTACCCTCGTCGCCGAAAGTAAGAAGCCGAACCCCGAATCGCCACGGCGGGCGGGGACCGGGAACCCGTTGAGCCTCACGGCTCAGGGGCGAATCGCCGCAATGGCGGCGTAGCGCGACTCTTTCAGCGCGAGCCCGACAGCTAACCCGGTAGGCATGAGAAAGAGAGTGGGTGGTCAGGCTGTTCGAGGTGATCCTCGGTCGTGGTGGTCGTGCGGGAGCTTTAGCTCTGGCGGCCCTGGTTTTGTGCGCAGGTCCCGCCCTGGCGGCGAATTCCCAGACTTCGGGCGGAGGCTCGACGGGCTCAAAAACGGGCGCCTCGTCCTCGCGGTCCTCAGGCGGCTCCCGGTCCTCCAGTGGAGGGGCGGGTGTCTCAGGTCACACCAGGTCCAGCAGTCGCAATCCGTTCGGCCGCCGCACCCTCAAGGAGGGCAGCAATGGCAGCGAGGTCACCCTGCTCCAGTTCTATCTGGAGGTGGCCGGATATCACACGCCCGTGAGCGGTCAGTTCGGCTCCAGGACCAGGAACAGCGTGGTCAACTTCCAGAAGTCGTATGGCCTGCGGCCCTCCGGCCAGGTGGGCCAGAAGACCGGGCAGGCCCTGGGAAGCAAGGTCGCGATGATCGACAAGATCAAGCCCAACGGGCGGACACAGATACACAGCAGCGGCGCGGCCACCGCGCCCACCAACGCGCCGCCGGTCGTGAAATGGATCGTCCGTGCGGCCAACCGCATCCTCCACAGCTCCTACTGCTACGCGGGCGGCCACGGCTCGTGGAAGTCCAGTTGTTACGACTGCTCGGGTGCGGTCAGCTATGCGCTGCACGGCGCCGGCCTGCTCAACATGGCCGAGCCCTCCAGTTCGCTCATGTCCTACGGGGCGCCCGGCAGGGGCCGCTGGGTCTCGGTCTACGCCGCCAACGGACACACGTTCCTCGTGGTCGCCGGTCGTGCGTTCGACACCGCCAACTTCGGCGGGCCCAACCGCCCGTCGGGCGACGGTCCCCGGTGGCGCTGGAAGCCGAGGGGGAACCTGGCCGACGGCATGAACTACGTCGTCCGCCACCCGCCGGGCCTGTAGGGCGCCTCATTTCCCATAGCGGCAGGCCGCTCGTGTGGCGGCCTGCCCGTTCGCGCCCCGGAAGCAGGTGGTACCCCGGCTAGCATCAATAACCGGATGTCCGCGCTGGCCGAGCTCTACACGATTCCCCAGGACTACCTGGATTTCCGGCACACGATCCGCCAGATCGCCCAGGAGCGGATCGCGCCGCGGGCCGCGGAGGTCGACGAGCGGGCCGAGTACCCGCATGACCTGCGGGCTCTACTGGCCGAGCACGACGTCCTCGGCCTGCCCTTCGACACCGAATACGGCGGCACCGGAACGGGCGCGCTGATGTTGAACATGGCCGTGGAGGAGATCGCCAAGGCCTGCGCCTCCACGGCGTTGATCGTGATGGTCCAGGAGCTGGGCACGCTGCCCATCAAGCTGTTCGGCACCGAGGAGCAGAAGCAACGGTTTCTGCCCCGTTGCGCCACCGGTGAGTGGTCGCCTGCGTTCGCACTCTCCGAGCCTGAGGCCGGCTCGGATCCGGGCGGGATGCGTACGCGCGCAGTCCGGGATGGCGAGGAGTGGGTCATCGACGGGACCAAGAACTGGATCACCAACCTGGGCATCGCCGACTTCTACGTTGTGTTTGCGGTGACGGACCGAGAGGCGGGTCACTCACGGGGGATCACTGCGTTCGTGGTAGAGGCCGATCGCCCCGGGCTGAGCATTGGCAAGCTGGAGCACAAGCTCGGGATCAGGGGCTCGCCCACCGGCCAGCCGATCTTCGAGAACGTGCGCGTCCCGGAGGAGAACCTGCTCGGGGAGCCCGGTCACGGCTTCAGGGTGGCCATGGCCACCCTGGACCACTCGCGGCTGGGAGTGGCCGCCCAGGCGCTCGGGATCGCCCAGGGGGCCACGGACTACGCGGCCGCCTATGCCAAGGAGCGCCGCCAGTTCGGCCAGCCGATCAACTCCTTCCAGGCCATCCAGTTCAAGCTCGCCGACATGGAGACCCAATGCGCGGCGGGCCGGGAGCTGCTCTACCAGGCCTGCGCCAAGGCGGATCGTGGGGATCCGGAACTCGGAAAGTACTCGGCGATGGCCAAGCTGTTCTGCTCTGACGTGGCGATGAAGGTCACGGTGGAGGCGGTGCAGGTGCTCGGCGGCTATGGGTACGTCAAGGAGTACCCGGTGGAGCGCATGATGCGAGACGCCAAAATCACCCAGATCTACGAGGGCACGAACGAGATCCAGCGGCTCGTGATCGCCCGCACAATGCGCTGATGCGGTCAGGACCTCCCACGCTGCGCCGGATCGTTCTGTCGGCCCTGGCTGCTCTGGTGGTGGGACTGGGGGCCGCCAGCCTGATCAGCGGCTTCAGCGATTCCTTCGTGCTGCGGCTCCTCCAGGGCATCGCGGTGTTCGGGGCGGGTGCGGTGATCATCGGCGGTGCCGTCGTTCTGGCTCTGGTTGGACTGGCCGGATGGCGGGACCCGGAGTCCGAGCAGGACTTCGACGCGCAGGTGGAGCGGACCGAATGGCTGGCCACCAGCGACTCCTGGGGAGACAGCGAGGAGTACGAGGCGGATGACGACGACGATGACGACGACGACGAGCTGTTCGACCCATACAACGAGGAGGACTTCAAGGCCCTGGTCCGATCCGCCCTGGACGAGCTACCGCTGGAGTTCCATCGCGCGCTGGAGCACGTGGCGGTCGTGGTCGACGATTCCGGGCGCCGCCACAAGGCCTATGGCCTGTACATGGGCGACACCGTGGCCCAGGATCATTTCCATGACCGGATCGTCATCTTTCGGGACACGCTGCTCAGGGACTTCGGTCACGATCCGGACCTCCTGAAGGCTCAGGTTGTCCGGGTGGTCCGCCACGAGCTGGCCCACCATCTGGGTTGGGACGAGAAGGGCGTCCGGGGGTTGGGGCTATGAGAGCCGGCACACCGGGGCTATAGCCGTCAAGCTCCGGGGTCGATCAACCCGGCAGGTGAGCTAGGAATGATGATCGTCATGTCACCCGAGGCGACGAAGGACCAGGTCGAGGCCGTCAAGACCCGGCTGGAGTCGCTGGGGCGCCTGCATGTTCTGATCATGCCGGGCGAGTTGACCACCGCGATCGGGGCCATCGGCGATCCCGAGGGAGTGGCCGAGCTGGGCATCGAGGGGATGGCCGGCGTGGACCGCGTCGTGCCGATCTCACGTCCCTACAAGCTGGCCTCCTCCGAGCTGGCACACCACGAGCCCACCGTGCTCCAGATCGACGGGCGGAGCGTCGGAGGCGGAGACACGTTCTGCCTGATCGCCGGGCCCTGCACGGTGGAGAGCCCCGACCAGACGCTCGCCGTGGCCCGGGCCGTCGCCGATGCCGGGGCCTCGATGCTGCGCGGCGGGGCGTTCAAGCCGCGCACCTCGCCGTTCGCCTTCAAGGGGTTGGGCGCGCCGGCGTTGGAGATTCTCGTCCAGGCACGGACCGAGACCGGCCTGCCGATCGTCACGGAGCTGCTGGACGCCCAGCACGCCGAGCTGGTCGCCGAGACGGCCGATGTGATCCAGATCGGAGCCCGCAACATGCAGAACTACGGACTCCTGGAGGTCGTGGGCAAGCTCGGCAAACCGGTGCTCCTCAAGCGTGGCCTGTCCTCCACCGTGGAGGAGCTGCTGATGGCCGCCGACTACGTCCTCAAGGAGGGCAACGAAGCCGTGATCCTGTGCGAGCGGGGGATCCGCACGTTTGAGAACGCCACCAGGTTCACCCTGGATCTCAGCGCGGTGCCCTGGCTGAAGCTCCACACCCATCTGCCCGTGATCGTCGATCCCAGTCACGCCTCCGGCGACCGGCGCCTGGTGGGACCGCTGTCCCGAGCTGCCGCGGCCGTGGGCGCGGACGGGATCCTGGTGGAGATCGCGCCTGATCCTGAGACGGCTCTGTGCGATGGCCCCCAGCAGCTGGCCACCTCGGATTTCGCCGACTTCGCTCAAGACGTGGCCGCCCACGCGGCCCTCACAGGCAAGCGCCTGGCCTGAGATCGTGCCCACGCAGCTCCTGATCGCTTCGGGGACCAGCACGGTGGCCACCCTCGGGCTCCTGATCCCCGTCGTCGTTGTGCTGCTGATCTCCGCTGTGCCGATCTACTTCCGCCTCAGTGAGCGGCGACGGCGCCGGCAGGGGGCACAGAAGGTCCAGGAGGAAGGCGGACAGCCGGACCTCGCGGAGGAGGTTGAGGAGATGCGACGAGAGCAGTCGCACGACTAGCCGGTTCCAGCTCCAGTTGCCGCCGGATGAGATCGAGGCGCTGGCCGCCCGGTTAAGCCGCGGCGCGCGGGCCCAAATCCGCCCCGGGCCGTGCTACCGTGACGGTCGTGTTCCGAAGGGGCGTATCGGGGCTGGCCGTTCTGGCCGGGTTGGGATGCTGTGCTGGGATTGCGGCGGCCAGCGGGCCGGTGGGCGCGCTCCCAAAGTCGAATTTCGCCGCTCGGCCGCCGGCGCGCTGCTATGTCGCGCCGCGCTCGGTGGCCTGCATCAACGCCGCCGTCGCGTACCTGGATAAGGCTCGGGCCAGACTGCATCAGGGCCCGTACAAGCTGCCAGCCAACTTCGCCCGTCTGACGCCTCCCAAGCAGGCGCTCATCCTCGTCAACCTGGACCGGATCCGCTACGGGCTGCCTCCGATCACCGGCCTGACCCGCAAGCTGGATGCGGATGCCAACCGCGGCGTGCGGGCCGACGGCGACCCACGGCCCAGCAGCCGCAAATTCGCCTACTACACGTCCAACTGGGCGCTCGGCCTGCCGAACCTGCCCTTCGCCTATGGGGCATGGATGTACGACGACGGCCCGGGCAGCGGCAATCTGGACTGCGTGCCCGGCCATCCGTCGGGGTGCTGGACACATCGCAAGGACGTGCTGTGGCGGTTCGCCAAGACGGGCCGCTCCGCGATGGGCGCGGCGGCCGGCAAGGACCGGGGCGGCAGGCCGGGATACGCCATGCTTCTGGGCCGGGGAACCCGCGCCTATCACCCCACCTACACGTACACCTGGAAGCAGGCGGTGGCCGACGGCGCCGGACGCCACCACTACGCCGTCCACGCGCGCCGCCGGGCGCGGTAAGCACTCTCGCACGCTGACGCGGAGGCGCCTTCCGTAGCATCCGGCGTCCAGCGCGACGACGCGCGCTCCCCCACGACCTCGAAGGGAATCTCCCACATGCCAGAAGCAGTCATTGTCGATGCCATCCGGACTCCGATCGGCCGGGCCATGAAGGGGTCGCTCAAGAGCGTCCGCGCCGACGACCTGGCCGCGATTCCGATCAGGGCCCTGGTGGAGCGCAACCCTGAGGTCAACTTCTCGGAGACGGTCGACGTCATGATGGGCGCCGCGTCCAGCGTGGGTGAGCAGGGCTACAACGTGGGGCGCAACGCCCTGCTGCTGGCCGGCATCGACCACCACGTCCCTGGCTGCACGGTCAACCGCTTCTGCGCCTCCTCGCTTCAGACCATCAGGATGGCCTTCCACGCCGTCAAAGCCGGCGAGGGCGACCAGTACATCGCGTCCGGGGTGGAGGCGGTCTCCCGGGCCGGGCTTGGCGCGGGGATGATGGACGAGGCCAAGCACCCTCAGCTGAACGGGTCAGACGGGTCGGCCTACGACGTCTACATCCCGATGGGATTGACCGCCGAGAACGTGGCCGACCGCTGCAACGTGACCCGTGAGCAGCAGGACGAGTGGGCGGTCATCTCCCAGAACCGCGCCGTGGACGCACGTGACTCAGGTCACTTCGATCCCGAGATCGTCCCGGTGCCCGTCCCCGCCCATAAGGACGTCGACAAGGAGGGCAACGAGGTCGACGTTCCGGAGACCGTGATGGACAAGGACGACGGCCCTCGCCCCGGCACGACGATGGAGGTGCTCTCCCAACTCAAGCCCGCCTTCAGGCCGGACGGAACCGTGACCGCCGGTAACGCCTGTCCGCTCAACGACGGTGCCGCCGCCGTGCTCGTCATGTCAGACGAGAAGGCCAAGCGCCTGGGGGTCAAGCCCAAGGCTCGGATCCTCGCCTCCACGGTGGCCGCCATCCGGCCGGAGATCATGGGCCTAGGCCCCATCCCCGCCATCCAGGCCCTCCTGCGGGAGACCGGGATGAAGATCGATGACGTCGACATCGTCGAGATCAACGAGGCCTTCGCGGCCCAGATCGTCCCCTGCAAGGAGGAGCTGGGCATCCCGGACGAGAAGCTCAATCCCTTCGGCGGAGCGATCGCGCTCGGTCACCCGTTTGGCATGACGGGCGCCCGGATCATGACCACACTCCTCAACGGTCTGAGCGCAATGGACGGCACGTACGGGATCGAGTCGATGTGCGTGGCCGGTGGAATGGGCCAGGCGATTCTGGTCGAGCGGCTGAGCTGAAGGCCGCGCCGGGCTCGGCCCGGCCGGTGGGAGCCTCCCCTAGCTCAGCTGGGGCGCCGGCCGTTGGCGCGGCCGTGCGGCGCCGTGGTGACCGCGCCGTCGACAGCCCGAGCGCGTCTGGCGCTCTTGGATTCCTCCCGGGTCCGGCGGCTGGCCAGCGGAATGGGGCGCCCGATGTGGTAGCCCTGGGCGTAGTCGACGCTGTGCTTACGGAGCAGCTTGATCGTGGCGTCGTCGGCCACAGACTCGGCCACGGTCTTGATGTCCAGGCTCTGGGCGACGTCCACGATCGCCCTCACCACATGCTCGTCGACCTTGCTCCGAGGCAGGTTCTGGATGAACTCGCCGTCGAGCTTTATGTATTGCACCGGGAGGTGCTTGAGGTAATAGAAGGAGCTGAACCCGATCCCGAAGTCGTCCAGAGCCAGATTGCATCCCATGGTGGTCAGGTCGTGGGCGAACGTCGTGGCCTCAGGCATGTTGGCGATGGCCGCTGTCTCGGTGACCTCGAATATCAGCTTGTGTGGATCGGCCCCGGTGCGCCTCAGCTCGTCCTCGATGACCTGCAGGAGGTGCTGGTCGCCCGTGACCGAGGCTCCGGAGAGGTTCACCCCGATGCCGCCGGAGGCCGGCGGGTGGTCGCGGCCGTCCAGCAGGGAGATGGCCTTCCGGACAACCCAGCGGTCCACCTCGTGGATGAGGCCGGCGCGCTCGGCGGTGGGTAGGAAGCTTCCCGGAGGGATGAGCTTGTTGTGTCGACCCCGCATGCGAAGCAGGAGCTCGCCGTGGCTGATCTTCCCGCTGCTCAAATCGAGGATTGGCTGGAGGTGCAGGACGAAGCGGTCGTAGTCCAGGGCATCCCGGATTCGCTCGGTCCACGGCTGGCGCACCAGGCCGCGGGCACGGCGACCTTCCTCCGGCGAAAACATCGTGACCCGGTCCCCTCCTGAGTGCTTGGCCTGGTACATGGCCAGGTCCGCGATGATCTGGAGCTCGTCGGCCGTGGCGTCATCGGGATCAAACGTGGCCACCCCGATGCTCGCGTGGACGCCCAGCGCCTTGCCCCCGAATATCGGGCGGCAGGCCCTCAGAGCACCCAGCAGGTCCTCGGCGGCAGCCCTCGCCTCCATCTGGTCGACGCTGGCCAGCAGCACGGCGAACTCGTCACCACCGACCCGGGCCATCACGTCAGTGGCGCGGAATCGCTGCGCCATCGCTCTCGCCACCGCCACCAGGACGATGTCTCCCGCGGCATGCCCCGCCGCGTCGTTGACGGCCTTGAAGTTGTCCAGGTCGATCGACAGGACCGCCCCGGTGGAGTTGTACCTTCCCACGCGGGCAATCTCCCGCTTGAGCTCGTCCTCAAAGCGCCGCCGGTTGAATAACCCGGTGAGCTGGTCGTGGTCCGCCAGGTACCGCAGACGCTCCTCGTACCGCCGGCGGTCGGTGATGTCACGGCCGATCACCGACGCGGAGACGATCCGGCCGTTGCTGTCAGGAACCGGGGAGACGGTCAGTGAGACGAAGATCCGCCGACCGTCCTTGCGGACGCGCTCGGTCTCCAGACGCTCCACGGACTCACCGGCAAATACCCGGCGAAGCATCTCCTCCTGCTGGCCGGCCAGCTCCGGCGGCTCGATGATGCTGATGGGCTGACCAATCGCCTCCTCGGCGGTGTAGAGATAGAGCCGCTCGGCGCCCTTGTTCCAGCTGGTGATCCGCCCGTCCCGGCTCTTGGTCAGGATGGCGTCGTCGGAGGATTCGACCACGTGGCTGAGAAGCTCACGGGCCTCCCGGGCCGCGACCTCCTCCGTGATGTCTTGGACCGTTCCCACCAGCGTCGCCGGGTGATCGTCATCGTCGAAGGTGACGCTGCCGTGGGCGCGCACGAAGCGCTGCCCGTTCTGGGGATGCGAGATCCTGACCTCGAACGTGAACGGGCACCGGTCTCGAGTCGCCTGTTCAACCGCCTCCTCGATCAGACTTCGGTCCTCGGGGTGCACACGGGACAGGAGCTGGCGGCGGTTCACCTTGCGACCGGCCGGAAAGCCATAGACGCGACACAGGCCCGGGGAGTAGTCCGTGCTGCCCGTTCTGAGGTCACGCTCGAAGCTCCCCATCCCGCTGGCCTCCTCGGCCCGGGCCAGGAGATCACTGTCCGCGTTGACCGTCGCGCGCGCCTCCCTCGGCTGGGGTTCCGATCTGTCTCCTGTCTGCCGGTCCCTGGCCATCACGCGCACAATGATTCCCGAGTTAGAACCCTTCTCAGTCCACCAACACGTATCGCTTGACCTCTGGCAGACGACGTCAGGCGCGGGCGGAAGTCAGGTGCTTTTTTTGGAGTTTTTCTCCAAACGGGCGATTTCCGTTCGTTCGCGAACAATCGCAGCGCCTCAGCACGTGATCGCGCACGGTGGCCCGGGGGAGAAAGTTCACCCGCCCCAACGGACCCCTGGGCGGGTTCCTGCAGCGACCTCGACCCCGAGGGCCGCTACTTGGGCGCCATCCGCAGCGCGCCGTCCAACCGGATCGTCTCCCCGTTGAGCATCTCGTTCTCGACGATGTGGAGGGCCAGCGCGGCGAACTCATCCGGTTCGCCCAGCCGGGAGGGGAATGGAATGGCCTGGGCCAGCGCCTGCCGGTTCTCCTCGGGGAGGGCGCCAAGGAGCGGCGTGTCGAATGTACCCGGCGCGATCGTGCACACCCGGACCCCGGCCACGGCCAGGTCGCGGGCGGCCGGAAGCGTCATCCCTACGATGCCGCCCTTGGACGCTGAGTAGGAGATCTGCCCGATCTGCCCATCGAACGCCGCGATGGAGGCGGTGTTGATGCACACACCCCGCTCGCCCGACGCCGTCGGCTCCTGATCCACCATCGCAGCTGCGGCCAGACGCAGGACGTTGAACGTGCCGATCAGATTGACCTTGATCACCGTCTCAAACGGCTGAAGGGTGTGGGCCCCACGCCGGCCGGCCACCCGCTCAGCCCAACCGATGCCCGCGCAGCAGACGCTGATCCTCAGCCCGCCGGGGGCACTCGCCGCGTCGTCAACGGCCTCCTGTACCTGGTCCGGCTCGGTGACGTCGGCCTTGACGAATTGCGCGCGATCGCCGAGCTCCTCGGCCAGCGCGTTGCCCTTCTCCTCGTTCAGGTCGCTGATGACGACGTGGGCGCCCTGGGCGTGAAGGCGCTTGGTGGTTGCTTCGCCGAGGCCTGACGCGCCACCCGAGATGAGTGCTCCGCTGCCTTCGATCTGCATCGCGCGGGAACCCTATAGGGCCGGCTAGGAAGATGGCTCGCGCGCCGCCGCAAGCGAGAGGGCGAACCGCTCCTCGGGATCGGTGTACCAGCGCTCCAGGGCCAGCCCGGCGGCGCGGTAGTCCGATTCCAGCCGGCTGCGGGTGAACTTGGCGCTGATCTCGGTGCGGAGCTCCTCGCCTGGCTCGAACTCCACTCGCATGCCCAGACCGGCGATCTCCACGCTCTGGCCCTGCCGGGCTCGCAGCCGCATCTCGACCCACTCGTGCTGGGTGTCGAAGAAGGCCACGTGGTCGAAGTCGTCAGGCGCGAAGTCGGCGTCCAGCTCGCGGTTGATCACGTGCAGGACATTGCGGTTGAACTCGGCGGTGATGCCCGCCGAGTCGTCGTAGGCGGCCTCGAGCGTGGCCGGGTCCTTGACCAGGTCGGTCCCCAGCAGCAGGCGGTCCTCCGGCTCCAGCAGGCTGCGGATGCCCCGCAGCAGCCGGCGCCTGGATCCCGGAGGGAAGTTGCCAATCGTTCCGCCCAGGAGTGCCACCAGCCGGGGCCCGCCGTCACGGTCAGGAACGCTGTCCAGATGGCGCTCGAAGTCGGCCACCACGCCGTCGACCTGGAGCTCGTCGTATTCGGCCACGAGCTCGGTCGCCGCCTGCCGGAGCGCCTGCTCTGAGACGTCCAGAGGGATGTAGCGATGAAGCTGTCCCTCACGAGCCATGGCGTCCAGCAGGATCCGGGCCTTTTCGGCCGACCCTGACCCCAGCTCCACCAGCTCCGCGGCACCCGTCTCCTGGACGATCGCAGTGGCCTGGTCCTCCAGAATCTGCCGCTCGGCGCGAGTCGGGTAGTACTCGGGCAGCTCGCAGATCTGATCGAAGAGCTCAGAGCCCCGGGCATCGTAGAAGTGCTTGGGCGGGATCTCCTTGAACGGACGCGTGAGCCCATCCAGGACGTCGTCCGCCAGCCGCCGCTCGCCCTGGTTCGATAGGCAGGAGTGGATTCTCACCCGGTCGGTGTCGGTCAGCGTCCTCACGGCGCCACGTCCCGGGCCACCCGGAATCCGGAGAAGATCTGCCGGCGTTGGGGGTGATCCCAGTTGCGGAACGTACTGGTGGCCAGCCGCGGGCGGGTGGCCCATGAGCCCCCGCGCAGCACGCGGTAGCCCTTGCGGAAGAACACCTCCGAGTACTCGGGGTAGGGATGGGCCAGGAAGCCTGGGTAGCCGTCGAACTCGGTCGACGTCCATTCCCAGACGGCCCCTCTCGCCTCCAGCACAGTCCCCTGGTCCCAGGTCGCCGCCCTCTCCCATTCGGCCTCGGTGGGAAGGCGGGCCCCCTGGCTTCTGGCGAAGGCGTCGGCCTCGAACCAGGAGACGTGCTGGACGGGCGCCGAGAGATCACCCGGCGCCCCGTCATCCCAGCCAACGGGGTGGGTGATGTCGT
>JBJMLC010000016.1:0-10109 GCA_045805485.1 Solirubrobacteraceae bacterium | reverse complement strand
GCGATCGCCACCCCGGCCAGCGCCAAGGCGCCGATAGCGCTCAGGCCGGCCAGGAGGCGCTTTTTCGTCATGAAATGCATCGAGATCTCCTATGTCTTTTCCTGGTCAGGTGGGCTTCGTTAGCTGGTGAAATTGAGCAGCAGGTTTGCGTTCTTGCATGCGTCCTGATTGCTGCTCAGGTCGTTCATCTTCAGGCTTCCGGTGGCGGTCACCGACTGCCCGTTGCCCGAGGCCACGTCCTGGTTGGACACCACATCCGCCATCCAGAAATTGGCGGTGTTGCCGTCCGAGGAGCCGGTCTCCACCGACTCGCAGGTCGTGGCCTCGGTGCCGCTGTTAGAGCAGGCCGAGCCATTCCATGAGGATCCGGCGCCGACACAGGCCTTGATGGACGCCAGGTGAATGGTGCCGACCTGCTGCTTGCCCGGCGAGGGGTTGTCCGCCGTGAACGAGACCGTGGTCGTCGTCCCCGGGTAGACCGCGCCGCCCGTCGACCCATGAAGGGTCAGAGCCGAGCTGGTGCCAACCGACCCCGTGCCCGTCCCCGAGCCCGACGTCGTGAAATACGCCACGGCCACGCCGGCGGCCGCGATCGCGGTCACGGTGCTCAGGCCGACCAGCATTCTCTTCCGATTGATGCGAGGCATCAGTCCTCCTAAGTCGCTTAGGTCATGTCCTGAGCCCCGGTCGTGCGGACACTCGCGGACAAAGTTCCGGTGTGTTCAGCGGTGGCATCGACCCTGCCGGGGTCCCCCTAAAGGACGATGGACAGGTGTACTAGGCCCCCTGCCCCATCCTCATGAAGCGGCGAATTTCTGCCAATGGGCCGGCCGGAGCCCCGGGTTGGCGGGCGATTTGCCTGCTCCGGGGTTGCTTTTCAACCCGCCCGTTCACCACCGGGCCGCTGCGGGAGGGCGCCGGGGGGGACTACAGCCCGGTCTAGTCGTCGTCGGCGTCCGACCGGGCTGCTGAGCTGGCGGTGGCATACGCCGCGTCGCTCTCGAACATCAGCTCGACGGTGTGCGGGAAGCTGTTCTGGATGGCCTCCGCCGCCTCCCGCTCCTCACCGAGAATTTTCTCGGCCACGTCCACGGTCTCGCTGTCGTCACACCGATCCGCGATCCGGATCAGGAGCTCGTATCCAGCCACCTCCAGGCTCTCCAGGCAGAAGAGGTTCATGGCGAGCTTCGGGCAGACATCGGGTGGTCCGTCTGCCAGCGCGATGAGCCCGGACTTGGCGGCGCCGGCATGAAGGTCCTTGACGGCGGACGGCTTGGCGTCGCGAGCTTCAATGCGCTCGGCGATCAGACGCTCGTGGTCTTCGGTCTGCTCCAGATGCTCCTTGTAGAGCCGCTCGAGCTCATCGTCTTCTCCCACCTGATCAACCGCGGTCTGAAACAGCTGCATCGACTGCTGCTCCATGGCGTGAATGTCTCTGAGATGGGCCAGCAGAACGTCGTCCTGCTCCGACTTCTCCATGTGGAGCTCGACCGCCCGGTCGAACGTCCCTGTCAGCTTCTCCACAGCCTCGCGCTCCTCCGGGAGGATCTCCTCCGCCGCCTTGGCGGCGTCCTCGTCCTCGGCCGCTTTGGCGATCTCCGCCAGCAGCTCGTAGGTTGCGATCTCCAGATGCTCCAGCGCGAACAGGTTCATCGCCATCTTGACCGGTGTGTCCAGAGCAACGTCCGCCAGCTGTCTGAGTCCGATCGCTCCACCTCGCAGTGTCTTGTCCTCGATCGGCGTCGGGTCGTGCCCGTGGGCCTCCACCAGCTCCCGCATCCTCTGCTCGTGGCCGCGGGTCTCCTCGAGATGCTCCGCGTAAACCTCCCGGGTCTCCTCATCCCGGCGCTTCGCCGCCCGCTCGAGCTGTCTCACAGCCTGCAGCTCCACGGCATGGGCGTCGCGCAGGTGGTTCAGTAGGTGCTCCTCCGGTGACTCCGCCATCTCTCTCCCTTCGGTTCCGGCAAACGCCCGCGATTGTCGTCGCGTCCCCTTGGACTACCCCCTGATCACGTGCTCAAGCTCCTCGCGTTGACCCTTCCCCTGGTGCTGGACACGTTCGTGATTTCTGCCGCCCTCGGCCTGACCAACCCGCCACGGCGGCAACGCTTACAGATCTCGCTCTTGGTCACGGCCTTCGAGGCTGTGATGCCATTGGTCGGCCTGGCGGCCGGCGCGGCCCTGGACAAAACGGTTGGTTCGGCCGCGGAGTACGTCGCCATCGCTCTGCTGATCGGGCTCGGCCTGTACACCCTGCTGGCGGCTTCGGAGGCCAGCGATGAACGCCTGGCCGGCTTCACGACCGGGCGCCCCCTGGCCATGTTGGCTTTGGGCCTCAGCATCAGTCTGGACGAGCTCGCCATCGGGTTCACCTTCGGCCTGTTGAACGTGCCGGTCGTCGCGGCGGTGGCGCTGATCGCCGTATCGGCGTTCATCGCCTCCCAGCTCGGCTTCCGGTTCGGGGCCCGGGTCGGCGAGCGCGTGCGCGAGGGTGCCGAGCGTGTGGCCGGCCTGGCCCTCATGGTCATCGGCCTCGTCCTGCTGGCCCGAAAACTGCTGGGCTGAGTCAGGAGATCGGGTCTGGGCGGGCCCGACGATCTGGCGCCCCCGTCACATGGCGAGACCCGGACTCGAACCGGGGACACCACGATTTTCAGTCGTGTGCTCTACCACCTGAGCTATCTCGCCGCCGGTCAGCAGTGCGCTGCCAGGTGCGCAGCGATGCTAGCGGCTCAGTCGTGCGAGACGATGCCGCGGGACCGCACTCGGCGGCCCCGCGGCGCTGGTCATTCCTTCGGTTCGCTACCAGGTCACGCCTGTGAACGTGACGTTCGTCAACCCGGTTGAGGTGTTGCACTGAGTCGCCTTGGTCGCGCCGCCAGCCGGCTGGAATTCGGCCTCCGTTCCGACCGGGCTGCCGGCAAACAGACCGCTCGTCACCTTCCCCTCGAAATTGGCCACTGGGCCTACCGACACCAGCTTCCCTGAGACCGTTGAGGTCGCCCCGGTGCTCCATGTGATTGTGGCGTTGAGTGTGTCCACGCTCTCAGCGCAGCTGCCCGTCCCCGTCGCCGTCCCGGTCACGGTCCCGCTCTTGATCGGCAGGGAGGTGCCGTGGCACAACGTCAGGCTCCCTGAGATGCTGACCGTGCCCGCCTTGGCCTTCGTCGTAAGGCCGGGGGAGATTGTGGCCGAGCCCTTGATCTGGCATAGCTCCGTGCCCGTTGCCGCCTGCCCTGGCACCGTCCATACCAAGGCACCGAGCACAATGCCCGCACCAGCCAACAACATCAAACGATGCTTCATCACGCCTCCCGGTTGTGATTTTGACCCTGCGTGACCCGTCGCCGCGGACTCGAATTGACGTCCGTGGCGAAGGGCTAACCGCGCGAGCGCGCAGACTCGTGCTCCGCGGCGGTTGGAGCATATATCACAAGCTCGGTGAGCACTTGGCGGACGTGGAGGCGTCGCATTGGATCGGACCCGTGCATTGCTTCCGGCGCGCGTCTTAGATCAGGCGGCGCAGCAACTCCAGCGCGCCGCGCTTGGACAGCGGCTCATTCAGGTTGCCGCACTTGGGCGATTGCACGCACGAGGGGCATCCGGCGCTGCACGGGCATTCCCCGATCAGCCTCCGCGCATCGGCGACCAGCCGCTCGAACGCGTCATAGCCGCGCCGGGTGATCCCCACCCCGCCCGGGTGCCCGTCGTAGATGAAGATCGTCGGTCCGTCGGTCTGGGGATGGGCGTTTGTCGACAGCCCCCCGATGTCCCAGCGGTCACACATCGCGATCAGGGGCAGCACCGCGATCTGGCCGTGCTCCAGCGCGTGTAGCGATCCCAGTAGGAGCTCCACCGGGAAGGGTTCAGCATCGATCAGCTCGTCGAGCTCGTACCACAGAGCCCGCGTATGGAACTCGGTCGTCGGAAGGTCCAGCGTCTGGAAATCGATCACCTGGTGGTCCTGGAGGCTCTTGCGCTGATAGCCCAGAACCGTCTCCGAGTAGACGACCTGGCCGAAGCACAGGGTCAGACCCAGGGACTCCCGCTGAGCTTCCAACCGGGTAATGAACGTCATGCTCTCCCGCTTGGTCTGCGTGAAGTAATCCCCGGCAAACGGTTCCAGCACGGCCCGGCGCGCCTCCAGGTCAAGGGCCGTCACCTGGTACGAGCGGCCCATGTGAAGGTAGACCGCCCCCTCGTGGACCGTGGCGTAAGCCCGCTGGGCCTCCACCGATCCGAGGACCTCGCCAGAACCGGACTCGATCAGGATGAAGCTGTCCGCCGACGCCGAACGCAGCGCCACGCGTCCGGCCGGGTAGTCGTCGGCCCGTATGGGGACAAACCCGCCGGCGCGCTCTCGCAGGAGGCCGGCCGAGGTGAGCTGCTCGGCCTGATCTCGCCAACCGGTGCCCAGAAAGCGGGCGTCCGGATCGGACAGGGGTGCCTCGTGCGCGGCGCAGAGCACATGCTCGGCGTAGATCTCTGGGCTCTGCGGATCCAGAATGGCTGACTCGACCGGCCGGCCGAGGAACTCTCCGGGATGACGGCAGAAGAACTGGTCCAGGGCATCGTCACCGGCCACGTACACCGCCAGGCCCCGGCCCCGCCGGCCAGCCCGACCCCACATCTGCCTGAGGCTGGCCACCGTGCCCGGAAAGGTGACGCAGATGGCGGCGTCAAGCTGGCCGATGTCGATCCCCAACTCCAACGCGTCTGTCGCCACCACGCCTAGGAGCTCCCCATCGGTAAGGCGCCGCTGGATCTCCTGACGCTGGGCCGGTGTGTACCCGGCGCGGTAGGGCGAGATGCGGTCAGCCAGAGCCGGCTCCAGCCGATCGGTGGCGTGACGGAGGATCAGCTCGACCCCTTTACGCGACTTCATGAAGCAGATAGTCCGAGCACCGGCCTGGATCAGCTCGGCGAACAGCTCCGCCGCCTCGTATAGCGCCGAGCCCCGGAGGCCCAGCGCCTCGTCGAGCAGCGGGGGATTCCACATGGCCACCCGGCGCTCGGCTCTGGGTGCCCCATCCTCATCGACCAGGTGGAAGCCCTGCAGGCCGGTCAGCCTCTCGGCCAGCTCCTGCGGGTTGGCGATGGTCGCGCTGGCCAGCAGAAAGCGCGGCTCGCTTCCATGGATGGCGGCGACGCGGCGCAGGCGACGCAACACGTTGCCCACGTGTGAGCCAAACACGCCTCTGTACGTGTGAGCCTCATCCACAACGACGAAGGCCAGGTTCCCGAACAGCTCGCCCCAGGACTGGTGGTGGGGAAGGATCCCCACGTGGAGCATGTCGGGGTTGGTGAGGATCAGGTTGCTGCGCTTACGGATGACCGACCGCTGGCCGCGCGGAGTATCTCCGTCGTAGATCGCCGGCCTGATCTGTCGGGGCAGCCCGAAGGCGTGCAGTGCCCGGGCCTGATCCTGGGCCAGGGCCTTCGTGGGATATAGATACAGCGCGCGCGCGCGAGGATCGCCACTGAGCACCTCCAGCGTCGGCAGCTGGAAGCACAGCGACTTCCCTGACGCGGTGCCCGTGGTGATGATCGTGGGGCCGTCGAACGCCGCCCGCAGCGCCTCCTCCTGGTGGGCGTACAGATAGACGATGCCCGCGCTGGCGAGCGCCCGGTCGACACTCGGCCCGAGCTCCTGTGGAGCGGGCACGAGCCGAGAGGCCCGGGCCGGATCCAGGTCATCGTGAACCAGGCGCCCATCCTCTCGCCCGCTGGCCAATACCGCGGCCCAGGGCTCAATGTCGGGGACGATGGCCACCGCCAGCCAGTATGGCTGGCGGTGGCTGGTTCAGCTGTGGAGCGGCCTGGCCGGCCGGCCGCATGTGAGGCATCCGCAACGATGGCCCGACCCCGCCCGCAACGTATGGGTTGGGGCCCGGTATGTGGCGTGGGCCCGCTACCCCTGCGGGCCCGGCGCGTTTACGCGCAGCCGAAGTCGGCTTTACGCGTGGACGGTGTCGCCGCGGCGAACGTGCCGTGACTCACGGGAGCGCGCGGTGTGCCCCGCCTCGGTTCCACGCGGGGGGCGCGCTTCCTCGGTCGCGTCAACGACCGCCCAGCCAAGACGCTCGATGAGGTTCGCGGCGAACCGCTCGCTCTCGAAGTCGTCGACATTCACCCGCTCACGCAGCATGACGCCGTCGTGGTCCTGATCGTGTGCATGGTCAGCAGTGACGATGATCTGAGGCACTAATTGATCCCCTCCTTGCTTTGATTGCCCAACGTGCAGACTGCCACCGGAGTCTTCATCCCGAGTAAAAATTTGGTGTAGATCCGGGAAGCGGCGGGTTTGCGGGGGATGGGCGAGGCACCGGCCTACGCGCGGCGGGACGCACCGAATACTGGTGTGGTTAGGCGCCCTTCGAGATTGCTGGTGGGTTAAGCCGCCCCGCGAGCGCGGGAGTGGGCACGGGAGTGCTCGTGGGCTACGCCGCGCCGCGAGCGCGGGACTGGTCGTGGGCTACGCCGCGCCGCGAGCGCGGGACTCACTCGGGCCGTCATCTCCGAGCGAACCCCCATCCTCGCGGTCTATGGCTTCGGCCAGAGCCCGCGCCGACTCCGCCATCGCCCCAAACCCATCGGCCACCGCCCCGGCGCTCGATCCTCCGATGGCCCGGTTGAGGTTGGCCACCGCCGCATCGAAGCGCGTCCACAGCGGTGCGGGCCCCCTCCGGCCAGTGCCGGGGCGGAGCTCGTATGGAGGCTCGGCTTGCTCGGCGCCCGGGATCGGGCGCCAGAGCAGGCTAGCGGCATGTGCGTGCTCCCAGGCGACCTGCTCCCGCTCGGCCGCACCCGCGAGGGCACGGAGCCGGCCCGCGAATCCAGGGTCGGGCGGGGCTAGCTTGTGGGCCCGCATGGCCTCGGCCCATTCGGCGCCGGCCTGGCGAACCGCACGCATAACCTGTGCCCGCTGGGCGTCGAGGTCGTCGGCAAAGCTCATCGGAGGACTCGCGGATCGACAGCGCTCGCTTCGACGCGCGCACCAACCGTGAGATGCGTTGCACCGGTCCCTGGAAGCGTCACTGCTCGTCCATATCCACCGGCTCACCGCCCCAGAAATCAGCCGCACTCGGGCCGCCCGCATGGCCGCTCGACCTGCCGCCCTTCGTCGAGCCGTCCTCGAGCATGCGGTCCAGGTCGGACCGCCGGATCCTCACCCGACGACCCACTCTCAGGGCAGGGAGAGAGCCCTGGTCGATCCAGTTGCGCACGGTCTGCTGGTTGAGCTTAAGCAGCTCAGCCACCTCCGCAACGGTGAGGAACTCCTCTGCCAAATTGACCGCCAGTGCTGAATCGCTTTCTAATTGAGTCCAACTGGATCTAGTTGGCGTATAATACATCTCGGGTAGGACGTCACTGCAAAAAGCTCTGCAAAGGGAGGGGAAACGGACGGACCCCACAACCCAGGAGGGCCGCCGGAGCCTGATGGAGGAGGCAAGGTCCTGCGGTTTCCCCGTGAGTGGATCGGTCCCCCTGAGGAGCTGGTGCCTCTGGGCTCTCGCGCACGCGAGGAGGTCGAAGCGGGTGACGAGATTGACCGGGACGGTGGTTGCGAGGGGCAGGTTCCTGCCGAGGCGCACGAGGAGGCTGATGAACCCGCCGCTGGCGAGCCGCCAGTCGGCGGGGTGGCAGCCGGAGCTGACCGTGGGGACCGTCCGCTGGCCCTCGACTTTTGGGGCGGACTCACTGAGGTCGACGAGCTCATTCCGTTCCCCGGTGGGTCGGGCGGCGATGGCGGCTCAGTCGCGCGGTCGCCCGCCCCGGCGTGGGGGCGTTGGAGTGCGCGGCCTCGGAGTGCGAGGCGCTGGGGTGCGCGGCCCCGGACCGCTCCGGCCGCAACGGGGCCGCTCGTCCGGCGGCTCTCGGTGCGGTCGGCGATTGGGGTGACCATCCTCTGCTGCGCCGTGATCGCGGCCCGCGTCCTGGTGGCGCAGGTTGGCTCAGGGCAAGGACCCGAGAAGCTGGCTCAAGGGGGTCAGGGGTTCACGACCTTGCCGGCCACACGAACGGTGGGCGACGAGCCACGTGGCATCCACGTGCGGCGACGGATCCAACGGACGCGACCGCGCTTGCCAAGCCACGCACGCGGGCGGGCGCAACGCGCGCGGTCGCAAGCACTCGGGCGCACCCATCCTGCTCGCCCGGCCCATTCCGGCTCTAGCTCCGCGATCTCGTCCGGCCAGCCCGTCTCGTACTCGCCTCCACCGCAGACGCAGAGTTCCAGCACCGCACGCGAATCGTCTTCGGGATCCGAAGGCGGCACGGGTGGCGGAGGGTCTGGCGGTGGTGGGTCCGGTGGCGGCGGGTCCGGTGCTGGCGGTGGCGGGTCCGGTGGTGGATCCTCGAAAGCAGGTCCCGTTGGCCCGGGCGCACCGTTCGGTCCCGGCCATCTGGGTCACTAGCCGGTACGTGGCGGTGATGGCCCTCCTCGCGCGTTGGTTAAGCGAGAGCAGGTGACGGGTCGTATCGCGACTGACAAATGTCTGTGAAGGAAGTGCAACAAAACGGTGGGTCCTGACACAGCGGGTGATTCAGGTGCTGTGATGGGGAGATGCGAGCGCTGACGTCGACTCCCGGCCTGCGAGCTCATCGGCGCGGCCGGCGTGCTCTGTCGGCGGCGCTGTCGTTCGTCGCGGCCTGGGTGGCACCCCAGACCGTGGTGTGGCTCGTGGTCCCTCCCGCGGCGTCGGCGGATGAGACGGTGATGGTGTGCGACATCTACGGGAACCACGTCGCACCGCAGCCCCGCGACACGCACGGCATCCACACGACGAGCAGGTGTCCGGGCAATCCGGCCCGCGCCCACTATTCGCCTGCCCGGCCCCCGGGCGGCATGGCGATCTGGACCCTGCGGCACCAGACCGTTAAACGGGGTCGTGGAGTCCACTGGACACTCACAGCGCCACCCGGGCTCCGGATCGCCTCGGTCGACATCCCCCACATGTATTCGCATGGTCTGGATGACGGCGGCGGCTGGGGTGGCGCGCTTTACTGGTCAGGCGGTAGCGGCAGCGTGAGGACGTTCGACGGGGAGAGCAGCTGGAGCTCGGCGAACAGCGGCGGGGCACGCTTTGAATGGCCTTCACGCGGCACGCGCTACTTCGGCTGGCGTGTACGGTGCCGCGCTCGTCGATGCACCAAGGGTGGCGACCGGTGGCTGACCATGGAGCTGCTCGAACTTCACGTCCATGAGACGACCCGCCCGCACCTCATCGCTCCGGATGGCCTTTGGCGGGCCGAGGGATGGATCCGCGGCACGTGGACGCTCCACCTACTCGGCGACTCGCCCTCCGGGCTGTGCGCGACCGGGTCCGCCATCAACGGTGAGCCGGGACCGGGCTCCATCGTCAAGCACAACCCCGCTGTCTGGCACCAATGTGACGCTCCGCCGGTCGACCAGGCGGTGGACACGGCGCAGTACGGGCAGGGCGCCCTACCGCTGACGATCACCACAATTGACGGCGCCGGTGCCTCGGTGAGCCGCACCAGGACGATTCACGTTGACAACCAGCGGCCGACTGTCTCGCTTTCCGGTCCGAGGGATGCCTCCAGTTCGGAGGGCACGCAATACGTGCACGCCACTGCGACAGCCGGCCCGAGCGGCGTCAAGGGAATTGTCTGCTCGCTCGACCACGCGCCCGCGCTCTGGTATCCGTCGCCTCGGGCGGCAGTCGCGGTCCGCGGTGTCGGCATTCACCACCTGTTCTGCTTCAGTGTCAATCGGGCCCGGGACGCCGCCGGCCTTCCCAGGACGTCCGTGCGCGCCGACTGGACGCTGAGCATCCGGGCGCCCTCCGTCAGCACGGTCTCATTCGTGAAGGTCAAGGGCGCCCTGCGCTGCCATCGCCAGCGAGAGCGGGTGCGCATCCCGGCCCACTGGGTCACGGCGTATCACCACGGCCATCCAGTCCGCATCAGGCTTCGCGCACAGACACGGCGGATTAGGGTAGTCCGCTGCCATCTCCGCGTCGTGCACCGCCGCGTGTGGAGGCACGGGCACTGGGTCAGGCGAAGGATCGTGCTCCTGCCCCATCGTGTCTCCGTGAGACATCTGCACGTTCACTTCGGCCGTGGCGCGACCATCTCCGGGTGGG
>JBJMLC010000015.1:0-6459 GCA_045805485.1 Solirubrobacteraceae bacterium | reverse complement strand
GGTTTCGACGCCGCGTTCACGCGCGCCCGGTCCCGCACTCACCACGGACCCAGCGACATCTTCTTCGCACACATTCCCCGCTGACAAGCGGTTCGGAGCGCGGGTGAACGCGCAGGTGCGAGAGCGACGTGTGTCGGCCGACTGTCGTTTTGGGCCTTGGCGCTATTTGAAGAGCGCGAGCCGTCCTTGCTCCGACGAGCCGATCCGCGGGCTCGGTCGCACTGCCAAGGCACCGGAGCCCGTCCACAGCAGGACAAGCATGACCACCAACTCTGCCGGAGCAAGCGTGAGGCTGACGAGCTCACCCTTCCCGATCCCGGAAACGACGATGGCGCCGACCATGTCGCCGGCGAGGGCCAAGGCCGCGGGCCTGGTCAGGATCCCAGCGATCAACAGCAGCCCACCGACCAACTCCAGCACGCCGATTGCCAGGACGAACGCATCGGGGGCGGGAAGCCCATAGGACCTAAACGAAGCAAGCTCGGACCCATGGTTGACGAACTTGCCAGCGCCAAACACCACGAATACCCCGCCCGAAACTAAGCGCAGGACGAACAGCAACCGGTCTCGGCCCATGTGCGGACAACCTAGCCGGTGCCTTGGCACCGAGGGCGAATCACGACAATCTAGAACGAGCCCCGGCCGCCGTGTCAACCTTCCCGCGATGAACGCTCGGAGGCTCCGCGGCCACTGCCTCTCCTTCTCGGGAGCCGAGGAGACGTTCCCGTTCGGTCCGCGGACCTCGGTGTTCAAGGTCGCCGGCAAGATGTTTGCGCTGTCGGGCCTGGGCGCCAGCCCGCTGAGCGTCAGCCTCAAATGCGAGCCCGCATTGGCCGAGCAGCTTCGCAAGGCGCATGCCGCGGTCCTCCCGGGCTACCACCTGAACAAGCGCCATTGGAACACGGTCATTCTCGACGGCTCGCTGGCGGACGAGATGGTCGAAGACCTGATCGAGGATTCCTATGACCTGGTGGTCAGCAAGCTCCCCAGGGCGCGTCAGAAGGCCCTGGGCTGGCGCAGTGGAGCCTGACTGTCTCGGGAGCGACGTCAGCTGGAGGATCCCAGGCTGGCGGAGATGTCATCGATCGCCGCCTGCTCGTCCTTACTCACTGAGACCCCGTCCTCGCGGTGGGCGGCCGCGACGGTCTCGGCCAGGCTCAGCACGAAGCGTCTGTAGCCATCAACCTCGTCAGGCGTCGCCTTGCGCTGGAGCGCGTCAACGGCATCACGCAGGTGCTGCAGGCCGTGCTCCTTCATCTCTTGAGGTGACCCAGAGTGCGTGCGATCGACCTTGGGCTTGGTGCCCAGGATCTCGTCCAGGAGCTCGCTCTCGCCGTGCTGCTTGCGGGCCTCCGTATAAGCCTTGCCGACGGCGAAGGCCTCGCGGAACATCCCGCCGCTGGCTGAAGTGATCACGATCTGCCCGGCGCTCACGGGCGCCTCCAGAATCGTTTTCCACTCCTCCGGGGTGAAGTCTGCCTTACCGGTCATGTCCTCTCCATTCTTCTCACCGGCGCGTTGCGCGCCGTGTGCGCAAGCAAATTTATGCCAGGGTTCGTCCGTGTCTGCTGAGAACGTTGCGTTGGTTCGCCGGGCAGGGCGGCCGGCCTGACGGAATGAGCGCCGAACAACGGGGTGGCCGCGTGTCCCTTCGTACCGTGGCGAGCGATTGGACTCGGATCGGGTTGACCGGCTTCGGCGGGCCTCCCGCCCACATCTCACTGCTGCGTCAGCTGGTCGTGGAGCGCCGCCGCTGGATTGACGCCCGCGCCTTTGAGGACGCGATCACCGCCTCCAGCCTCCTCCCCGGCCCTGCCTCGACTCAGCTGGCCATCTACTGCGCTTACCGGGTCGGCGGGCCCACGGCGGCGATCGTGGGGGGCCTGGGCTTCATCGCTCCGGCGGTGGCGATCATCATCGCCCTCTCGGTTCTCTTCCTGGGCACCTCGCCCCCGACGTGGGTTCGGGGCGCCGGCGCCGGCGCCGGCGCCGCTGTGGCGGCGGTGGCGCTCCGGGCCGGGCTCGATCTGATCCGTCCGAGCTACCGAGCCGCGGGCGGACGCAGCGCAAGGCGGATCCGCTGGGGTGCCTATCTGTTGGCCGGCGCGGTGTCGGCGGCGCTCGTCGGCCCGTACCTCGCACTCGTCCTCGTCGCGTGTGGACTGACCGAGCTCCTGATCGAGCGCCGCGCCGAGCCGGCATCCCCTCAGCGGTCAAACCGATTCGGCATCCTCACGCCGGCTGTCATTGCCAAGGCCGGCGTGGGTCCCCTGGCCTGGACCGCGTTCAAGGTCGGGGCACTCTCGTTCGGGGGCGGCTTCGTGATCATTCCGCTGATGCAGGGCGATGCTGTTCACACCTACCACTGGATGACCAGCGGACAGTTCCTGAACGCCGTCGCGCTGGGGCAGGTCACGCCGGGGCCCGTCGTGGCCACCGTGGCCGCGGTGGGCTACGCCGCGCATGGCGTGGCCGGCGGCCTGCTGGCGGCCCTGGTGGCGTTCGTGCCCTCCTTCACCTTCGTTCTTGTGGGGAGCGGTCGGTTTGAGCGCCTGCGGGACAACAGCTCGGCGGTGTCCTTCCTGAACGGCGCGGGACCAGCCGCGATCGGCGCCATCCTGGGAGCAGCCATTCCGCTGACTCGTGCCCTGAGCGAGCCCTGGCAGGCCGGGGTGCTGGCCGTGTCGGCCGTCAGCCTGCTCGTCCTGCGCCGCGGAGTGGTCCAGATATTGCTGGTTGCGGGGCTCGCGGGCGTCCTGGTCGCGGTCGCCGGGGCGCCGGTGCCCTGAGCGACATTAGCCTTCGCGGTCGGGGCGCTGTCTCCGTAGAATCTGCGCCATGGCAGGGAGGGCAGGCTATGTGCGCGCGATTGGTCTGCTGGCGGCGTGCGTTGTTCCGTGTGTGTGCTCCGCGGCGGCGATCGGCCGGCGGTACGCGCCGCTCAACCGGCCGGGACCACGGCTCAGCGTGCCGACCCACCAGCTTCGCTCGGCTGTGTCCTGCACACGCGGTATCCGGGGGGATCATCGTGACCCGATTCTGCTGGTTCCCGGCACCGATCTGACGCCGCGGTCCAACTACTCGTGGAACTATGAGCGCGCCTTCGCCGCTCGGGGCTGGGCGCACTGCGCGGTGACGCTCCCCCACCAAGCCACTGGTGACATCCAGGTGGCGGGCGAATACGTCGTCTACGCCCTCAGGCAGCTGGCCCGCAGGTCAGGACGCCGGGTCGACATCCTCGGCTACAGCCAGGGGGGCATGGTTCCGCGATGGGCTCTGCGCTTCTGGCCTGACACGCGGCGGCTGGTCAGGTCGTTCGTGGCTCTCGACCCCTCAAACCACGGCACGCTGGACGCGAACGCAACCTGCCAGCAGCAATGCTCCGCCGCCGACTGGCAGCAGGCCGCGGGCTCGCATTTCATGCAGGCTCTGAACAGCTTCACCGAGACCTTTGCCGGGATCGACTACACGGTCATCTACAGCCGCACGGATGAGATCGTCGTGCCCAACCTTGACTCCAGCGGAAGCTCCTCGCTGCACAGGGGTAGAGGGCGAATTGAGAACGTCGCCGTGCAGCAGATCTGCCCCAACGACACCTCAGACCATCTGGCCATGGGCAGCTACGACTCCGTCGGCTACGCCTTGGCGGCGGATGCCTTCGCCCACGAGGCGTTGGCCAACCCCAGGCACGTCCCGGCCGCGGTATGTGCGGACCCGTTCCAGCCGGGTGTCGACCCCGCCACGTTCGCCAGCGACTACGGGAGCTTTCTGAACGCGATCGGTCAGGCCCAGGAGAGCGCCAAGCAGGTGGGCGCGGAGCCCCCGGTGAAGTGCTACGTGTTCGCGAAGTGCAAACGCTGAGCCGCTCACGCACCGACGGGCACGGTGAACCACACGGCCTTCCGGTGGCCTTCGCGTAGATCCACACCCCAATCGCCAGCCAGCGCATCGACGATCAGCAGCCCGCGTCCGTGTGGATCGGCCGGTCCGGGGGAGCGCAGCCTTGGTTCCCCAAGTCCACCGTCCAGCGCCTCCACGCGGACTGCGTCTGGCGTCTGGAGGATCGAGATCTCAAAGTTGCCATCTGTGTGTCGCACGCAGTTGGTGGCCAGCTCGGAGACCATGAGCTCCACGGCCTCGGTCACCTCACTGGACAGCCCGCTGAGTGTTCCGGTGGCGAACCGCCGGGCCGCCGGGACCGACGATGGCTGATTCTCAAATGTGCGGTTCTGTCTCATGGCCGCATGGGAAGGGTTTCCGCCAGACCCATCGACTCGATGATCGAGCGCAGCAGGTGCGGTGGGTTCCGGATCTCCAGCTCCCGGACGATCGCCGCCCATCCCACCAGAGCGGCGATGGCCGAGCTGTCGGCGAACCGCAGGCCCCCGGCCTCGATTACCAGCCGATCAGGATGGGCCTTGATCACCGGGTCGACCGCCGCTTGGACCTCGTCGATGTTGCTCAGATCCAACTCGCCCTCCACGCGCAGGGCCGTGGCCTCCGGCTCCTCGTCGCGGAGCAGCTCGAAGCGAAACGGCGCCGGCTCGTCCATGGTCAGCCCAGCCATCGGATTGCCGCAATGGCTGTGTCGTCGGCGGCTTGGTCAGTTCGCAGTTCGTCCACGAGATGGGTGAGAAAACGCTCCAGTGGGAGGTTGGCCGTTCCGGCTCGGCTTCGCAGGCGCTCCAGGCCGGCATCGATGCTCTCCCCCCGGCGCTCCACCAGCCCGTCGGTGAAGGCGACAAATGTGGCGTCCGCGGGAGCCTTGACTGTGGTGGGTGTGTAGCCGGCATCCCGGTCGAGTCCGATCGGGACCCCAACCTTCCCGCGTACGAAGTCGCTGGACCCGTTGCTGATCAGCAGGGGTGGGAGGTGGCCCGCGCTGGCGACCGTCAGCTCGTGGGCCTCCACGTCGACCAGTGCGCACAGCACGGTGGCCAGCTGTCCGCTGGCTCTGACGCTGACCAGCCCGGAGAGCTTGGTGAGAATGGTGCCCGGGGGGTCCCCCTGGGCGGCATAGGCGTGGACGCCGTAGCGCAGGGCGGCCATCGTGGTGGCGGCTTTGAGCCCTCGCCCCGAGACATCGCCCACAACCAGCAGGAGGCGATGCTCGCCGTAGGGGATCAGGTCATACCAATCGCCGCCGATATCGACGCCCTCCACCCCTGGCTCGTAACGCACCCCGGCCTCGAGGCCGGGAACCTGGGGCAAGGCCTCGGGGAGCAGCGCTCGCTGAAGGGTCTGGGCGATTCCTCGCTGTTCGGTGAACAGGCGCCGGTTCTCCTCCGCCACCTCCTCGATCCGGGCGGCCAGGAGCTCGGCGTGTCGCCGGCGGTCGATCAGCCGAGCGGTCAGCACGGCCGCGCCAATCGTGAGCAGGACTCCGACGATGCCGATCACCCAGGGCAATCGCTGCGTGAGCGATCCCCCCAGTGGCCGCCGGGCGGCCACGGTCAGCGTCAGCACCGCGCTGCCGAAGGGCACCCTCACCGCGGCGCGCTGGCCGGTGAGCGACAGGTGGCGGGCGCTCGTTGTGAGGAGGTTCTGCGGTCGTTTGTCGCTGCCCAGGTAGACGGAGTAGTTGAGATCTGAGAACGCTGCACTTCTCTGGGGGGCCTGGTAGCGATCGCGAGGCAGCGCGCTCTCGCCGTAGGCCACGAACGGTCCCGTGCCCTGGCCGCTGAAGGCATAACCCAAGCGGCCCAGAGGGCGGTTCAGGAGCCCGATCACGCTGAGCTGCGGGCTGGTGACCGCGTGGCCCAGGAAATGCTTGGTTCTGGGGGTTGACGAAGGCAAGACGGGCGGGACCCCAACGACGGCGATCCGGCGCGTCGTGCTGGGGCCCACTCGCCACAGCGACATCGATACGAACGGGTGAGCAGGGCGCGTGCCGACGTAGGGCTGCACAAAGCGCATGAACTTTTTTCGGTTGCCCCTCGTGGCGTCGGCCAGGGCAGCCGCCGAGGCCAGCGGGGTCTGAAGCGTCGGGATCGCCTCCGCCAGCAGGGCCGAGGCGTCGTGAGCCCGGAGTCGAAGTAGACGCTGCTCGTTGTTCGAGTACAAGTCGACCGAGATCCAGGTCAGGATTCCCGTGACCAGCAGTCCCAGTACCAGGACGCCTGCCACCGGGGCGAATTGCCGGCGGCGTGGGGTCTCTGCGCGCATCACAGCGTCGGTTCGATGGCCAGGCTTGCGATCCTGCGGCGTCGGACTCTAGTCCACGAAGCAGTGGGAGTTGCTCGCGGTGCGGCCGCTCTCAAGCCTTGCGCTCGTTTCGCGACGACCGACCGGCCGCTCAGTACACGCGTCAGCCACGCCCGGGAGGGAATCCGACCTGAACTTCCCCTCCGTCCCGCACGATCGTGGGGACGAGGCCTCGGTTGTTGGTGTAGGCCATCAGCTCGGCCCTCCAGGCCTGACTGGTGGTGGCGTCACGTTCCTGCACCGTTTCGCCCCGCT
>JBJMLC010000014.1:0-9710 GCA_045805485.1 Solirubrobacteraceae bacterium | reverse complement strand
TTCATGGACGAGATCGACGCCGTGGGCCGCCACCGCGGCGCCGGCCTGGGCGGCGGGCACGATGAGCGCGAGCAGACGCTGAACCAGCTCCTGGTGGAGATGGACGGCTTCGAGTCGAACGAGGGCGTGATCATCGTCGCGGCGACCAACCGCCCCGACGTGCTCGACCCGGCCATCCTGCGCCCCGGCCGCTTCGACCGGCAGATCGTGGTCGACCGCCCCGACCGCATCGGGCGCAAGAAGATCCTGGAGGTCCACACGCGGGGCAAGCCGCTGGCCCGGGACATCGAGGTTGACACGCTGGCCGGCCAGACGCCCGGCTTCACGGGCGCCGACCTCTCGAACCTGGTCAACGAGGCCGCGCTGCTGGCCGCCCGCAATGGCAAGCGCGAGATCACCCAGGACGAGTTGGAGGAAGGGATCATGCGGGTGATCGCCGGCCCGGAGAAGAAGACCCGGGTCATGAGCGAGAAGGAGCGCCGCATCACGGCCTACCACGAGATGGGCCACGCCATCGTGGGCCACTACCTGCCCCACTCGGATCCCATCCACAAGATCTCGGTCATCTCCCGCGGCCAGGCGCTGGGGTACACGATCGCGCTCCCGGGTGAGGACAAGTTCCTGACCACCCGGGCTGAGCTCACCGACACGATGGCCATGACCCTGGGCGGTCGCGCCGCCGAGGAGATCGTGTTCAGCGAGGTCACCACCGGCGCGTCCAACGACCTGGAGAAGGTCACCCAGACGGCCAAGCAGATGGTGATGCGCTTCGGGATGTCCGAGAAGCTCGGGCCGCGGGTGTTCGGCCATGACCACGGCCAGCCCTTCCTGGGCCGCGAGTTCTCAGCCGAGCCCGACTACTCCGATGAGATCGCGCGGGAGATCGACGATGAGATCAGGCGGATCGTCGAGGGCGCCCACGTTCAGGCCAAGGACATCCTGACCCAGTACCGCCCGGCTCTGGAGAAGCTCTCCGAGATCCTGGTCAAGCGAGAGACGATCGAGAAGGAGCAGTTCGAGGCGCTGCTGGGTGGCCAGACCGAGGAAGAGGTCTTCGGTTCAGAGGCCCCGCCTCCGCCCGAGGTGCCGATCCCGCCCAGCCCCGCGCCCGCCGAGCGGGCGGGCCGTGAGGCGCCGCGGCCGCTGCCCCGCCCCGGCCTGGCCGGCGGGACCGCCGAGTAGCTCCGCGACGATCCCTTCGTCACTAAGCGTCCTGCGGACAAACCGTTCCGAAGGGATCGCCGCTCCGCGGCATTGACGAGGGGCGGTGGTCGCTGCTCATGCGCAGCATCTGCCCGGGAGAGATGCTGGCTTAGTCAGCGGCGCCTACCCGCTGCTGGGCAGCGGCGGGTCGTATCCCGCGGCGTGGCACGCCTTCACGCCCGGGCCCAGCGGCGGGCCGGCGGCCACGTGCGGCGGCTCGGGGAAGCTGGGGTGGCGGAGGTCGAAGTAGTCCGTCATGGGGTCCGCATTGGCGTCCCGGAACGTCATGGCGGGCAGGTTCCACTTGCGCTCGATGAACGCGAGCAGCGAGGTGTGGTCCTGGACCACATTTGACACATAGTTCTTGCGGGCCCAGGGAGAGACGACGATCAGCGGGACGCGGAAGCCGTAGCGGTCGTACCCGGCGTGCACGTCGTCCGGGCCGAGCTTGGGCGGGGTGTTGTCCGGCTTGATGGCCCGCGGAGGCTTGACGTGGTCGTAGTAGCCACCGTGCTCGTCGTAGGTGATGAACAGAGCCGTGTTCTTCCAGGTGGGGGCCTTCATCAGCGCGTGCGTCACCCGGGCCAGGAAGCGCTCGCCGACCTGGATGTCCTGCGGGTTCTCCTGGGACGTGTTGACGTAGTTGGGATCCAGGAGCGTGAACTCAGGCAGCCGCCCGGCGGCCACGTCGGTATAGAACTGGTCGAACTTGTGCTGCTTGGAGCCCCGGACCGTGCCGGGGATGATGGCCCAACTGGGCACGTCCTGGTAGTAGACGGCGTAGCTGATGTCGTGGGCGTCCAGCCGGTCCCAGATCGTCCCGTTCTTGGCTGGGATGGTGAACGTGTCAGCGTTGGTGGCGATCGTCCCCGAGGCCGTTCCGGAGAACAGGAAGCGCCGGTTGGGATACGTCTGGGCCAGCACGGAGCAGAAGTACCGCTGGCCGAGTGGGAAATGCCTGACCAGCGAATAGGTGAAGGGAAGGTCCCGGTCGTCCCAGTAGCGCATGGCGAACGGCCCGCTGGCGCGCACGAAGCCGTTCATATGGCCGTGGTTGTAGGACTCGTGGCTGGCGTTCCAGCTCTGGCTGGGCACGCCGTGCGGCTGGCAGGGCGTCCGGGCGTGCCTGGCGCGGATGCGGTGGCCCTGGCTGTTCGGATTGGAGTCCGTGACCCGGCCGCCGCGCATCGTCCACCCGTCGACGGCCCGGCGTCCCGGCACCAGGTGAGGCACCTTGCCCAGCAGGTTGTCGAACGAGTGGTTCTCCATCATCACCACGACGATGTGGTGGATCTCGTGCATGCTGGGCGTCCCGGCGGGCCTGTTCGGGAAGGGCAGGCTGCCCGGCTTGCGCACGCCGGCCGCCGCCGCGACCGGCTTGGCCCACGCCGGCAGGCCCCCGGCGGCCACGAGCGCAGCTCCACCGGCCGCGCCTCGCAGCAGCGCTCGACGGCTGATGTCCCCCTCAGGGATCTTCATGCTCCCCACGGGCCGAGCCTACCGCGGGGATGATGCGGGGGCAAGCGGGGAGTGCGCCGCGGTGCCCCGCGGGCGGCGATCGCCTTGGGGTCAGGGTGGTTTGGGGGATTTCGCACGTATAGGAACGGTTTCTCCCGGAACCACCCCAGCTAACGTCCAACCCGTGACCGGGCAACGACTGCTGCTCACCGCCACCCGCCATGGGCTTCCGCTGGCCATCGCCGTGGCGGGGGTGGTGCTCATCGTGATCGGGCACGCCCGGATTACCAGCACGAGCGCCGCCGCCGGCGTATCGCTGATCATCGCCGCCCTGATCGTGTGGATGATCAACTGGATGTACCGGATGAGCATCCAGAGCAACCGGGAGCGGGACGAGGAGGAGGCGGCGCGGAGGTACTTCGATGAGCACGGGCGGTGGCCTGATGAGTGAGCCCCCGGACGCAGAGCGGACGTACACCCTCATGGGGGTGGTGAACGTGACCCCGGACTCCTTCTCGGACGGCGGCCGGTTCATGGACCCGCAGACCGCGGTGGCCCACGGCCTGGGGCTGGCCAGCGACGGGGCGGACATCCTGGACATCGGTGGCGAGTCGACCCGGCCCGGGGCGGCGCCCGTCCCGGCCGACGAGGAGCTTCACCGTGTGCTGCCGGTGATCGAGGGGCTCCGTCAGGCCGATACCCGGATCCAGATCTCCATCGACACCTCCAAGGCGGCGGTCGCCCAGGCGGCGCTGGGCGCCGGAGCCACCCTCGTCAACGACGTCACCGCGCTGCGTGATCCGGAGATGGCGGCCGTGGTCGCCGAGGCCGGCGCTGACCTCTGCCTGATGCACATGCCCGGCGACCCTCGGACGATGCAGATCGACCCCCGGTACGACGATGTGGTCGCCGACGTCAAGGCCTTCCTGGCAGATCGCCTCGCCGTGGCCGTCAAGGCCGGCGTCCCGGAGGAGCGGATCGTGCTTGATCCAGGCATCGGCTTTGGCAAGACCGCGGAGCACAACCTGGAGCTGTTGGCGCGCCTCGGAGAGCTGGTGGAGCTGGGCTGTCCGGTCATGGTGGGCACCTCCCGCAAGTCGTTCCTGGGGCGGCTGACCGGCCGCGAGGTGGGCGATCGCGTGGCCGGAACGGTGGCTTCCTGCGTCCTGGCGTTCGAGCGCGGAGCCAGCTGGTTCCGGGTCCACGACGTGGCCCCGGTCCAGGACGCGCTGCTGGTCACGGCTGCTACGGTCAGCCGGCCATGGCGGACGGAGAGTTCGACGAGGTAGACGAGGACCGCGCCGAGGACGGGGAGGGGCACCCCGAGCCCGAGGTCACGATCGAGGTCAGCGGCCTGTCGCTTTACACGCACGTGGGCGTCACCGAGGCCGAGCGCCAGGTCGGACAGCGCCTGCTGCTGGACCTCCGCCTGGACGTGAGTGACTGCGATGCCACCGTGACCGATCGCCTGGAGGACACGATCGATTACTCGGAGGTCTGCCAGCAGACCAACCTGGTGGCCCAGCAGCGCTCCTACAAGACGCTGGAACGGCTGTGTACGGCGATCGCCGACCGTCTGATGGAGAGCTATGACGCCCAGGCCGTGTGGGTCAAGGCGGCCAAGCCCGAGCCTCCGATGGCGCTCCCGGTGGCCGAGGTCTCGGTCGAGGTGTGGCGCGAGGCTTCCTGAGCGGGCGCGATGTCGCCCCCTGGCTCGGATCACATCGGCTACCTCGGCCTGGGGTCCAACGTGGGGGACCGGCGGGCCAACCTGGAGCGGGCCGTGACCGCTCTGGCAGACCATGGCATCAGAGTCGAGGGCTCCTCCTCGGTCTATGAGACCGAGCCCGTGGGGCTGGTCCCTGATCAGCGCGACTTCTACAACGCCTGCCTGCGGATCCGGACCTCGAGCGACCCCGAGCCACTCCTTGACACCTGCAAGGCAGTGGAGCGCGAGCTCGGTCGGTCGCCCGGCGGGCCCAGGCACGGCCCGCGGCCCATCGACGTGGACGTCCTGCTTCTGGGAGCGCTGGAGTATCGCTCGGAGCGCCTGACCCTTCCCCATCCGGAGGTCCGCTCGCGGCGGTTCGTGCTCGTCCCCCTGCTGGAGCTTGACCCGCGGCTGACCCTCCCGGACGGGACCGGATTACAGAGCGCGCTCCAGGCCCTGGGTCCCGGCCAGGACGTGAGGATCGCGGGCCCGCCACTATCAACCATCTAGGGTTCACGGCCATGCTGCTGGTCGTAGACGTCGGCAACACCCAGACGCATTTCGGTGTCTGTGACGAGTCCGAGGGGCCGATCGACCAGCATTGGCGCTTCGCCACAGTGCGGGAATCGACGGGTGACGAGCTGACGGCCGCTCTGGCGAACCTGCTGGCGCTCCGGGGGCTGTCCCTCGGCGACGTGGACGCCTCGATCGTGTCCTCCACGGTCCCGCAGCTCTCCGAGCAGTGGATGCAGGTGGCCGAGCGCTATCTCGGCCACGAGATGCTGGTGGTGGGACCGATGATCCGGACCGGGATGCCCATCCGGATCGACAATCCGCACGAGGTCGGCGCCGACCGTCTGGTCAACGCCGTGGCCGCCTACGAGCGCGTCCAGGGCACATGCATCGTGGTGGACTTCGGCACCGCCATCACGTACGACGCGGTCTCATCCGCCGGGGAGTACCTGGGCGGGATCATCAGCCCCGGGGCCGAGATCTCCATCGACGCCCTGTACGAGCGCGCAGCCAAGCTGCCCAAGGTGGAGCTGGCCGAACCGCGGTCGCTGATCGGCAAGTCCACGGTGGACGCCGTCCGCAGCGGGATCGTCTTCGGGTTCGCCGGTCAGGTCGAGGGGATCGTTCGGCGGCTGCGTGGGGAGCTGGGGGATGACCTCTGCGTGATCGCGACCGGCGGGCTGGCCCGGGTGCTCGTGCCGTTCATCCGAGAGACCATCGACGAGGTCGACGATCTGCTCACCCTCAGCGGGCTGCGCCTGATCTGGCAGCGTAATCAGGCCTGAACTGAGTCCACGGCCGGGACCGGGACATCAGGCGTCCGGGCCACGGTGCTGCCCAGGATCAGGAACGTGAGCCGGCGGCGGTCGTCGGGATGCTCGCCGCTATAGGCCTCAAACCCGTCCAGGAGCCCTCGGATGGCTTCGAACACCGGCGCATCGTCGATGTCGTCCGGGACGTCGCAGGCCAGGCGGCCGAGGGCAATCATCTCGCTCGCGTCGGCGCCCCGCATCGTGGCGATGACCGCGATGAGCAGGAACTCTGCGACCCGGTCAAGCAGGACATGGGGCGCCCGCTCCAGCTCTCCGACGGCCTCTCCCGCCGGAAGCAGGGGCTCCTGAGCCGCCAGCCGCAGCGACTGCTCGGAGGCGATGGACCGGATCTGCTCGGAGCTCAGGCCCACCTGGAGGGCCGAGCGAAGCTGGAAGGCGGCCGCCACCCCGGTGTTCCCGTACGGGGCGTCGGAGGCGAAGACGATCTGGCCGGGCGGCACGAGCGAGAACAGCGTCTGGAGGTCGGCCGGCATCCACCAGGCCGTGTCGAAGAGCAGGTTCGGGTGGTCCGGAGCCACCCGCCAGATCCAGGACAGATCACAGATGCCCGCGTGGGCGAGGATCAGCCGGGCGGCCGGGAACTGCTCGGCCAGCTGCACCGCATGGAGCCCCAGCGCCGGGATGCCCCGCCCCGCGTGGATCAGCACCGGCAGCGAGCGCTCATTGGCCAGCGCCACGAGCTGCGAGACGGTGGGATGGTCCAGCGTGAACTGCTCGGCCCGGGGATGGAGCTTGATCCCCCGGGCCCCCTGGGCCAGGCACCGTTCGACCTCTCGCACGGCGTCCTCATGGGGGTTGACGCGGCAGAAGGGCACCAGTAGGCCATCGGAGGCCGCAGCGGCTGCGAGCACCATGTCGTTGGCCGGCGGGTAGCCGTCCGGCTCGTGCATCGGGAACACGAACGCGCCCCGAGCTGCCGCCGCCGTCAGGCCGGCGATCAGCTGGTCCTCGGTCTGGCGCATGCCGTCAGGATCGTTCTGGCCGAGATGAGTGTGGGCGTCGAACAGCTCCACGCCGGGCACCTGCTCAAGCACGATCTCGACCCATGGCCTCAGGACGTCCACGAGGTTCACGTCCTGATTCGTACCATGAACTGACATGGGTCGGTCGCTGACAGACACGTGGACACTGGGGGGCGTGAGCATCGCCAACCGCGTCGTGCTGGCGCCGCTGGCCGGAATCGGCAACTGGTTCGTGCGCCTTCAGGCTCGCCGCCACGGTGCCGGCCTGGCCGTCTCGGAGATGGTCTCGAGCTTCGCCGTGCACTACCGCAACGAGCGCACCCTGCGTGAGCTGTTGCGGATCGACCCCCGGGAGCACCCGGTGTCGGTGCAGCTGTTCGGCCACGATCCGGATGTCATGGCCTCGGCGGCCGAGACGGTGGCCGCCGCAGGCGCCGACCTGATCGACATCAACATGGGCTGTCCGGTTCCCAAGGTCTGCAAGACCGGCGCCGGAGCGGCCCTCCTCTCGGACCCGGACCGAGCGATGGCGCTGGCCCGCGCCGCCGGGAGCGCCAGCGGGCTACCGGTCACGGTCAAGCTCCGGTCCGGGCAGCGCCCGGGCGATCAGGCGGGCGTCGAGCTGGCCCGGCGCCTGGCCGGCGAGGGCGCGGTGGCCGGCATCTCGATCCATCCCCGCCACGCCTCACAGCGCCATAGGGGAACTCCTGACTACGGGCTCGTGCGCGACCTCGTGGAGGAGCTACCGGTTCCAGTGCTGGTGTCCGGCGGGCTCAACACGGCCGAGCAGGCCCGCCGGGCGTTCGAGCTCACGGGTGCCGACGGGGTCCTCCTGGCCCGGGGAGCCTTGGGCAACCCCTGGCTGTTCGAGGAGCTGCTGGCTTGCCGGGACCGGGTGCCGACCGACGCCGAGGTGCTCCAGGAGCTGGACTGGGTGATGGCCCGGGCATGCGAGCACCTGGGGGAGGAGAGAGCCACGCGGTACCTGCGCAAGTTCTATCCGTGGTACATCGAGCGGCTCTCGACTGAGCATGTGGCGACCCTCGGTGGCGGGGCGCCGCTCCGGGCCGGGCTTCAGACGGCGCCGAGCCTCCAGGCGGTGCGAGAGCTCCTGAACGGCGCCGCACTGACCGCGGCCGCCTGACGGTCGCGCCGCGGTGCTCCGGCTGCTGGCAGGGTTGGCGGGAGCGGCGCTGATGTCGCTCGCCCTGTCCGCCGCGGCCGCGGCGCGGGTGCCGGGTTACGGCGCAAACAACCGCGGCTATTTCCGCGACATCCTCCCGCCCGGTCAGGGGTCACTGGACGACGGCTCCACGCTGGCGGCCTACGAGGCAAACCACCACGACCGCCCGGCGCACTGGAGCGACCAGTTCCACATGTACTCGCGGCTGACCACGGCGGCGACCCGGATCGGGATGGCGCACCTGGGGCGGTTCTTCAAGGACGCGACGTTTGGGGTGCGCACGGGGCGGGTGGGCAGCACCGAGCATCCCAGGCCTGGTGTGACCATTGAGCGTGACCGACGCTTTGGCGTGCCCCACATCTACGGACGCACTCGGGCCGGGTTGGAGTTCGGCATCGGATGGGCGTCGGCCGAGGACCGGCTGTTCATGATGGACGTGCTGCGACACGTGGGCGAGGGCACGCTGGGCTCGTTCGCCGGCGGCTCGAACGTCAGCCTGGACGAGACCACGTGGACGAGCGCGCCCTACACGCAGAAGGACCTGAGCAGGCAGATCTCCTGGGCCGAGCACGCCTCGCCCAGCGGCCCGCAGATCCACCGGGACGCCCAGAACTTCCTGGACGGGATCAATGCCTACATCAGGACCGCCCAGACGAACCCGCTGATGATGCCCGGCGAATACGCGGCTCTTGGCCATCCGATGGGGCCCGCCCCGTTCACGCTCAAGGACCTCATCTCGATCGCCACCATCATCGGAGCCCAGCTCGGCAACGGGGGCGGCCGTCAGCTACAGAACGCCGTCCTCTACGAGCGCCTGCGCAGGCACTTCGGGCGCGAGCACTACCGGGTGGCGGGCTCACCGGAGCCGTCGTTTCGCACCCCCGCTCCACTGCGTCCGTTTGCCGACCACTCCGGCTACGCCACGTTTTCCAGCTTCGTCGACCCCAGCGATCCGGAGGCGCCGACGACGGTCAGGGGCCGGGGATTCCCCTACCAGACACTGCCCATGCCCAGCCGCCGGACGCTCGGAACGATCGCCCTGCCTGACTATGGATCGGTGAACTACGCCAAGGCGGTGGAGCGTGGATCGGTCCCCCCGGGCACCCCGCAGGGGCTCGCCGCGGGCGACGCGGCGGTGGTCAGGCAGCAGGTCGCGGCGGCGCATTCGGCCGTGCTCGCCTTCCCCCATGCCGCCTCCAATGCGCTCCTGGTGAACGCCAAGCATTCGGCCAGCGGCCACCCGCTGGCCGTGATGGGACCGCAGGTCTCCTACTGGAGTCCGGAGATCCTGATGGAGGAGGACATCCACGGGCCCGGCATCGACGCCCGGGGCGTCTCATTCCCGGGAACGAACATGTACGTCCAGATGGGTCACGGCCGCGATTACGCCTGGTCGGCCACCAGCGCGGGGCAGAACATCACCGACACCTTCGCGGTCCCGCTGTGCAACCCCTCAGGGCGGCGGGTGACCGAGCGCTCGGACCACTACCTCCTCCGCGGCCGGTGCGTGCGCATGGAGACGCTGCGCCACAGGGAGTCCTGGCGTCCCAACGTCGTCGACCCAACGCCCCCGGGTTCGGTGACGTTCCAGGTCCAGCGGACGGCCTACGGCCTGGTCATCGCCCGGGCACGGGTCCACGGACGGCCGGTGGCCTACACCAACCTCCGGTCCACCTACATGCACGAGTTCGATTCGGTCCTGGGCTTCTACCTGCTCAACGACCCGGGGCGCATGCATGACGTGGAGGATTTCCTGAACGCCGTCTTCCAGATCAAGTACACGTTCAACTGGTTCTTCGCCAACTCGCACAACATCGCCTACTTCAATTCCGGAGCCAACCCGGTCA
>JBJMLC010000013.1:0-16119 GCA_045805485.1 Solirubrobacteraceae bacterium | reverse complement strand
GACAGGCTGATCAGCACGCTCCGAGCGCGGTATGCCCGGGTCCCGGTCGGCTACAGCGAGAGCGTCTTCCAGCCCCTGGCCGACGCGCTGGGCCTCAGGCTCTTGACGCCCTCCAGCTTCGCCAAGGCGATCGCCGAGGGCACGGATGTCACGGTGGCCGACAAGCAGACCGTGGACACCCAGGCGCAGCGGCGGGAGATCAGGGTCTGGGTCTACAACAGCCAGAACGTCACGCCAGACGTCCAGCAGATCAACCGCATCGCGCGGGCGGAGCACATCCCCATCGTGACCGTGACGGAGACGCTCTCACCGGCGTCGGTCAGCTTCCAGCACTGGCAGGTGGCCCAGCTGCAAAAGCTGGAGCAGGCGCTGCATCAGGCCACGGGCCGATGACGATCGTGGAGCTCCAGGACGCGCAGGCACGGATCGGCGGCCGAGTCGTGTGGAGCGACGTGAGCCTCACCGTCCGTGAGGGCGAATTCACCGCCATCCTCGGCCCGAACGGATCAGGGAAGACGACGCTGCTCCGGGTGCTCCTGGGGGAGCTGCCACTGATGAAGGGCGCGGCCAGCGTGCTCGGCGGACCACCGGGAATCTCCAAGGGCCAGATCGGCTACCTCCCGCAGCGCCGCCATTTCGACGCCGCCGTCCGCATTCGCGGCATCGACCTGGTCAGACTGGGGCTGGACGGTCGACGTTGGGGAGTCCCCGTGCGGCGCCGCAGCCGCGATCAGGTGCAGAGAGCGATAACGCTGGTGGGGGCTGACGACTACGCCACCCGCTCCATCGGGCGGCTGTCAGGGGGCGAACAGCAGCGCCTCCTGATCGCTCAGGCCCTGGTCAGCGCTCCGCGGCTTCTGATCCTGGATGAGCCGCTGGACAGCCTGGACCTGCCCAACCAGACAGCCGTGGCGGCGCTGCTGGCTCGCATCAGCCGCGAACAGGGGGTCACCGTGCTGCTGGTGGCCCACGACGCCAACCCGCTTCTCCCCTACCTGGATCGGGTCGTGTACTTCGGCGGGGGCGGGGCGGCCGTCGGCGCTCCGCGAGAGGTGATCACACCAGCCACGCTGAGCCGGCTGTACGGCGTCGCGGTCGATGTCCTCCGGAGCGCCGACGGGCGCCTGATCGTGGCCGGCGTTCCCGAGGCGCCCGCGCACCACAGCGATCGTCATGGGCACCACGACCATGCTTAGCGTTGCCGGCCTGTCGCCTGATCCGATCTCTGACTTTCAGCAGCTGACCGCGTACCCGTTCATGGTCAACGCGCTGGAGGCCGGCACGGTCGTGGCCGTGATGGCGGGAGTCGTGGGGTGGTTCATGGTGCTCAGGCGCCAGAGCTTCGCCGGCCACACGCTGGCCATGATGGCTTTCCCAGGGGCCACGGGCGCGCTGCTCCTTGGGCTGCCCGCCAGCGCCGGCTACTTCACGTTCTGCGGAGCCTCGGCGCTTGTGATCGGAGGCTCGGGGGGATCGGCTGCGCCCGGGCGACGCGGGCGCGAGTCGGCGGTCACAGGATCGATTCAGGCCTTCGGGCTGGCCTGCGGATTCCTCTTCCTGAGCCTGTACCAGGGCGTGCTCTCCGGCTACGAGAACCTGCTGTTCGGCGACTTCCTGGGCATCACTCGGGGCCAGGTCCTGGTACTGGTCGTCGTGGCCGTGCTGGCGCTGGCCTTCTTCGCCGCGGTCGGGCGGCCACTGCTGTTCGCCTCCGTGGATCAGGCCGTGGCCAGGGCCAGCGGCGTGCGGGTGCGAATGCTCTCGGTTGCGTTCCTGCTCGTCCTGGGTCTCGCCGTGGCCGCCACCGCGCAGATCACGGGCGTGCTCCTGGTGTTCGCGCTGCTCGTCGCGCCCGCCGCCACCGCCCAGCTGATCACCCCCCGGATCGGCGCCAGCCTTCTGCTGACCGTGATCTTGGGGGTCCTTATCACCTGGGTGGGGCTCGCCCTGGCCTACTTCTACAACTATCCCGTCGGCTTCTACATCAGCACGGTCGCCTTCGCGGTGTACGTGGTCGCCCGGCTCGCCCGCGCGGCGATCGACCATCCCACTCTCCTGCACCGCCGCCTGGCCGCGGTGGAGAGCTGATGTTCACGCACGAGTTCGTTCGCAACGCGCTGGAGGCCGGCACGGCCATCGCGCTGGCCTGTGGTCTGGTCGGCTATTACGTCGTGCTTCGGGCCCAGGTGTTCGCGGGCGACGCGCTGAGCCACGTGGCGTTCACCGGCGCGCTTGCGGCCGCCGCGGCAGGCGTCGACATCAGATTTGGCCTGTTCGCGGCCACGATCGTGATCGCGCTGGTCCTCGGCACCGTGGGCGAGCGCGCGCAGCCTGACGACACGACCATCGGCATCACGTTCGCCTGGGTGCTCGGACTGGGCGTGTTCTTCCTGGCGCTGTTCAGCGCCGGCTCAGGCGGCGGCAACGGGTTGCTGGGGGCGCGGACCCTTTTCGGCTCGATCTTCGGGCTGAGCGGCGCCGACGCCCGGCTCGCCGTGGTGGTCGCCCTGGCCATCGTGGCCGGTCTTCTGGCCATCGCCCGCCCGCTGCTTTTCGCCAGCGTGGATCCCGCCGTGGCGGCAGCGCGAGGAATCCCGGTCCGCGCGCTGGGGCTCGCGCTGCTCGTGCTCCTGGCGGCCACCGCCGCCGAGGCCACGCAAGCCGTGGGAGCGCTGCTGCTACTCGGGCTGCTGGCCGCCCCCGCCGGTGCCGCCCACCGGCTGACCCCCCGCCCCTACCTCGGGCTGGCCCTCTCTGGCGGCCTCGCAGTGCTCGCGGTCTGGGTCGGACTGACCCTCAGCTACCTGATCCCCAAGCTTCCACCCAGCTCCGCGATCATCGCCGTGGCCAGCGGCATCTATCTGGTGACCTACCTGGTCACGACCGACTTCGTCAGCGGGCGCCTCGGCGCCGTTCGATCCCGCGCCACCGAGATTTAGACTGGACCCAGATGCCCGAACACAACGTGGAGACCTGGGGAGAACGCGCCAATCGGGTGCTGGCCCAGCACAGACACGCCACCGGCTCAGCCCGGCGGGCGCTGGTGGACCTGCTCGACTCCCAGGACTGTGCCCTGTCAGCGATCGAGATCGAGGATCGCCTGCGGAACAGCGATCGCCCCGTGGGACGAGCCAGCATCTACCGCATCCTTGATGAGCTGGACCGTCTCCATCTCGTCCAGCGCCTCCAGGTGGGCCAGGCGATGGCCCGATACGAGCCGATCCGCGCCGGAAAAGGCCACCATCACCATCTCGTGTGTGACAACTGCGGCACGGTGACACCGTTCACCGACCGCGAGCTGGAGCACACGATCCAGCAGCTGAGTCGCCGCGTTCCGATGCGGGTGGACGAGCACGAGATCGTCCTGCGCGGCGCCTGCCCAGACTGCGCCAGCTGAGCTGCTGTCGCGGGTGCGGGCGGCGCCTGCATATGCAATGCTATGGCATACATGGAAAGTGGTCTGACGCTGGGAGAAGCGGCAAAGGCGATTGGCGTTAGCCAGGACACGCTGCGCCGGTGGGATCGCGCCGGAAAGCTGCATACGCAGCGTGATGCGCGCAACCGCCGGGTGGTTCCCGTGGAGGAGGTGCGGCGCCTGAGCGATCGCCGGTCGAGGCACGCCACCGGTGCGCCGCTGTCCGCTCGCAACCGCTTCAAAGGGGTCGTCCGCTCCGTCGAGGTCGACGGCGTGATGGCGCTGGTCGAGCTGGAGGCGGGGCCGTACTTGATCACGGCGGCGGTGACGCGAGATTCGGTCGAGGAGCTGGGCCTGGTGGAGGGTATGGAGGCGACGGCGACGGTGAAGGCAACCTCGGTCATGATCGAAAGAGGCTCTTGATGCGGCGACGGGTCCTGGCGGCGACGTTCGGTGCGATCCTGCTCGCACTGGCAGGATGCGGGAGCGGCCCTGGCGGCTCGGGGACCTCGGGCGCGAGCAAGCCCAACCTGACCGTGTCGGCGGCGTCATCGCTGAAGGATGCGTTCACCGCGTACGGCCAGCAGTTTCCTCAGGCCACCGTGAGGTACTCGTTCGCCGGCTCGGACACCCTCGCCGCACAGATCGAACAGGGCATCAAGCCGGACGTGTTCGCCTCGGCCAACACCAAGTTCCCGGAAGCGCTCTATGCCAAGGGCCTGGTCCTAAAGCCTGTGACGTTCGCGGCCAACAAGCTCGTGATCGCGGTTCCCGCCAATTCCACGAAGGTCAAGAGCGTGACCGATCTGGAGAAGCCGGGGGTGACGGTCGCGATCGGATCGGCCACCGTGCCGATCGGCGCCTACACACGAAAGGTCCTGGCCAAGCTCGGTCCCGCGGCCAGCAAGAAGATCCTGGCCAATGTCCGCTCTGAGGAGCCCGATGTGACCGGAATCGTGGGCAAGCTCACCCAGAGCGCCGTCGACGCCGGCTTCACGTACGTCACGGACGTCAGGGCCACGCACGGCGCCCTGAGGGCGATCGCGCTGCCCGCGTCCCTTCAGCCCGCCGTGGCCTACGGCATCGCCATCGTCAAGGGATCACCCCACCAGGCCCAGGCCCAGGCCTTCATCTCCGGCCTGTTGAACGGCACCGGCGAGTCGGACCTGAAGCAAGCGGGATTCCTGCCGCCGCCGTCCCAGTGATGCGCCGGTGGTGGTTCCGGGTGGTGCTGGGGGGCGCGCTGGCCGTCACCCTGGCGTTCCTGGTCCTCCCGGTGGTGGCGATCTACACCCACACCGCGCCGGGCGAGCTGATCAACCGCCTGGGCGACCCTGAGGCCAGGGACGCGCTGCGGTTGAGCATCGAGACGACGTCGATAGCCATCGCCGTGATCCTGGTTGTCGGTACGCCGGCCGCGTACCTGCTGGCCACCCGTCGGTTCCGGGGCCGATCGCTGGTGATCACACTGGTCGAGCTGCCGCTCGTGCTGCCGCCTGCGGTGGCGGGAATCGGGCTGCTGGCCGCGCTCGGACCCGAGGGGATTCTCGGCGGCGTGCTCAAGGATGCTCACATCGAGCTGGTTTTCCAGACAGCCGGCGTCGTGGTGGCGCTGATCTTCGTCTCGGCGCCGTTCTACCTGCGGCAGGCGCAGTCCTCGTTCGAGGCGGTGGACCGTCCGCTGATGGACGCCTCGCGGACACTCGGCTCGAGCGAGGCGGGCAGCTTCGCCCGCGTGGCCATACCGGTGGCATTTCCGGGATTGCTGGCGGGCCTTGCGCTGGCCTGGGCCCGGGCACTGGGCGAATTCGGCGCGACGCTGATGTTCGCGGGATCGCTACGGGGTATTACACAGACCGCGCCCCTGGCGATCTACGAACAGTTCGGTGGGGACTTCACGGCCGCCCTGGCGCTTTCGGCGATCCTGGTGGCCGTAGCCGCGGGCCTTCTGCTGGCGGTCAAGCTCGTCCCGGGCCAGGCTGTTGTCGGCGGTGTTCAGCGCTGAGCTAGTCCACGCCGTCGGCGACCTGAAGCTGGAGATCCGCTTCGACGTTCCGACGGGCCGGTGTCTCGCCCTGGCTGGGCCATCTGGCGCCGGCAAGACCACGATCCTGCGTCTGCTGGCGGGTACGGCTCGTCCCGACGGGGGCCGGATCATCAACGGCGATCAACTCTGGGTGGACACAGCCGCAGGCGTGTTCCGGCCGGCTGAGCAACGCCGGTGCGGCTACGTCTTTCAGGACTACGCCCTCTTCCCCCATCTCAGCGCCTGGCGCAACGTCGCCTATGGCCTGAGGTCGGCGCCCTCACGCGAACGCAAGGCCATGGCGCACGAGCTACTCGACCGTTTCGGCCTGGGCGACCGAGCCGACGCCAGACCGGCGACCCTGTCCGGAGGGGAGCGCCAGCGCGTGGCGCTGGCCCGAGCGCTCGCGCCCCGGCCAACCGTCCTGCTGCTCGACGAGCCGCTCTCGGCGCTGGACGCCCGCACGCGGGCCGTAGCCAGCCGCGAGCTGAGCGCCACGTTGCACTCGCTGGAGGTGCCGGTCGTTCTGGTGACCCACGAGTTCAACGAGGCGGCGATGCTCGGTGACGAGATCGCAGTGATCGACCATGGCACGGTTGTCCAGCGGGGCACGGCCAGCCAGCTGGCCGCCACCCCGGCCACGCCGTTCGTGGCCGACTTCACCGGCGCGGTGGTGCTCACCGGCACCTCTCGGGCGGCCGACGGAGAGCTGACGGTCGTGGACCTGGACGGCGGCGGCGTGGCCTGCAGCACCGACCAAGGCACAGGGCGCGTGGCGCTGAGCGTCTATCCGTGGGAGATCACCGTGGGGCAGGCCGGCGCGGGCGCCGATGAATCGACCCAGAACCGGCTGATCGCCCGGGTCACGTCCATCACGGCTGTCGGGAACCGAGTCAGGCTGGGACTCGCTGCCGGACAGCCGCTGGTGGCGGAAGTCACCGGCCGAGCGATCCAGGATCTCCAGCTCACCGTGGGGCGTGAGGTGGCGGCAAGCTGGAAGGCGACGGGGACCCGGCTCATTCCTCTGTAGCGCGCCGGAGCAACCCGCGCGTGCGCCGTGTCCATTTGTCAGCATGAGCGCCATGGCGGCTGGTGGATCCGGGCCATCCGTAAGTACGGGGAAGCGGGCTTTCACCCGGCGCACGCTGCTGCTCGGCGCCGGAGCCGGCGCGGTTTTCGCCGCCGGGCCGACGCCGGGGTGGTCTGCCGCGGCACTGGAACGATTGGAGCGGCGGCGCCCAGACCAGCGGTGGACGCTTGGAGGCGAGCTTCAGTACTTCCGCTCCGATCCGGCCCACCTGGAACAGCGGCTGGCCCGGTGCGCCGAGGCCGGCTACACGACGATCCAGAGCTACGTGGCCTGGAATGTCCACGAAAGCACAAGAGGGCGCATCGACTTCACGGGCCGAACCCGTCCGGTGATCGTCAACGACCACGCCGACCAGTACGAGATCGAGACCCCTGACGACCAGGCTGCGCACGGTGGTAATCAGTCCGAGGTGGTGGCCAACACGGACCTGAAGGGCTTTCTGCGCTCACTGGCCGCGCGAGGGTTCCGCGTCCTCCTGCGGCCCGGACCGTTCATCTCCGACGAGTGGCGAAACGGAGGGCTGCCGGACTGGCTGCTGGAGGAGGGCTACCCGGACATGTACATCCGCGGGCCCGACGGGACACCCCTCACCCCGGGAGCGCCCTTCGACACGCCGCCCGGATCAATCCTCCTGGGTGGAGGACCGCTCTATTACTTCCCCAGCCCGAGCTACGCGTCGGAGCTCTACCTCAAGGAGGCGCGGCGGTGGCTCACCGCGTTCGCCGCGTTTGTGAGGCCGTGGCTGGCCACGAACGGCGGCCCGGTGGTGGGGATCCAGGTGGACGACGAGACGTGCTTCTTCTACCGGTTCGGTCCCTTCGAAGCCGATTACCACCCCAGCATGGTGGCCCGGTACCGGGCCCAGACGGGCCAGGACCCACCCACTGCCTATCCAGCTCCGGGCGCCGGCCCTGCCGCACTCCGCCCGGCGTTCGCCTGGCAGCGCTTCAAGGGCCAGCAGATCGCCAACTACCTGGGCCGCCTGGCGGCCGACCTGAGGAGCGCCGGCGTGCGCGTCCCGATCTTCCACGAGCAGGAGCTTCAGCTCTCTCCCCCAGCCGGGTTCTCGCAGACGGGCCGGAAACTGGATGCCCTGAACCCCGAGTTCTACAACGGCGACAGTGGGCCCTGGTCGATCCCGCTCAACGAGCTTGACGCTGCCGCGGTCCGGGCTGCCCAGCGCAACCGCCGCCGTCTGATCGCGGTGGAGATGCAGAACAGCGACCAGCTTCTGTACACGATGCTGTTTGGGGAGGGGCTGTCCGGAGGGCTTCAGTTCACTTACACCGACGGGGTCCAGGAGGACGGATTCACCGAGATGGCGCGGCTGGGGAAGACGATCAGGGCAGCCGGGCGGCGGCTGTCGGAAACCAGGCGGCGAGTGGACACGGCGATCGTCTGGTGCCCAGATCAGCTCTTCGCTCCGTATGACTCGCAGCGCTACGGCTTCGACCGTGACGTGCGGGGTGTGGGTGAACGGGACGTGCCGGCATTGGCCACGGCGCTGATCAGAGCCGGGCTGGCGTTCGATCTGCTTGACACCACCGTGGCGGAGGCCCGTGATTACCTCGCCTACCCCACGATCTGGCTCGCCGCGGGCGACATCCTCCCGCGCTCGGCACAGCAACATCTCGTGGAATACGTGGAGCGGGGCGGGCGACTGATCTGCTGGCCCGCGCCACCCACGCTTGACGAGCAGCTCCGACCGTGCACCGTCCTGGCCGAGCGCCTGTTTGGTGAGCCGAAGGCCGCCTTCCACGCCGCCGACGATCAGGAGATCCACGCGCTGGGCGTCAAGGTCCGCGTGTTTCGCGGCGTGCAGACCTTTTCGTTGTCAGGCGGAGCGGAGGCGTTCGCCTGGTCGAAGAGCAAGCCGTGCGGCTACCGGCACTCCCGGGGACGAGGGACGGCCTGGCTGCTGGGAACCTGGCCGGCCGCCGACTCGGTTCCCGGCAGAGCCGCCAACGTGTTCGAGCTCCAGCAGGTGTCGTCTTCCTCCCCATCCGCCACGGCCGCCGCGGCCCGGGAGCTCGCCCGGGCCCGGCTCGGGGCGAGGGCCGCCGCGGCCGTGCCTGCGGACATTCGGCGGCAGGGCACGGGGTCGCCGCAGTACCTGGTGGTGTACGACGACCCCAACGACCGTCGTGGCGGCGAGGTGATCACCGGCGGCACGGTCGCCTACTGGGATGGGCACGACATCGTCCCCGTGACCCAGCTCAACAGCGCTGAGCAGCCGATGAGCCAGGGATCGGTGCCGGAGGGGGCTTCCGTCAAGGTCCCCCCCTATCGCCCGCTCACGCCGGCCCTGCTGACATTGGTGAGAAGGCTCCACGGGCGGCGCGCGGTCGTGGAGTCCGACGACGCTCGTGCCCAGGTGCGGGTGCTTGACGCAGCGGGCGGCCGGGCCGCGACCCTGCCCGTGCTCAACCGCTTCCCAGAGGACATCCATACCGTCATCAGGACCCGGGTCGGCGGCAGGCGGGTCCGGCTCCCCTCACGCGGGACGATGAAGCTTCCGGCCGCGACGAGCCTGCTGCTTCCGGTCGACTACGGACTCGGATCAGGCGTGGCCATCAGGCAGGCCACGGTTCAGCTGCTGAGCTATCAGGTCCACGCCGGCGCGGCATCGCTTGAGCTGTATTCGCCCGCCGGCGGAGAGCTCGTACTGACGGTGCCCGGCCCCGTGGCCAGCGCGCACCTGGGGTCCAGGCCGATACGACCTGAGCAAACAAGGCCGGACGTTGACGGGAGTGTTCAGGCGCGGATGCTGCTGCCGCCCGGGGAGCACAAGGTCACAGTGCGCTGGCGTCGTGGTCGGCGGGCCCGGCGGAGGCAGGGCTAGGGGCTCGGAAACGACAGTGGGCGCCGGCCCTGGAAGATCGGCCGGCGCCCACTGATGACTCCGCATTTCGGCGGGGACCCGCGGGGATGAAGCGGGTTCCGCGCGCGGAGGTCGGACCTACGAGGTCACCAGCTCAACCTTCTGCCAGGTTGAACCAGCGCTCGAGATCTTGAGCTCAGCCTCGGCCACCGTGGTACCGGGAGTCAGAGCGGAGGTGCCGCAGCTCTGGGCGTCCTCGCCCTGGTCCTCGCCCTGCTCGTCGCCCTGGTTCTGGCCCTGGTCCTCGCCCTGGTCCTCGCCGGCGCCCTCGTTCTGGTCATCTCCGCCAGACGAGTTGTCGCCACCACCGCCCTGGTCGCCGTCCTCGTTCTGCGGGTTGGCAGACGAGGGAGCCGTGCACTCCAGCTCGGTCGAGTCAGTGACGTCGCCGCTGACCGTGTTGCCGTTGTTCAGAGTGATCGTCAGAACGCCGTTGTCAAACGAGGTCACGGTTCCAGCGGTCCCCTGCTGATCGCCGGACTGCGACCATCCACTTCCAAACCGCCGGTGGCGAACGCGCCGGTGGTGGGTCCGCGCTGCGTGGTGGTGACTGCGGTGGTGATGGCGGTGGTGCCGGTGCGCCAGCGCCAGCCCGGGTGTCACGGCGACCATCGCCGTGGCGGCCACGAGCGTCAGCAGAATCCTTCTCATGTCATTACCTCCGAGGGGCCTTGCGTCACATGGACGCCTGTTGTGGTTGCAACAGGGAAGAGGCACGACCGGGAAAAAGGTCACGGTCGGATTTCGGAGATTTTTTTGGGGGCCCTCGTGGCGTCCTGGGCACGGGCGCGGTTCGGGCGACGTGCGCGGTCGCGCTCGGGCGCAGGTCGGGCACGGGCGAGCGGTTGGGGCTCGGGCGCAGGTCGGGCGCGGGCGAGATTGACCGGCCTGACTCCGACAGGCGAACTTTGGCGTTCCGCGTGACCATGTGTCACTGAAATTGCCATCGGTCGGTTTCCGGCCAGGACGAATGTCGAACCTTGGCGATCCCCTTCCGCCCGCCTTGTGGGAATCGCCATCGGTCGCCCGCGCGCCGTCCGCTCGGGGCGCGCCACGGTTGCCTGCCATGGCAGCTCCGGCCTCACCGGAGCCAGCCGTGCGACGCCTATCCGCCGCTTGAGCCCGACCGGTCGCCGGAGCCCGATCCGCCGCCGGAGCCCGACCCGCCGGAGCCAGAGGACCCGCCGTCCGTGGAGCCGGACGTGGTCAAGGCGGAGATCTCGCCGGAGTGCGAGGAGCCGCTCCCGCTCCCTCCGCCGCTCAGATCACCGCTACCGCTCGAGCCGCCGTCGCTCCCGCTTCCCGAGCCGTCGCTGGTGGAGGCGATCGTTCCTCCGCCGCCACCGGAGCCCGGCCCGGAGTTGGATCCGCCATCGCCCGAACCGCTGACCTGGCTACCGCCATCGGAACCGCCACTCAAGCCGCCATCGGAACCGCCACTCGAGCCGCCACTCGATCCCCCGTCGGAGCCTCCGGATCGGCTGCCACCGTCGGAGCCGCTGGTCGACCCGCCCCCGCCTGAGCCGTCGCCGGAGCCGGAGCCAGAGCCGGAGCCGGAGCCGGAGCCAGAGCCCCCATCAGGGCCGCCGCTCGAGCCGTGGTCAGGGCCGCCGCTCGAGCCGTGGTCAGACCCGCCGCCTGACCCCCCGTCGAACCGGCCCCCTGAGCCGCCGCCGCCCGGGCCGCTCCGCTGGGCGCCGCCACCCGAAATCTCGCCGGTGGCCCGCCTGCGCGTCGAGGATGCCCCCACGACACCGCGGCCGGTTCGGTCCGCTCGGCGGCGTGCCGCCATGGTGCTCTGGCGTCCTGAGCCCCCGGCCGAGGATCCGAGCAGACCGTGCGATCCCCGCGTCCTCGGGCCGGAGCCGTGGTCGCCAGATCCACCGAGCGCCACCTTCGCGCTGAGCGCGCCGGCGGATGACGGGTGATGGTGTCCTGAGACCGCGGATATGACGCCCGTGGCCACCACGCTCGTCGCCACCACGGCGCCCAGCTTCAGCACGACGCCGGCTACCGGCACGGCGCCTGCTCCGGCTCCGGCGACCAGCTCGGGCAGGGAGTTGCCCGCGCCGCCGGACACGCCGGCCAACCAACGGGCGAGCGGAAGAGGCGTGACGGCTGTCACTGCCGTGCGCAGCGTCTCGCGTGCCCGGTGGACGAGCTGACGGACCGCGCCCTCGGAGAGGCCCATCACGTCGGCCACCTCAGTCCGGCTGCGTCCGTGGACCGCGGTCTGGATCAGGGCATCGTGCTGGCGCTCGGGAAGGCGGGATATGGCGGCCAGCGCATCCAGGGCCAGCAACCGCCTCTCGGCCGCATGCTCAGCGGACTCCGCCACGGCGTCGCAGTCCTCAAACTCGGCCTCGGCCGGCGCAGAGGCGCCCGCCCGGATGGCCAGGTTGCGGAGGATCTGGTAGAGCCAGCCGCGCAGGTGCCGGACCTCGGCTCCCGATTGCAGCGCGCTGAAGGCGCAGAGAAACGTCTGCTGAACGAGATCCTCGGCGCGTTCATGGTCAAAGCGGCGGGCGTAGGCGAGCAGCGCCCGCCGGTAGCGCTCCACGATCGTGGTGAAGGCGCGGGAGTGTCCGGTGGCGGCCAGGGCCGTCAGCCGATCATCTGACTGCGAGCGTAGGAAAAGGTCCGAGAGCCAGGGGCTCATGTCCGCTCAGACGACCAAGTGAGCCAGGAACTTCCCGACACCCACCAGGTATGGACACCTGATCGACCAGCACCTCGTGCAGACGCCGCCGTGACAGCACGGTAAGAATGTGCTGTGCCGAGCAGCTAACAGGATGGCTTCGTCCGGCAGCGGCGAGGACTTCCCGAGTCACAGGAGGAACACCCGATGAGCAACCAGACCTTCGTGATCGTCGGCGCCAGCCTGGCAGGCGCCAAGGCCGCGCAGGAGCTTCGAGAGCGGGGCTTCGACGGCGACGTCGTACTCATCGGCTCCGAGCCCGAGCGACCGTATGAACGGCCCCCACTGAGCAAGGATTACCTGCAGGGCAAGTCCGAGCGCGAGAAGACGTACGTCCACGAGGAAGACTTCTACGGGACCCAGAACATCGAGTTGCTCACTGGCCGGAGCGCCACCAAGATCGACCTCGAAGCAAGCCGGGTCGTCCTCGACGACGGACGCGAGGTCGCCTACGACAAGCTGCTGCTGACCACGGGCTCCGAGCCCCGGCGGCTCTCGGTTCCAGGCGCCGACCTGAACGGGATCCACTACCTCCGCACGCTGGCCGACTCCGATGCGCTGCGCCAGCGCCTGGAGGAAGGGGGCCGGGTCGCCGTGGTGGGCGCCGGCTGGATCGGCAGTGAGGTTGCGGCCTCAGCCCGGCAGGGCGGACTTGAGGTGGCCCTCATCGACCCGCTGCCTCTCCCCAACGTGCGCATCTTCGGTCCTGAGATCGGCTCGTTCTACCGAGACGTCCACGCCCAGCACGGCATCGAGCTCGCCCTAGGCGAGGGTGTCGAGTCATTCCAGGGCGAGGGTCGTGTCACGGGAGTCCGGACGGGCAGCGGCCGGACGATCGAGTGCGACTTTGCCGTGGTGGGCGTCGGCGTCTCGCCGCGTATCCAGCTCGCCGCCGAGGCCGGGCTGGACACCGACAACGGGATCGTGGTCGACGACAAGCTGCAGAGCTCAGCGCCCAACGTGTTCGCCGCCGGAGACGTGGCCAACGCCTGGCATCCGTTCTACAAGACCCAGATCCGCGTGGAGCACTGGGCAAACGCGCTCAACCAGGGCCCGGCCGCGGCCAGGTCAATGCTCGGAGAGCCGGTGAGCTATGACCGGATTCCCTACTTCTTCTCGGACCAGTACGACGTGGGCATGGAGTACTCAGGCTGGACCACCGAGTGGGACGAGGTCGTCCTGCGGGGCGATCGCGAGGGCGGTGAGTTCGTGGCCTTCTGGATGAAGGATGGACGTGTGGTCGCCGGGATGAACGTCAACGTGTGGGACGTCAACGAGCACGTCCAGGCGCTCATCCGGTCCGGCCGACAGGTCGACACGGACGCTCTCAAGGACCAGAACACCCCGCTCGACTCCCTGGCTGCCGCTCCCGCCTAGTCCGCTGGCGCTCCCGCCTGGCCCCCGCTCGAGCGCGCCCACGGGCGGCTCGGCAACCGATCGAGGCCGGGAAGTTCTCGGCCTATCCGGCGTCATTACGCTTAAGCAGGACCGGAGGCCGGAGTAGAACAATGGAGCGCATGGACGAGTCGAAGCTGACGCCAACCCAACTGGCGGACCTGGTGGCGCTCGCGGACGATTCGATCGCCCCCGAGCGGCGCGCCGCGGTGGAGGCATGGATCGCGTCCTCGCCGGACCTTCAGGAGAGCTACCGGCGCGAGCGCGCTGCCGTCGAGCTCGTGCATGCTGCCCGCACGGTCGACAGGGCACCTGAGCCGCTGCGTCGGCGGATCGAGCAGCAGCGGCAGGCTCGCCAGCGCCGGGCCCGGAGGCGCAGCCTCAGCCTTGGCGTGACGCTGGCCGGTGCGGTGGCGGCGGTCGCGGTCGCCCTGGCGCTCATTCTGCCCGCCGGAACACCCGGCACGCCACCGGTGGCCGAGGCGGCCGCACTCGCCACCCATGGTCCGACTCAACCGGCACCCGCCCTCGACCCTCGAGATCCCCAGGGACGCCTGGACCAGGCGGTTCAGGACGTCTACTTCCCCAACTGGGGCCACAGGCTGGGATGGCGTGCGGTGGGGCAACGGCAAGACGTTCTGGACGGCCGCTTCGCGATCACCGTGTACTACGGGTCCGGCGGGCGACAGCTCGCGTACACCATCGTGGCCACACCCGCGCTGCCGCAACCCCACGTCGCCGGCACGATGCGCAACGGTTTCGATCTGCGGACGCTCCGGCTCCACGGCCGCACGATCGTCACCTGGCAGAGAGCCGGACACACCTGTGTGATCTCGGCCTCCGGCGTCCCTCTCTCAGTGCTGCAGAAGCTCGCTTCCTACAGGGCTCAAGCCGTTTAGCGGCCGGCGCGGCGCTCCGCGGCCGAGCTCTGATCACGCGGCTCGGCCGGAGACAGCGCCGCGGCCACACGTTGCCGCGCGCGATGCAGCCTGGTGGTGATCGTCGCCTCCCGCACCCGCAGGGCCCGCGCCGCCTCCCCGTAGGACAGCCCAACGACATCAACCGCCAGCAGCGCATCCCGGAAGTCATCCGGCAGCGCGGAAATGGCCGCGTAGAGCTCGCTGGATTGGATCCCGGATTCGGCCTGCACGGCTGCGGGATCCTCGATCAGATCCAGCTCGTCAGGCAGCGGGGCAGTGCGAGGCCGGCGCGCGGCCATCCGTCGCTGGCTGAGGAACGTGTTCCGCAGCGTTCGCAGGAGGTAGCCGAGGTCGTCATCGGACCGCAGAAACCTGGGCTTCCGGAGGACCCGGACGAACGTTTCCTGGACGAGGTCCTCAGCCTCCTCGCGTGACCCGCACAGACCCCAGGCCGCCCGGTAGAGCCGGTCGATGTGGTCCCCCAGCGCGGTTGGATCAAGCTGACGGTCGGATGTCATCCCGCCCGCCGGGAGGATAGGGCAACGTCCTGCCGAGACCGAGCCGACAAGCAGGTGGGTCGATCCCCACGTTGTTGCGGGTAGTTACGGATGCGGCGGGTAGGGCGGTCGTCGATGCTCGATGCGATGACGAACAGGCGCACAGACCCCGTTCACGTGGTGATCATTGGTGGAGGGTTTGCCGCGCTGGAGGCCGCGGTGGCTCTGAGGGCCCTCGCCGGGGACCGGGTGCAACTGGCGCTCGTTTCGCCCGACACTCATTTTCGCTACCGCCCGGCAGCCACCCTGGAGGTGTTCGGCGGCGCCACACCACTCACGTACGACTTACGCGAGCTTCTCCACGGCCTGGGGGCCGATTACCACATGAGCCGACTGGTGGGAGTTGCTCCCCAGGTCAAATCGCTGCAGCTCGAATCCGGCCGTCGGCTGTCCTACGACGTGCTCGTCCTGGCCGTCGGCGCGCTCGCTGACCCCGGGATACCGGGGGCCGTGACCTTCCGCGATCAGGGTGACATCCCCAGGCTCCGCAACGTGATTGAGGATGCGCGCTACGGCCGGATATCGACGCTGGCGTTCGCGATCCCCTCCTGCCAGTCCTGGGCCCTGCCCGCCTACGAGCTGGCGCTGCTCACGGCGGCTCGCCTCCGGGATATGCGCCCCCGGATCGAGATCAGCCTCCTCACCCCCGAACGAGCGCCCCTCGAGGTATTCGGAGGAGAGATCTCGAGGCGCGTGGCCGAGCTGCTCGCCGAGCGGAACGTTCGCTTTGTGGGCGGCGTAACGCCGCGGGCCGTCAGCCGCGGGACGCTTCAGCTGGAGTTCGATGCCCCGGTCAGAGCCGATGCGGTCGTGGCGGTCCCAGCGCTTCGCGGCCACCGGATCCCCGGCGTCCCCGGCAGCTGGCTCGGCTTCATCCCAACTGACACCGTGGGCCGCGTCGAGGCGCTCCCAGATACCTTCGCGGCCGGCGACGCCACCACGTTCCCGATCAAGCAGGGGGCCTGGCCGCGCAGCAGGCGGATTGGATCGCTCAGACCATCGCCTCGGAGCTGGGCGTCCCTGTACACGAGCTCCACCCGGCTCGGATCCTCCAAGTCCAGCTGCTGGGGGGTGAGCGGCCGCTCTTCCTGCGCACCGAGCTTGACGAGTTCGGCCAGCCGACCGGTCCCGTGGTGG
>JBJMLC010000012.1:0-17844 GCA_045805485.1 Solirubrobacteraceae bacterium | reverse complement strand
GCTGAAACGGCTCGGCAACTACTTGTTTTGGCGCGCGCAGCCCACGTACGTACGCCTGATGGCCGAGATGAATAACTACCGGAATTCCTACTGTGCCTTCAATGCTGACGGAAGCTCTCGTGGCTCAGGCTACTCTCCGGAGGCCTTTCGCAAAGCCTGGAAGCGAATCGTCCTGATTCTGCGTGGCGGATTGGTGTCGCACATCAATCACCAGTTGCACATCCTGGGAATCCCGCCGGTCACCAGCTCTCACTCGACGCTACCGATCGCGCCCGTGGCCTTCCTCTGGGTGCCCATGACCTTCGGCTCCCCTGACATCCCGGCCAACCGACCCTCTGATTACTATCCGGGCAAGGCGTGGACTGATTGGGTAGGAACCGACTTCTACTCCAAGTTCCCTAACTGGGGCTCTCTGGATCAGTTCTATAGCTCCTTTAAGGGACGGCCGTTTGCTTTCGGAGAATGGGGTATCTGGGGCGCGGACAGACCTCCCTTCGTCCATCAGATGTTCAACTGGGTTCTGTCACATCATCGGGTGCATCTGCTGATGTACTACGACGGCTATGAGGCAAGCGATCCGCTGTCACTGTCCTTCTATCCTCATTCGGCGGCAGCCATCGGCCGTGAGCTTCAAAAACCTGTCTTCCCTCCCCTGACCACGGAGTGGATGCGCGCCCGGTAGCTCCAGGCAGCGCTCGGCGGACGCTGGTCGGAGGGAAGGATCTATTTCGGTAGCCGCGAATCTCGGGACATGGTCCAGAGGCTCCTCAGTCACGTCCGAAACAACGGCATCGCGTACGCCGCCCTCTTCGTTGCGCTGAGCGGCACGGCCATCGCCGCCAGTTCAGCTGTACCGCGCAACTCTGTTGGCACGGCGCAGTTGAAGAACCGGGCCGTCACTGGGCCGAAGGTCGCCCTCGGCACGCTGACCGGCGCCAACGTGGCCAAAGCCACATTGACGGGGGCCAACATCAGATCCTCCACGCTCGGGACGGTCCGCAACGCCGCCCACCTGGGAGGCCTTACCCCCGTGACCTTCCAGCGCGCGATCACGGGCAGGTGCTTGAGCAGGACGGCGATCCAAGCGGTTTCGCGGCTAGGGAAGGTCACCTGCGAGTCAGTCGGCACAATCAGGCGCGTAACGGCTGCGACCGGGCTGACCGGCGGTGGCACCTCAGGCAACGTCAGCTTGGCTGTCGATCCGACGATCGTGCAGGCTCGGGTGCGCGATTCCTGCGGGGCAGGGCGGGCCATGAGCACCATCGGGCAGGACGGAACCATCACCTGCCACACCACCAACGTGACCCAGATGATGGGTGCAACCGGTACGGCAACCCTCAGCCCGACTTCGGACTTCATCGTCCCGGTCGGATCCAACCCGCCAAGTAGCGTGATAGGCCCTGCCGAGATCGGATCAGCCGACGCTCCGTCGACGGCCAGGCACCTGTTCGTGAGGGTGGCCGCGGCGCCTGCCTCCGGGGCCCGCTGGACGTTCCTCTTCTTCGTCAACGGCGCGAGGAAGTCGACGCTCACGTGCGTGATCTCGGGTCCGTCACATTCGTGTCGGGGGAGGGGATCTGTGTCGATCCCCCGCGGCGCTCGGGTTGCCCTGCACGAGACTGGCACCAACATCACGGCCGGAACGACGGCCACCTTCGGCTGGACCGACACCACGTTCTGAGGCGAAGCGCCCGTTTGCCGGACCGGGCACATCCTCACGTCACGGTGACCTGCGCGGCTGTGGCCAGGCGGCGGTAGGGTTCGCGTCGAAGCCCTTGGCAGGGGCGTCCGATCGAAGTAGGAGGAAGGATGAGAGGGACTCGCAGGCTTTCTGTGGCCGCCGTCATCGCGTGCGGTGCCGTCGGTGGGTGGTGGACGACTTCGGCTAGCGCCAGAGCGACGCTCAGCCAGTTCCATCAAACGGCGAGCTGGGCGGGATCGATCTCAACCGGAGTGGTGCCTGGAGCTCAGGCCTGCACTCCCACAACGTGCAAGAGCTACACGCTCAGGCTAAAGCTGCCGGGCGGGATCTGGACCAGGCCCGGCGGCATGCTGGTGTCAGTGAAATGGCCAGATCAGCAGCTGGATATGGGCTATGACCTTGACCTGTATGTATATGGGCCGGACGGACGCCTGGTGGGGCGGTCAAACATGGTCATATATTCGACCGCCGAGGGAGTCTGGGTGCCGAACCCCAGAAACGGCATCTACCGTGTGGTGATCGTGCCCAGGACGGAGATCGGCACCTCGAACTACAAGATGTTCGTGAACTTCGCGCGTGGTTGGACCGTGCACGAGCAGACCAGCAGCCAGGTGGCGGATCCCACCGGCGAAGGGCTGCTGCCGTTCACGCCGTCGCTCACGTTCATCGGAGCGCGCCCGGCCCGACACAAGGGGCTGCTCCCGGACCTGGTCCCGGAGACACCGAACAACTTCCACATCGAGACCACAGCTGCTGCCTCGTTCTACATCGGGGTCAACCGCGGGCTCGGCCACCCGCCCAGCTGCTATCCGCAGGAGACCACAGGCGCCGATGCCGACACTCCGGGCAGCCAGAAGAACATTCCGCTGCGGTGCCTGCGCTGGGATCAGGGGCTGATGAACCTCGGCCAGGGTCCACTGGAGATCCGGGTCTATCCCAACAACGGCAACGGCACCGAGGCCTATCAGGTGATCTATAAAAGCAACGGCACCTACGCTGAGCGCAAGGCCGGCAAGGCCGAGTTCCACGTCGCCCATGGGCACATCCACTACCACGGAGGCCTGGATGACACCGGCCTGTACAAGATCAACCGAGATGGAACTCCAGGCAAGGAGGTGGCCAAACAGGGAGACAAGGGACGCTGCGAAGTCGACACCGAGAACGTCCTCTTCGGACGGCCCGGAGACGGACCCCCGCACTACTACGTCCCCAGCACCTGCGACTCCAACGACAACTCGGATCCCAATGATCCGGTCCATCCCGGCGCCGAGTACTTCCGGTCGGGCATCTCACCCGGTTGGGATGACACCTACCCCTGGTTCATTCCTGACCAGTACATAGACATCACACATGTTCCCGACGGCCGTTACCTCATGATCGACAAGATCAACGTCCGGCGACTGGTCAGGGAAAGCAGCTACCAGAACGACGTCTCAGAGGCCTGCGTGGACATCCATGGCACCACCGCCACCCGGTGCCCCCGGGTACGCGGCCAATAGGGAACGCCTCGCGAGCGGCGCTGGCCCTGAGTTGACCGGCCGGGTCCCCGCGAACGACGGATCGAGCGACCCGCTGGGCGTAAAACGCGCACCGGCAAGATCCAGCGCCGAAGAGATCCCCCCGGTCAGGAACCCAGTTCGGCCATCCGCCGAGGACATACGCCCTGACAAATCTCGGCGATCTGCGTCGTTAAGGGAGGGTCCAAAGAGGGACCGAACGCCCGGGAAGGGCCGCTTCACATGCTTGCATTGGAGATCGTCGGATTCATCGTCGCCTACCTCGTGCTGTCGACCTACCTCGGCAGCATCGTGGGCCGATCGCTCGCTGCGGCTCGCCGGCAATACCCGCCGGCGTAGCTAGCCGGACCCCTCGTTGACCCCCAGGACACGGAGGGCCTCGGCCCAGTCACCGAAGTCACGCTCGCGCACGACCAAGCCGCGCTCCAGCCAGAAGACCTGGCCGAGGCGCGAGTCGAGTTCGACCCCGCTTCTGCGGGCCCGGAGGCGGATCTGGCACAGGAACGCGATGACGTCGCCTGCGTCGACGATCTCAAGCGGAGTGTGGTCCAGAAAATCCCACGCCTCGCGCAGGTCGTGTGCCCACTGACGCAGCCCGGCGTGACCGCGGTACGCGGTGGGCATCCCGGGCAGGAGCCACTCCCGGGGCGGGTCGTACTCGTAGTCACGGGCAAAGCGGACCTGACACAGCTCGAGGTCACCCCGGACCCACGCGCCCCAGCCCGAGATGGCGTTCTGCCCCAACAGCACCCGGCGCATGCGAGAGCGGGGTGGCAGGCGTTGCAGCGCGCGGGCGCCCGCGGCCCAGGCTCGCGGCCACCGGACGATGAGCTGCTCCTGGCGCGTCCGATGCGTTGGCAGGCGGACGTCTGGTCCAAGTGGCGTACGGACAACCTCCACCATCCGGGCCGTATCACTCACCCGTAGTGCTCGGGAGCATGCCTGTGGCCGGCCCAGTTCTGGGGGTCGTGTCCGAACACGAGAACTGAACCGGTCTCATCGGCCAGGTCGTGCAGCCGTTGCAGTGAGCGTGCGGCCTCCTCCCGCGAGTGCAGCGCTCGGACGTGGTCACGGCCCTCCCACTGCGCCCGGTTGTCACAGGCGTCGGCGGTGAGGAGGAGCGGCTGAACGTCCGGAAGCTGGACCAGCAGCGACACATGCCCCGCGGCATGACCCGGTGTCTCGAGCAGGCGCAGGACGCCGTCCCCGAACAGGTCGGTATCGCCGTCGACGGTCTGCCAGCGCAGGTCCGGACGGTCGTAATCGGCGCGGACGTATCCGCTCTTCATCGGATCCTCGGCGGCCAGCGCGGCCTCCAGTTCGCGTTCGTGAACCACGACCACCGCTTCTGGGAAGTGGCCGAGCGCACCCGTGTGGTCGATGTGCAGATGCGTCTGAAGGATGTGTGAGACATCGCCGGGCTCCACCCCGAGCTCGCCCAGCTGGGCGGCGCAGTGCTGGGACTCGGTCATGTGGACCTCGAACACGTCGGCCAGGCCACCCCAGTGTCCGCGGGGATCCTGCGCCACCGCCAGCGGGTTGCCCCCGTCCACCAGCACTGTGCCCTGCGGATGCCTGAGCAGATAGAACGGCACCGGGACATCCACGCCTCCCAGTCCCAGGGTGCCACTGTCGAACAGGTAGAGCTCAGGGCTGCGGTCCACGACGGGAATCGTATGCCAGCGGCGCTCCGGGACGGTCTGCTCATGGTGCACGGGTGTGCAGACGAGCGATGAGGATCACCGCCCGTCCACCTCACCTCCGAACCCCACGGGGGGCATCGGACCTCCGGTCCGATGCTTAGCCTCATGCGCGTCCGTTGCCAAGTCGTTTCCAGGACGTTGCCGGGGCGTCCTGGACCCAGAGCAGCCGGGTTGTGCGAGCTACGCAGCCTCGCGAGCTACGACAGGCCCTCGCGGGCCTCACGGACCAGCGTCACGGCCTCGGGAAAGACGTGCGCCATGACGGTCCGGAGCTGCTCGGACTGCTGCTCGGTCGTGCCCTGGATGTTGACCCGATTCATGGCTGCGACCGTCAGGTCGACAGCCAACTTGATCGCGTTGTCGGCCCAGGCCAAGCGCTGAGCTCCCTGCATCTGCTCCGCGAACTCGCCCAGCCGGCGCTGAAGATCGTCGGGGTCTCCAAATAGGTTGCCGAAACCGCTTCCTTCCATGCCTCAGATGGTAGCCACCCGGTGGCTCGCTCAGTCACGAGTCGCCAGGACGGCGACCGTGCCGCCATGTCCGCCCAGCCCAGCGAGCAGCTCCAGCCCGGCGGCCAGCGGCGCCAGCGGCAGCCCAACGAGGGAAATCGCCAGGTCCGGGGATCGCAGCGGGGCGTTGCGCTTGAGCACGTTGTAGACGTACGAGGGATGGGAGGTGAACCGGCTGACCAGCGACTGCCACATGCCGAAGGCGTTGTGCTCCAGGAGCACGTGATGGGTGTGCCGGACCGAGAATCCCTCGCTGGACAAAAGCCGGCACAGCCCCTTCGCGGTGAAGTGAGTCCGGTGGCGGGGGACGTCCAGGTGGTACCAGCGTGGGCCCCCGAGGCGGGCCTGGAGACTGTCCAGGTTCGGCACGCCAACCAGGAGCCCCCCGCCGGGCCGCAGCCAGTCGGCGATCCGCCGCAGCGCCGGCCGCGGGTCCTGGACGTGCTCCAGCACGTGCCAGAGCGTGATCACATCCAGCGATGAGGCCTCAACCTGCGCCTCCTCGATGCCGACGCGCTGGATGCGGGAGCTCCAGGCCCCCGCTGTCTGACCGCTTCGGGGCGCCGGCTCCAGTCCCCAGGCGTCGTAGCCCGCCTCGGCGGCCGCGACCACGAACCGTCCCTTGCCGGCGCCCGCATCCAGGAGCCGGGCCCCGGGGGAGGCCACCGTCCGAACCAGGGCCAGCCGCTGGCGGTCGAAGGCGGCCAGGACCGGTCTGGCCAGCCGATGCAGACGGGGGGTGCCCGGCCGGTAGGCGCCCGTCTGATGGAGAGCGTCACTCGTATCCGGGCCGGCGCCATCGGTCACGGCAGTTGCGCACCGGCTGCAGCGGCTGAGCTGGTACTCAGCCGGGGCCAGAGCCGGGTCGGAGGCGGGCACCATGCGCCACGGCATCAGCGGGCCCCCACAGGCCGGGCAGGAGCGAGTGGCTGGCACGACCCGACCGTACAGGGCCTCGAGCGGGCGCGGCTCTACCATTGCCAGCCCATGGCCGTAGCCAACTCAGCCTCGGGCGCCGTCAACCCGGTCGCGCACGAGACACAGGTGCGCATGCGCCAGGCCGTGATTGCCGGCGTGGGGGGAATCTCGCTGTTGGCGGCTGCCGTGGTCCAGGCCCTGGGGGCCCAGCCCAAGGTCAACGAGCTGACCGTGGAGTTGATCGCCACGAACAACCGCGTTGCGCTGGAGGTGATCGGTGCCGTGATCAACTCGCTGGGTCTGGTGGCGCTGGCTCTGACACTGAGCTTCCTGTTCCAGGCCAGCCGAGCGCGGCGGCCCGAGTCTGCGCCGGCCACCCGGATCAGCGCGCTCGTGGGTGGGGTTCTGGGCGCGGTGGGCGGTGTCGCCTACGCCATCCTGCTCAGCATCAAGGCCGGCGACTTCGTCTCCCACGGCACCCAGACCTATCTGGAGGGCAAGAACCTCGTGGGGACCGCTCCCGTGGCGGGGCTCCAGTACGCCGGGCTGATCGGCTCGCTGCTCCTGGCCATCGCGTTCGTGCTCGTGGCCATGAACGCCATGCGAGTGGGGCTGCTGACGAAGTTCCTGGGCTACCTCGGGATGGTCGCCGCTGCGGCGTCGCTGTTCCTCATCGGGAGCGCCCCGGCGCTCCTCGTCGAGATCTTCTGGCTGCTCGCCGTGGCCTACCTGCTGGCTGGGCGGTGGCCGGGAGGAGATCCCAAGGCGTGGGTCACGGGCGCGGCCGAGCCGTGGCCTACCGCGGCCGAGGTGCGGGAGCAGCGGGACCGCGCGGCCGGACGCAAGCCCTCAGGCCGCTCAGCCGCGCCAAGCAAGCCCGCGCCGCGCCGGCCACAGCCCGCGGCTCAGCAGGGCACGCGGGCCACCACTCCCAAGCGCAAGCGCAAGCGCCGCAAGTAGGGCTCCGCCCCCACCGCGGCGGCACTCACCGGTCACCGCTCATCGTGCCCTGAGGACCGCTCGTCGCGCACGGCTGTCCGCTGGTCGATCTCGTTTGCCTGCGACCCAGAACGCGTTGAACCTAGCCGGAGGGACCTCAAGTCAACCTCTTACTAGGAGGAACTCAATGGAAGCTGGTGGATTGTCTCCGCGCGAGGCCGATGTGGCCCCGGCGCCGGTCGCGCCCGACCCAACTGGCGGCAGGGCGGCGGCCTGGTGGACTCCGGCTGATCCCGGACCGCTGGGGCTGGCCGCCTTCGCCGGCACGACGTTTGTGTTGAGCCTGATGAACGCGAACCTGGTCAGCGCCGCCGGGATTGGCTCCGTGCTGGCTCTGGCATTCGCATACGGTGGCCTGGCGCAGCTCCTGGCAGGAATGTGGGAGTTCCGGACGGGGAACACGTTTGGAGCCGTGGCATTCACCTCCTTCGGCGCGTTCTGGATCTCCTTCTTCTTCCTGGTCCGGATAGTGCCCTCAACGGCGGTCACACTGCATGGACTCTCGGCGTACCTGTGGATGTGGGCGATCTTCACGACGTATATGTTCATCGCCTCGCTGAGGACGACAGGCGCAGTGGCGTTGGTGTTCCTGCTGTTGGCGATCACGTTTGTCCTGCTGGCCATCGGCGACATGGGCAACACCGGGCACAAGTCCATCGAGCATGCCGGTGGCTTCGTCGGAATCGCGACGGCCATCGCGGCCTGGTATGCGTCGTTCGCCGCGGTCCTCAACTCGACGTTCGGCCGCATCGTCCTGCCGGTCGTCCCCCTGCGCAGCACGCCGTAAGCGCATGCAGGAGAGCGCCCCGCGGTAGTAACGTAGTCAGAGCAACCGCCGCACATTCATAGCCGCACTTGGCGCCGGCGCTCTTGCGTCGGCGCCAGGTGGCGCGGGTCCGACATCGGCACTGTTTAGCGAAGGGAGAGGTTTCGATGGCAGAGACGACCCAGTCGGCCTCCGAGGAGGAGTACTCGGAGAATCAGATCGCTGTCCACTGGCGTGAGGAGGAGTACTACCAGCCGCCGGAGGAGTTCAAGGGACAGGCGAACGCCAACGACGAGGCGATCCTGGAGAAGTTCGCCCCTGACCGCTTCCCGGAGTGCTTTGAGGAGTACGCCGAGATGCTGAGTTGGGATGAGAAGTGGGACACGCTTCTGGACAGCTCGGAGCCGCCGTTCTTTAAGTGGTTCGTGGGCGGCCGGCTGAACGCCTGTGTGAACTGCGTGGACAGGCATCTGGAATCCCGCGGGGATGAGAACGCGATCATCTGGGTCGCCGAGCCCGAGGATGAAGACCCAGTCGAGATCACCTACCGCGAGCTCCACCGTCGGGTCAACGAGTTCGCCGCCCTGCTCAAGGACTTCGTTGGAGTCAAGCGTCAGGACCGGGTGACGTTCCATCTGCCGATGGTTCCCGAGCTACCGGTCGCGATGCTGGCCTGTGCGCGCCTGGGCGTGATCCACTCCGAGGTGTTCGGGGGGTTCAGCGGGGCCGCCTGCGGCCAGCGCATGGGCGACGCCCAGAGCACCGTTCTGGTCACGATGGATGCCTACTACCGCGGTGGCGAGCTGATCGACCACAAGGTCAAGGCCGATGAGGCCATCGAGGCGGCGCGCAAGGAGGGCATAGAGGTCGAGAAGGTGCTCGTGTGGCGCCGCATCCCCGGCGAGTACCACTCCGAGTCCGAGATGGTGGAGGGCCGGGACTTCTTCGTCGACGATCTGTGCGCCAGCGGCCGTTACCAAGGCCAGGAGGTGGAGCCTGAGTCCATGCTGGCCGAGGACACGCTGTTCCTCATGTACACCAGCGGGACGACCGGCCGGCCGAAGGGAGCCCAGCACGCGATCGGCGGCTACCTGAGCTACGTGACCGGGACGTCGAAGTACTACCAGGACATCCACCCTGAGGACACGTACTGGTGCTTCGCCGACATCGGCTGGATCACCGGCCACTCCTACATCGTGTATGGGCCACTGGCCCTGGGCACGACCACGGTCATGTACGAGGGCGTGCCCGTGTACCCCGACCCGGGGCGGCCCTGGCGGATCGCCGAGAAGCTGAAGGTGGACATCTTCCACACCGCCCCGACCACGATTCGGATGCTGCGCAAGGTCGGACCGGACGAGCCCGCCAAGTACGACTATCACTTCAAGACCATGACCACCGTGGGCGAGCCGATCGAGCCCGAGGTCTGGCGGTGGTATCACGAGGTGGTCGGCAAGGGCAAGGCGGCGATCACCGATACCTGGTGGATGACCGAGACGGGCGGCTTTTTGGGCTCAACGCTGCCGTTCGTGCAGCCGATGAAGCCCGGCAGCTGCGGCCCGGAGGCACTGGGCATCCAGCTCGTGATCTACGACGAGCAGGATGAGGAGATCCCCAGGGGGTCAGGCAAGGCGGGCTACATCTGCGTCCGCAATCCCTGGCCCGGGCGCATGCTCACCGTGTGGGGCCAGGACGAGCGGTTCATCGACACCTACTACAAGCGCTTCAACAAGGACCCGGACAGCAAGGACTGGAAGGACTGGCCGTTCATGTGCGGGGACGGCGCCGTGGAGGCCGAGGATGGCTACTTCCGGATCCTGGGCCGGATCGACGACGTGATCAACGTGGCCGGCCACCGGCTCGGGACCAAGGAGCTGGAGTCGGCGGCCATCACCGTTGACGAGGTGGCCGAGGCCGCCGCCGTGCCGGTCATCGACGAGGTCCGCGGCAAGGTCGTCGAGATGTACATCGCCGTCAAACCGGGCATCGACGGCGGCGAGGACGTGGCCAAAAAGGTCTCTGACGCGATCGACCGCGAGATCGGCAAGATCGCCCGGCCCAAGAACGTCTGGGTCGTCCCCGACATGCCCAAGACCCGCTCCGGCAAGATCATGCGCCGGGTGATCGCCGGCATCTCCAACTTCGCCGACGTGGGCGACGTGAGCACGCTGGCCAACCCCGAGATCGTCGACCAGATCCGCGATCAGGTGCAGGGCGCCAAACGCGAGCGCGGCGAGGACGTCAAACCGCTCTCAAAGAGCGAAGAGCAGGAGATCGCCGAATTCGGCAAGTCCTCGGAGTAGCTACACCGATAGGCGGCGGCTCAGCTCGGCCACGTGCCGGCGGGCCACGGGGATCGTGTGCCCGCCGGCGAAGCTGAGCAGGGCCGTTCCGCCGAGCTGGGGCTGGAGCTCCTGAGCCTGGGCCAGATTGGCCAGGTACTGGCGGTGCACCCGCGCGAAGCCGAACGGCTCCCACCGGTGCTCAAGCTCGGTGAGCGTGGTCCGGAGCAGGTAGCGGCCCTCGTCGACAACGATTCGCACGAAGTCTCCGTGGGATTGGACGTAGAGGATGGAGCTGCGAGAGATCAGCCGGGTGGACCCGGGTGGCCGTAGGTTGGCCACGGCCACGATCTCGCTCTCCTTCCGGGGCTCCGGCTCGGCTTCGCCGTTGGCCGAGCCAGGGCTGACCGCCGAGGCCACCCGCTCCAGCGACTCCTCCAGACGCCGGCGACTGACCGGCTTGAGCAGGTAGTCCAGGGCCCGGAGCTCGAACGCATCCACCGCCGCGCTGTCGTACGCGCTCACGAACACCAGCTGCGGCGGAGCCGCGAACCGGCGCAGGACACGCGCCAGCTCCACCCCATCCAGATCAGGCATCCTGACATCCAGGAAGATGGCGTCGAACGGTTGGCTGGCGAGCTTGACGAGGGCCTCCGGCCCGCCGGCTGCGCAGTCGACGCTGCGAACCGCCGGGGAGTCCCGCAGGAGCCGCGCCAGGTCCTCCAGCTGGGTCTGCTCGTCGTCGACCGCCAGCACCGTGAGCCCTGCCTGGCTCATGAGGCCGGGACCCGCTCCTGCGGCGACCAGGCCAGGGCGAGGTCCTCACGCTCGCCTCTGAAGTTGGGCACCCTCATGACGGCTGTCGTGCCCTGCCCCAGCTGGGACTCGATGCGCAGCGCGTAGCCCTCGCCAAACGTGGCCCGAAGCCGGGCGTCCACGTTGGAGATCCCGATTCCACCGCCTGCCCCCGCCAGGACGTCGGGCACACGTTCAGGCTCGATACCCGATCCATCGTCGCTCACCCGCAGCTCGATGTCCCCGTTCACCGTGGTGGCTGTGATCGCCACTCGGCCGGAGCCGGCCCGGCGCTCCACGCCGTGACGCACCGCGTTCTCCACCAGGGGCTGGATCGACATCGCCGGTACCACCGCCCTCCGGAGTTCCTGGGGCACCTCCACGGTTACGTCCAGGTCACGGAAGCGGGCCCGCTCCAGCCTCAGGTAACGCTCCACGTGCTCGATCTCCTCGCCCAGCGTCACGTACGAGCGGCCGTCACGGAACAGATAGCGCGTGAACTGGGCGAAATCGATCAGCAGCTCCCGTGCCTCCTCAGGCCTGGCATGGATGTCACCCGCCACGGCGGCCAGGGCGTTGTAGATGAAGTGAGGCGAGATCTGAGCCCGCAGCGCGCGCAGCTCGGCCTGGGAGAGACGCTCCTCCTGTTCGGCCAGGACCGACAGCTCGACCTGGGCCGAGACCAGGCTGGCCGCCTCTTCCACCACTCGCAACTCGTGCTGACTGGGCCGGCCGACCGTGCGATAGAAGGTGATCAGCGTGCCGGCGCGCTTGTCGTGGACGACCAGCGGGGCGAGCACAGCCGAACGCAGGGGACATGAGGGATCGGAGGAGATCAGGGCCGGCTCGATGTGCACGCGGTCATCCGGAGTGCGGTCCAGCAGACCGGACAGCAGATCTCCCGGCCTGACCTGCTCACGCCCCTCGCCCTCGATGGCCAGCACGGCTCGGGTGTCGGCGAGTGCGATCGCCGCCGCTCCGGTCAGCGCCCTGAGGTGAGACACGGAGTGCTGGGCGGTGCGAGCGTTCAGGCCGCGCCGCAGGTACGGAAGGGTGGATGTCGCGGCGTGGAGTGCCGCCTGCATCGCCAGGGCCTCGGCCCCGCCGGCTCTCCGCGCACGGCGAACCCGCAAGGCGGCGATCGCTATCGCGGCCAGGCCGGCCCCTAGGAAAACTCCGAGCGCAAGCTCCATCCGACCGACTCAAAGTCTATTCCTCGATGGCGACGGCGGCGACGATCCGCTTGCAGCCGAGGCGTCCAGCCCAGATGCCTCCACCGGTTGCAGTAGCGTGAAACGCGGCCGGGCGGAGGAGCCAGGAGACGCGCTAGGCTGAAACGCGATGGGGGCCTTGGTCACGACGACGCATGTAGAAGGAGAGCCGACGTGAGTCACCTGCCGCGCCGAATGACGCTGCCCATCCTCGTGTGCCTCATGTCAGGCGTACTGGCCTCCACCGCGGCCGCCTCCAGTCCAGGCAAGGTCTTTCATCCCAGGGTGGGCAACGCCCTGGGCCTGATCCCGCCCTTCGGCCATCACAACTACCAGTCCGACCCCAGCCTCGCCTACATCCCCGTCACCTACCACGGCGGCCAGACCATGACCGGGGGAGTCACCGTCCACACGATCTTCTGGGCGCCTCCCGGGTACACGTTCTCGGGAGCGCCTGCGGGCTCCAAGTCCTATATCGCCCTCGTGCAGCAGTACCTGACCGATGTCGCCGCCGCCAGCACGGGCACTGCCGGCGGGGGCTGCACAGCTGCCGCTTGCAACGCGTTCACGGTGGAGCCGCAGTACAGCTGGGGCACCACGCTCGGTGGAGTGACGTCCGGAAACAACACGATCCACTACAACGCGGCCTCGGACTCGATCCTCGACACGCATCCCTATCCCACCCACCGGTGCATCTCGCCGGGGTCCATCCCCGCCTGCATCACCGACGCCGAGGTGCAGGCAGAGGTGGACAGGCTGATCCAGTCGACCGGGGGCAGCCGTGGCCTGCATGACCTGTGGTACGTGCTCACGCCACCCAACGTGGACGAGTGTGCCGGGGAGGGGATATGCGGGACCAGCGCGTTTGCCGGCTACCACTCCCTGTCCAACCTCCACAAGCACGGGGTGACCATCTACGGCATCGGCATCGATCCCATCATCGAGATTGGTGGTTTCCCGAGCGGCCAGGACCCCAACGGCAATCCTGACGCGGAGCTGGCCATAGACGTGGTAGCCCACGAGGTCAACGAGGCCATGACCGATCCGACGGGTGTGGGATGGATGGACCCCAACGGTTTCGAGATGGCGGACAAGTGCGACCTGGCGCCTGAGCGGGGCACTCCACTCGGGTACGCGGGTCCGGACCACGCCCCCTTCAACCAGGTGGTCCACGGCCACAAGTACCTGATCCAGGAGATGTGGTCCAACAACGACCACGGCTGCGTTCAGTCCAGCGTCAAGACGTCGAGCCCCCTGCCGCTTCCCCAGGTCAACCTGACGCAGTTCAGCTCGCTCGTGCGGGGGAACACGGAGAATGCGACCGCGGGTATCCACGTCACGGTCAAGCTGGTCAGGGCCGGCGCTGGTGGTGGCCCTGTGACCGTGGCCACCGGGTCGGGCACGACCAAGGCCAACGGCAGCTGGTCGGTCACGCTGTCCGGCCGGCACGCCGTGGGGGACGACCGTGATCAGATCGACGTCAACTATTCAGGCCCCAAGGCGCCGCGCAACCAGGTGATCCTGACCGGGAACGGCGGCGATCCGTTCATCCTGTCCGGCTGGACCGGCTGGACCGCCCTGGATCAGGGCAGCGCCCTGACCAACCACGACAAGACACTCGGCGGAGCACCATCGCTCACGCTCCTCCCGTGCTTCCAGGCCGGGCTCCTGACCTACGCGGGGGCGCCGGGGCCTGAGCCGGCCACCAACTTCTGCGGGACCGTGAGCGACGCGGCCCGCGTCCCGCTGGGCTCTCCGGTGACCAAGGGCGACCATGTCACCGCCAGCTCCATTGACAACCGAGCCTTCTTCGGCACCGACCGGCCCGGCGGCGGCAACCCCAACGGGGCCCTGGTCAAGCTGACCGTGCCCGTGGGCGAGCCGGATGCGGTTGCCGACTTCTCCGGGAACCTGCCGGGCTTCAAGCCGACCGGGTTCCCGAGGTGTGCCACCAGCCTGGCCAGCCAGGCCGCGGAGTGCTTGGGCCTCGTCCCGAGAGAGCGCTACACCCTCAGCGACGGCTCGCAGCACCTGCACGGCAAGGCTGATGCCAGCGGAGCGTTGTTCAAGCGGTTGTCCGTCAGGGGCGGCGACTCGATCAAGCTGTCCAACGGCGCCACCACGCTGACCACGCTGCACGTGGCGCGCCTGCGCGTGCACATCCTGGGAGAGGGCCCCGGCTTTGTGGACGGCGGAACCTGCTCACCGGGGGATTACTTTGGCGGTCCGCTGACCAGCCCGCCCATCAGTCAGCTGGCGGGCGAGCCCAGCAGCCTGGTCGGCGGGGCGGCGCTGACGGGCCAGACGTGCTCGGCCAGTGGCGATGCCACGGGCATGCCGGCTGAGGACCTCGCTCAGACCGATGAGCGCAGCGGCGGTGTGACGTTCACGGACGTGGCCGAACTATTTAGCGTTTCGCCGCTTGACGGCGAGACGCTGTACGGCAGGTTCACGGCCATGGCCGTGGCCAGCTCGGGCAGCGCTCAGGTCGGCCTGGTAATCCTGCGCGTGGGTCACCAGAAGCCTGTGTTCCAGGCCAATAACGCCAACACGGCCAGGGGCGTCACGGTCAGCGGGCTGGCTCCCGGCCGCTACATCGCCGCGTGGGTGGTCCGCAGCCGGAACGGCGACACCAGGACGATCGAGACGCGCTTTATCGAGGAGCCCAGCTCCCGCAGTCAAAACCATTCCCGCCCTCGGCCCAAGATTGCCTGTCGCTTCGCCGGCCACCACCAGGGCAAGATTGCCTGCCATGTGGCCTTCGCCCGCAGCGCGGGCGTCAGCGGACCGGTCCGCATCCGGATCAGCCGAGGCGGTCAGGTGGCCGCCCTGGGGCACGGGCGGATGAGCCGGGGCTCGGCCACGCTGACCATGCGTGAGCTGCGGCGCCTGCACAAGGGGAGCTGGAAGATCACGGTGGTCGTCTACCAGTCCCGCCACCGCGGGCGGACGAGCACGCGCCAGCAGGTGACGGTGACGATGCCGCTGGTGGTGATGTGAGGAGCGCCTTCCGGGCGCTCCGCTAGCCCCCGGCGGCGCGGGCCTGGGAGCGCATCTCGGACAGGATGCGCTCCAAGCGCGGCTCGGTCTGCTGATCGACGTGCACCATCGTCTCGGCGATCGCGGGGTGCACGCTTGCGATCTGAGCGTGCATCTCATGGGCCACCGCCCGGTAGCTCGGGTGACCCTCCCGGCCTGAGCGCAGCTCGATCAGCTGCATGGCCTCCCGGGCGTTCAAATCCAGGATGAAGCGGATCCGGTAGCCCAGGCAGAGGGCATACGGCGCGGCCTCGGCCAGACCGGCGTCCTGAAGGCGCTCGTACTCCTGCCGAGAGACCTCCAGCGCGCGACGGTAGTCATCGCCGCAGCCGGCCAGGTCCACTTGCTCAGGCACGCCCGCCCCCAGGTCCGGGGTCAGAGTCTGCCACTGGACGGTGAGCATGCGGTGGCGCTGGAGGTCACGAAACGCCCCGTAGTCGGCGACGATCTCGAACCGGTAGCGCACCGCCTCATAGCCGCGGCCGGGGCGGTAGCGCCGGTTGGCCCGCGCGCCGACCAGATCGTCCAGTAGCTGGCGGCGCTCCGTCGCGTCCAGTTCGGCCACCACATCCCGGATCGCCTCCTCCGAGCACGGGCCGGCCTCGAACAGCAGGGCACACAGCAGATCGTCCTCGTCCCCCTGGACCCGGGTCAATCTGACCGACGGCCCGTGGTCGCCCTGCTCCTCCTCAGCCAACCCCAGACGCTCGGCCCACCGCCGACCGGTCGCCGCCCGGGCCTCCAGGTAGCTGATCCATTCCCCCCCGCGCTCCGGGCGCTCCACCCGGGTCACGAAGCTCGGCATGACGGCCTGAAGCTCGCTGAGGATCATGCGGCCGTAACGCTGGGCCTCAGGCAGCGGATGGGCCAGCAGGTGCAGAATGAGCTGCTCATAACTCTGGCCGGTGGCGAAGATTCCCATGTGGGACAGCGAGCTCGCCGGGAGCAGCCCTCTGAGGAGGTCCAGTGCCTTGGCCCTGACCGCCCGGGCGTGGGCGGCGGGCGGCTCGTCGGCTCCCCGGGGGAACTCCTCCTCGGCCCAGGCAATCACCCGAGGCAGCGACCGGGAATAGGTGGCGAAGAGCTCGTCCATGGCCGCCGCGTAGCTGGGCCCCAGATCCGGGTCCCGGTAGTACCGATAGCCGCCGGCGCTACCAGCGCCGTTGGCGGGCAGTGGTGCGTCGTAGGGGATGTACCGGGTCGACTGCTCCAGGTACGCGCCCAGCCGCGGGCGCTGGAGAATCTTCGTCAGGATGTTGGATACCCACTCGCAGGCCACATGGGCACCCCCCAGCTGGGCCACCGAGTCATCGCCGTAGCCCACGAATATCCGCTCGTACAGCTCGGCTGCTCGCTTGCCCTCGGTGCTGTCCCACCGCTCAGAGGCCTCCGGGAGGCCGTCGGCAAACTCCTCCAGAAACAGCCGTCGCAGGGTGCCGGGATAGCGCGAGTACCGGGCGAACAGGGCGCCCTTTACGGTCTCAGGAAGGTTGACCAGCGCAAACACCGGCTGGTCCAGGTTCGTGAAGTGCGGCCGCAGGCGTTCCTGTTCTGACTGGCTGAAGCTCTCGACCGGGTACTGCACGGGCGGCTGATCGTAGCGGCGCCACCGGAGGGCACCGCGACCGCTCGACGCACCCGTGGTCTCAGCCCGCGTTGGCGGGGTGGCCCGTCGACTGGCCGCCCTCCTTGGCGGCCCCCGGGTCCTCGGTCGGCTGGCGGTCAGAGCCGCCTGATGAGCCGCCGCCTGAGGAGCCATCAGCGCCCTGAGGGGCCGAGGGCTCCTCGCGATTCTGGTCAGATTCAGTGGACGGCGCCGGCTGGTCCCCGAAGGTTTCCTGGGTATCGGACTCGCGTTCCTCCATGGCCGTGGCCTACCCGCCGGGAGGCGTGCCGACACCGTCGGACCCGGCCCTCAGCGGAACTCTGTCCCTCCGTGTCGGACAGGTCGACACAACTGGACAAACTTCGCGGACCAACCGGATGCGGGATACTCCAGTCTGTGGGGAGACAGAGCCGGAGGGCCTGGCCCGTACTCGTCGGAGTGGCGCTGACGCTCCTCCTGGGATCGGCAGGCGCTCAGGCGCTGACGTTCAACGCGGGCTGCGCGGGAAGGAGCGGCAACGTGGCCTCGCTGAGGGCGGCCATCCACCAGGCAAACTCCGCGGGCGGCACGAACACAATCCGCCTGGGGGCCGGCTGCCTCTATGACGTCAAAAAGATCGACAACTATTGGTATGGGCCCAACGGCCTGCCGGCCGTCGCCGGCACGATCATCGTTGAGGGCAATGGGGCCACGATCGCTCGGGACGCGCAGGCCCCGAGGTTCCGCCTGTTCTATGTCGGCGCAGACCCCAGCAGCGCCAGGACGCAGGGCTACACGTCGCCCGGCGGCGGCCATCT
>JBJMLC010000011.1:0-27408 GCA_045805485.1 Solirubrobacteraceae bacterium | reverse complement strand
GTGGACGGTGGCATCCACCACCCGCGGGGAGGTTCCGCGCTGAGTCACCGTGATCCCCTGGAAGGTGCCCTTGACCAGAGAGCCCAGCCTGGCCGCCGCCGAGCCCATGCTCATGCTCACTGACCACCGGTAGTACGGGTTGCCGGCCACGTCGTCGTAGGAATCGTCCACGCCCCGCAGCCACGGCTCCGAGCTGGCGCCCGGCCAGACGTACTGAATGCTCTCGGTGTGGCCGCCGGAGCTGGCGAAGAAGTAGGTGACAACGGGCGTGCCATGCAGCGTGACGACCTGTCGCTGGGTGCTGGCCACGGCGGCGTCCGTGGAGGACGTCTCGGCCGAAACACCGCGGTACATCTGAGACCTGGTGTCCGAGTACAGGCCGTAGCCATTTCCGCTGACCGACGTGGTGATGGCATACGTCCGGGCGGCCACGGCCTGCGCATCCAGGGCCTGGATGGACCAGCTGGAGGGCATCTCGGCCGAGACCACCCCGCGCACATAGTCATCCAGACCCACCGCGTCCACGGTCTGCACGTGCAACCCAGACTCCCACCGGAACTCAAAGGACCCGCGGTAGGAACCGTGACCATAGAAATTGAGCGGTCCGGAGCCGTCGACCACCAGCGGGGGCCGGACGCTGATGAGCTGCTTGCCTGACCTGTCGTACAGGGCCACGTTGCCGCCGGGCAGCGCCTTCAGCGAGTAGTGCTGGTCGCTTGACAGGGCGACGGTCTGGCGGCCGGCCCGGGGCGCGGCGGCGGAGCTGGCGCCCGTGAACGTGGGGGGCCCATAGTGGCCTGTGCCCAGGAGGACCCGGACGGTCTGGCCCGGGTTGGTGGTGCGAATCCCGGTGCCCTGGTAGTAGTGCCCCAGGATGTGCCGGTAGGTCCATCCATGCTGGGCATAGCCGTAGGCGCCGTACTGGCTCATGCCGATCCCGTGCCCGTCGCCCGCGCCCTTGATGTAGAGCATCGAGGCGGCCTGAGCTGTGGGCACCAGAGCCAGGAAAGACAGCGCCGCGGCCCAGACCAGGCGCACGCCCGGGGTGTGGGGCCGCGACGTTGCGGTTAGATACCTGTCGATCATGGCGCGCAGAGCTTCGGATGTGTTCGTGGAGTGCTTGGAAGCGGAAGGTGTTAGGTATGTCTTCGGCATCCCCGGCGAAGAAACGCTGGATCTCAGCGAGTCCCTGGCCAACTCTTCGGTCCAGTTCGTGCCGGTGCGCCACGAGCAGGGCGGGGCCTACATGGCCGACGCCTACGGGCGGCTCACCGGCCGGGCCGGCGTGTGCCTTGGCACGCTCGGTCCGGGGGCCACAAACCTGGTCACAGCCGTAGCTGACGCGTTCCTGGATCGCGCTCCCCTGGTCGCCCTGACGGGTCAGTCGGACCTGGAGCGGATGCACAAGGAGTCACATCAGTACATCGATCTGATCGGCATCCTGCGGCCCGTGGTTAAGTGGAACGCTCGCGTGTCCAGCCCGGAAATCGTGCCCGAGGTGGTGCGTAAGGCGTTCAAGGTGGCCGAATCCGAGAAACCCGGAGCGACCCATCTGGAACTGCCCGAGGACGTGATGGCGCGACCGCTCGATGCCCAACCGCTACCCCGCCGCGCGCCGGTTCAGCCCGAGCCGGGAGGCAAGGAGCTGGAGCGGGCGGCGGAGCTGATCGACGCGGCCGAGCACCCGATCGCCCTGGTGGGCAACGGCGCCGTCCGAGGGCGAGCCAGCCGGGCCCTGCGAGCGTTCGTGCACACCACAGGCATCCCAGTGGCCGAGACGTTCATGGCCAAGGGCGTCGTCGACTACGAGGACCCCCATGCCATGGGGACGGTGGGGCTTCAGGCCCGGGACTACGAGATGGCCGGCTTCGAGGACGCTGACGTGGTGATCACCATCGGCTATGACCTGGTGGAGCACGCCCCCAAGCACTGGAACCCGCACCGGGACAAGCAGATCATCGTGATCGACAGCGTGGCCGCGGAAATCGACGAGTTCTTCGTGCCCGAGGTGGAGCTGATCGGTGACGTCGCCCACGTACTGGCCCGGCTGGCCGGCAGCTCACACCGGCCCTCAAGCGAGCGTGAGCTCGACTGCGAGCTGCACCGGATGGTCATGCGCGCCTTCGACGAGGGTCGCGACGACGACCATTTCCCGCTGCATCCCGCTCGGGTGCTGTGGGAGTTGCGCCAGGTGCTGGGACGCCAGGACATCCTGGTCTCCGACGTCGGCCTTCACAAGCTGTGGATCGGGCGCATGTTCCCGGCCCAGGAGCCGAACACGGTGCTGATCGCCAACGGCCTGGCCGGGATGGGGTTTGCCCTGCCCACGGCCATCGCCGCCAAGCTCGTGCACCCTGAGCGCAAGGTGGTCGCTGTCTCCGGAGACGGTGGCTTTCTCATGAACTGCCAGGAGCTGGAGACGGCGGTGCGCCTCCGGACGGCGATCGTCAACGTGATCTGGGAGAACGGCGAGTTCGGATCGATCGCCTGGAAGCAGGACAAGCGGTTCGGCCGTCACTTCGACGTGAGCTTCGGCAATCCGGACTTCGTCGCGCTTGCTGAGGCATTCGGAATGCCGGCGTGGCGGTGCGCCAGCGCTGATGAGGTCGGCTCCCGGCTGCGTGATGCGCTGGCGCTCGACGTCCCCTCCCTGATCGTGGTGCCGATCGATTACTCGATCGACGTGGCCAGGGGCGTGGCCGACCTGGGCGCCGAGACGGTCGCGACGTAGTCAGGCGGGAGCATCGATGTTCAGCCCGTAGTCCAGCCGGCTGTAGACGAATATCTCGGTGGTGTGGCGGAGTGGCTCGAGCCGATCGGCGGCCAGCGCGCGCAGGCGCTCCTGGACTGAATCTCGGTCCCCGGCATCCAGGGCGGCCACGAAGCTGATCGACATCACGCGATCCACGAACGCGTCAGGCTCCAGCGGCTGGTCGAACCTGAACAGCTCCTGGTCGCCGGGCGCGAACCGAGAGCTGCCGTCAAGCGCCCGCGCCCACTGGCGACGGTCATGGGCCGGCGGGCCCTGGCGATGGCGCTCGATGATCTCGTCGATCGCACGCTGCAGAGGCTGGGCCCCGTCGCGGCGGTTCCAAATCAGGCCGAGCTTCCCGGTTGGCCGCAGCACGCGATGGAACTCCTCCAGGGCTCGCGGTCCGTCGAACCAGTGAAAGGCCTGGCCGCAGGCGATCGCATCCGCCGACCCAGCGGGGAGCGGAAGCGCCTCAGCCCGGCCGTCAAGCACCTGGGCGCCGGGGACCTCCCGCTCCAGGACCGACCGCATCTCGTTCACGGGCTCCACCGCGACCACGGTGGCGCCGTCATGAGCGAGCGCTCGCGTCAGCTTTCCCGTGCCGGCCCCCACATCCAGGACGGTCCGGCCGGGGCCCAGCTCGAGCCGCCTGGCGAGCCAGGCGATGGCCGCCCGTGGGTAGTCCGGCCGGCCCCGCTCGTAGGCCTCGGCCGCCCTGCCAAACCCCCGCCTGGCCTGCGGATGAATCCTCAGGTCGGCCGATCCAGCGGCCAGGGATTCTCCATGTCCTGGCGTGGTTCGTGGGCCCAGTCCGCGTAGGCCTGCGCGGGGTCGTGGGTCGGCTCCCTGACCGAGGCGTCATACCGGGCAGCGAGCTCGTTGACCGGATAGTGCGGCTCGTCAAGGCGGCGGGAGCCGATCATCAGGATCGCGCACGGCCCGTCTCCCGCCCCCACGAAGACGTGTTCGGTGCCCGCCGGGCAGTGCACGAAGTCCCACTGGCGCAGCGGTCGCTCCTCTCCGTCCATGATGACCAGACACTCGCCGTGGAGGACCAGGAAATCCTCCTGCACGGGCTCAGAGTGATACCGGCAGTTCGGCTGGCCGGGCTTCATGATCCGGACGTTGATTCCGGTGTCAGGCCAGATTCCCGGCTCACCCTCCGGCAGGAGCGCGAGGCTACGACGGGGGTTGCCCACCGCCCGGGCATCGGCCAGGTTTACGACCAGGGGGACGTCTGCCGGGGCGCCGGCTTCGCTCTCACTCATCCCTACAGGTTTCCGGCGGCCATCTTGCGCAGGTCCATCGCCTTGTCGTACGTCTCCTCATCGACGCCCATCTCCAGGGCCACCTCCCGCAGAGGACGACCGGAGCGGGCGGCCTCCTCGACGATCTCGGCCCCCTTGTCGTAGCCGATGTGGGGGTTCAGGGCGGTGGCCGCGGCCAGAGTCATCTCGGCCGAGCGCCGGCAGCCCTCCTCGTTGGCGTCGATTCCGTCGACACACTTCTCGGCGAACGTCCGCGCGGCGGTGCTGAGGAGGGTGATTGATTGGAGGAGGTTGCGTGCCATCAGGGGGATACGCACGTTGAGCTCGAACGCCCCCTCCAGGCCGCCAACGGTCACGGCGGTGTCGTTGCCGATGACCTGGGCGCTGACCTGAAGGACGACCTCGGCGATCACCGGATTCACCTTCCCGGGCATGATCGAGGACCCCTTCTGGAGCTCCGGAAGCAACAGCTCCCCAATGCCAGCCCGGGGCCCGGATCCCATCAGGGCCAGGTCGTTGGCAATCTTGGTCAGGGACACGGCCAGCACCTTGAGGACTCCGGAGAGCTCCACCAGCGCGTCGCGGCTGCCCTGAGCCTCGAAGGGATCCTCGGGTGGGCGTACCGGAAGCTCCGACTCCTCGGTCAGCCGGGCCCGAACCCGAGCGGCGAACTCAGGGTGGGTGTTCAGCCCGGTTCCGGTGGCCGTCCCGCCCAGCGGGATCTGAGCCACCTGCTCCAGGGCGTTGCGGATCCGGCGAGCGCCCAGCCGGATCTGGGCCGCGTACCCCGCGAACTCCTGCCCCAGGGTCACTGGGACAGCATCCATGAGATGCGTCCGACCGGCCTTGACGATGTCCTTGAACTGCTCGGCCTTGGCCTGGAAAGAGGCTTCGAGCTGCTCCAGCGCCGGGAGCAGTTGGTTTGTGGCCTGGTCAAGCGCCGCCAGATGCACGGCCGAGGGGAACACGTCGTTGGACGACTGCCCCATGTTCACGTGGTCGTTGGCATGGATGGTGTCGCCGGCCACGGAGGCGATCACCTCGTTGGCGTTCATGTTGGACGATGTGCCTGATCCGGTCTGGAATACGTCGATGGGGAACTGGTCGTCAAGCTCGCCCGCCGCGACCTGATCGCCCGCCGCCGCGATCCGCTCGGCCACCTCCTCGTCCAGGAGGCCCAGCTCGGCGTTCACCCGGGCGGAGGCCGCCTTGATCGCCCCCAGCCAGTGGATCACCGCCGGCGGCACCCGCTCTCCAGAGATCTGGAAGTTCGCCACAGCCTTGGTCGTCTCCTTGCCCCAGAGCTGCTGCTGTTCCTGACCGCCCATCGCCGTCCTTTCCAAGTGTTGGATGCCTGTCCTAAAACGTAGCGCTCAGTGCTGGTCGGGAGGGGTCTGCGCTCAGTGCTGATCGGGAGGGGTCTGCGCTCAGCCCGGCCAGAGTGGCCCGGACTCAGCCGCGCCGGGAGCCGTCCCCGCTCAGCCGCAGAAGGCGATCAGCTCTCGGGCCAGCGAGACCGGGTCGTCGTAGGCCATCAGAAAGCCCGTGGCGGGCAACGTCCGCAGCTGGGCCTCCGGTAGGAGGTCCAGCGCCTCCTGAGCGGCCAGCAGGGGGTGGGCCCGGTCCTGCTCGGCCCACAGGAGCAGCACCGGCAGGGCGAGGCGTGGATACACCTCGAGCAGATTGCGCTGGGCGCCGGCAGGCCAGCGCCGTGCGAACCTGGCCCAGGATCGGGCTCGATTGCCGTTCCCCCGCACGTCGGAGAAGGCGTGGCGAATGAGGTCCCGAGCCGCGGGATTGCCCTGAGCCGACATGCGCTCACCCAGGGACGGTCTGAACACCAGCGGTGCGCCGTGGGAAAGAAGCCGGTCCAGTCCCGGAAAGGCCGCCACGCGGCAGGCACTCCGCCAGAGCATCCGGCGGGCCGGGAACTCGTCCCGGCGGTGCAGGCGATTGGGCATCAGCACCAGGCGGGGAACGGGCAGGCGCGGGTCCTCGGCCGCCCGGAGGGCCAGCTCGGCCCCGATGTCATGGCCGGCCAGAAGTGGACGCGGACCGGTGACCTCCAGGCAGAAGCCCACCATCACGTCCACCATCCATTCCAGGGTGTAGGGATGGCGGGGCCGGTCCTCGGAATCCCCGTGGAGCGGAAGGTCAGGGAGGACCACCCGGAAGCGCCTGGACAACGCGGACACGATCGGCTCCCACTCCCGATGGGAGAGGCCCAGCGAATGCAGCAGGATGAGCGCCGGGCCCGCGCCCGTCTCTCGGTAGGCCACGCGCGCGCCGTCTGAGTGGTGGTAGAGCCGCAGGCGCATGGCACCCGCATCCTTACGCATGAATGCGATCTTGCGCGTCTTGCGCCCGGCCGGTGAGCACTCGATTAGAACTGGAGATGATCCGTACCACCGCCGCGGCCAGCATCCTGGGGGTCAGCACCAACACGCTCCGGAGCTGGGAGCGCCGATATGGCTACCCCCGCCCTCGCCGCTCGTCCGGCGGGCATCGCCGCTATGCCATCGACGAGATCCAGGCGCTGTGCCAGACGCTCTCGGAGACGCAGAACATCTCCTCGGCCATCGCGCTGGCCCGCCGCCGGGGCGCCGGGCCGGCCTCGCCATCAAGGCTCACCATGGCCTTCGCCGCCTTCGATCACGAGCAGGTAGACCGCCTGCTGGAAGAGAGCCTGGTGCTCCGCTCGGTGGAGCGGACCGTGGAGGAGGTCCTCCTCCCGGCCGTGGCCGAGCTGGGCGATCCGGCCGGCCCCACAGCCGAGTACGAGATGGCCTGGCGCTATGCCAGCAGCTGGTTGGCCGCGCTGACCCGCCAGGCCAGCCCCACCGGCTCCGCCGCCGACGTGCTCATCTTCGACGCCTCTGCGCCGTGCGATCTCGACGGCCTGTATACGCAGGCCCTGGAGCTGCTGCTGCGCCGCGCGGGTCTGGGTACCGCACGCCTCACACCGGCGGTGGAGCGCAGCCGCCTGGGACGAGCGCTGCGCGCCCTCGATCCGAGGGCGGTGGTCGTGACCGGCCGCCGGTCCTCACTGGACACGCTAGGCCGCATCGTCTACACGGTGAGGAGCATGCGGGTCCCGCCGCCGGTGTGCGACTACCGGGACGCGCTGCCGGATACGCCGGCCAGCACGGTCGTGCGGCTCGGCGAGACGCCGCTGCCCGCTCGTGACCTGGTGTTGGACCTGCTCCAGGCCGGGCCGGTCACGGCCCTGGCTGCCTGAGACGGGCGCCTCGGCTCATGAGCGGGCGGCTGCCCGCTCATAGAATCACGCGCCCATGGCCGACACCGCGCGTCCTGGCGGCGCTCCCCATCGCCCGGTCGATCCGAAGACCTCGTTCCCTGAGCTTGAGGAGCGCGTACTGGCGCGCTGGCGGGAACGCGGCGTGTTCGCGGAGTCGGTCCGGCGCCGCCAGGGCGCACCGCCCTGGGGCTTCTACGAGGGCCCTCCGACCGCCAACGGGCCGCCGGGCACCCACCACGTCCTGGCCCGGGTGTTCAAGGACATCTTCCCCCGCTACCGGACCATGCGCGGGTTCTATGTAGAGCGAAAGGGGGGCTGGGACTGCCATGGCCTGCCGGTGGAACTGGCCGTGGAGGCGGAGCTGGGATTCACCACCAAGGACGACATCGAGCGCTACGGCATTGCGGAGTTCAACGCCCGCTGCCGCCAGAAGGTCCTGAGCCACGTGGAGGACTGGAACCGGCTCACGGAGCGGATCGGGTTCTGGATCGACCTCCAGGACGCGTATCGAACGCTTGACCCGGGCTATATGGAGTCGGTGTGGTGGGCGCTGAAGACGATTCACGACCAGGGCCGTCTGTACGAGAAGCTGAAGGTCGTTCCCTACTGCCCGCGGGACCAGACCACACTGTCCAGCCACGAGCTCGGTCAGCCGGGGGCCTATCGCGACGTCACCGACCCATCGGTCTACGTCCGGCTGCCGGTCCGTGATCCGAGTGAGCCGCTGCAGCCGGGCGACGAGCTGCTGATCTGGACGACCACGCCGTGGACGCTGGTATCCAACGCGGCCGTGGCCATCGATCCTGAGCTGCTGTACGTCAGGGCGCGGTCCGAGGGGCGCGTCCTGGTCCTGGCCGAGGCGCTCGTCACCCGCGTCCTGGGCGAGGAGGCTCAGGTCCTTGACCGCTTCCCGGGCCGCGACCTGGTCGGCCTGAGCTACGAGCCACCCTTTGACTTCATCCCCGGGGCCGAGTACGGGGAGAAGGGACACACCGTGCTCCCGGCCGACTTCGTCACGGCCGAGGACGGCACCGGCCTGGTTCACACAGCCATCGCCTTCGGCGAGGATGACTTCCGGTTGGGAGAGCAACAGGGTCTGAAGGTGATCAACCCCGTGCGCCTGGACGGGGCGTTCGATGAGCGGATCGGCCCGTACGCCGGACGGTGGGTCAAGGACGCCGATCCGGACCTGATAGAGGATCTGCGCAACCGCGACCGTCTGCTGCGCGCCGAGACCTACCAGCACTCCTATCCCCACTGCTGGCGCTGCGGCACGCCCCTGCTCTATTACGCCAAGCCATCCTGGTACATCGCCACCAGCCAGATCAAGGACCGGCTGCTGGGCGCCAACGAGGCGGTGAACTGGTATCCGGAGCACGTCAAGCACGGTCGGTTCGGCAACTGGCTGGAGGGGAACGTGGACTGGGCGCTCTCCCGCGAGCGCTATTGGGGGACTCCGTTGCCGGTGTGGCGCTGCGATCAGAGACACCAGCACGTCGTGGGGTCCCTGGAGGAGCTGCGTGAGCTGTCAGGGGTGGCGCTCCAGGACCCGCACCGGCCGTTTGTGGATGACGTCGAGTTCCCATGCCCGGATTGCGGGGACGGTATGAGGCGGGTCCCCGAGGTGATCGATGTGTGGTTTGACTCTGGCTCGATGCCCTTCGCGCAATACCACGCCCCGCACGAGAACCGCGAGCACTTCGAGACCCGCTTTCCGGCGGACTTCATCTGCGAGGCGCTGGACCAGACCCGGGGCTGGTTCTACTCGCTGATCGCCGTGTCCACGCTCCTGTTCGACCGATCCTCGTACCGCAACGTGGTCTGCCTGGGGCTGCTCCTGGACGAACAGGGCCGGAAGATGTCCAAGTCGCTGGGGAACATCGTCGAGCCGTGGGAGGTGATCAATCGCTACGGAGCGGATGCCCTGCGGTGGTACTTCTTCACCTCCAAGCAGCCCTGGGACGGCTATCACTTCTCAACCGAGGCGGTCGGCGAATCGATCCGGCTGTTCCTGCTGCAGCTCTGGAACGCCTACCGCGTCTACGTGATGTACGCCAACGCCAATGGGATCGAGCCGCCGCTGGACGAGAGCCACGAGGTAAGCGACGACCTGGACCGATGGGTGCTCTCACGCCTCGGCGCGACCGTTGAGGTGGTCCGGGAGCGGCTTGACGACTTCGACGCGACATCCGGAGGCCGGGCCATCTCAGACTACGTGGACGAGCTCTCCAACTGGTACATCCGTCGCTCCCGCCGGCGCTTCTGGGACGGTGACCCCGCGGCGTTCGCGACGCTGCATACCGCCCTGATGACGGTGGCCAAGCTGCTGGCTCCGTTCACTCCGTTCATGGCCGACGAGATCTACGACAACCTGGATGGCCGCGAACCCAGCGTTCATCTGACGGACTTCCCGGAACCGGGCCACCGGGACCGCGAGCTCGAGTCGGCCATGGCCGTGACCAGGGAGACCGTACGCCTGGGACTGGCCGCCCGCGCGCAGGCCAAGGTCAAGCTTCGGCAGCCCCTGCGGGCGGCGGTCGTCGTGGCCACCGGGGTGGAGCGTGGCGCCATCGAGCGGCTCGGCGAGCTGGTCCGGGACGAGCTGAACGTGCACGAGTTGCGGTTCGTCACTCAGGCCGACGAGTTGGGCGAACTGGAGGTCAAACCCAACTACCGGACCCTGGGGCCGCGCTTTGGCAAGCAGATGCCGCTGGCGGCCGACGCCGTCACGGGCCTCGATCCGGTGGCCGTCGCCGAGGCCCTGGGCGAGGGACGCCCCGTCGGCATCTCGATCGGAGGGCACGACCACGAGCTGAGCGCCGAGGACCTGCTCGTGGCCATGAAGCCCCTGGCCGGCTACCAAGTGGAGCGCGAGGGCGCCCACGCCGTGGCGCTGGAGCTGGCCATCGACGACGAGCTGCGCTCAGAGGGCTGGGCGCGGGATGTGGTGCGAGCGGTGCAGCTGGCCCGTCAGGACGCCGGCCTGGACGTCAGCGACCGGATCGGATTGACGTTGGGTGGGGACGCCGGCCTGCTGGAGGCCGCCCAGGCGCACCAGGATTACATCGCCGGAGAGACGCTGGCCGTCTCGATGGCCTATGAGGAGCTGCCGGACACCTCGCCGGTCATGGTCGACGGGCGAGAGCTGCGGGTGGGGGTCAGCCGGGTCTCGGCTGGGTGAGCGCGTCGCGCAGCGAGCGCTACGCCAGCACCGGCTCCAGCTCGGCGTCCAGCTTGCGCTTCGGGTAGGCCCCGATCACGGTCTTGGCCACCTCGCCGTTGCGGAACACGATCAGCGTCGGGATCGACATGACGTTGAACTGGATGGCGGTGTTCTGGTTCTCGTCGATGTTCATCTTGACCACCTTCAGCTGCTCACCGCGCTCCTGGGCGATCTCCTCCACCACCGGGGCAACCATCCGACACGGTCCGCACCACGGAGCCCAGAAGTCGACGAGCACAGGGACGTCTGACTCGATTACCTCGGCCTGGAAGTTGTTGTCTGTCACTTCGGAGACGGTGCCTGCCATGAGGGCTCCTTGATCTGGTTCGGGCTGCTTCAGAAAGTATAGCGGGTCGGTCGGGCCGTATAGATTCAACCCCGTGAGCGCCACTCGCAATCCGACCAATGCCGAGATCGCCGCCGCTCTGGACGAATTGGGGGACCTGTACGAGCTTGACGGGGCGATCATCCACCGGATCGTGGCCTACCGCAACGCGGCCAAGGCGGTGCGGGATGCCTCGGTGTCGGTCACCGCTCTGGCGCTGGAGGGCCGGGCCACGGAGCTGCCAGGAATCGGCCAGACGATCCAGGAGAAGGTGGTGGCGCTGGCCAGCGACGGTGCCATACCCGCGGCGGTAAAGCTGAGGGCCAAGTTCCCCGCCGGCCTGATCGAGATGACGAAGCTGCCCGGGCTGGGACCCAAGCGAGCCCGGCGCCTGTTCGACGAGCTGGGCATCGATTCGCTGGAGGCGCTTCGGACCGCCGCCGAGGAACAGCGCATCCGCGCGCTCAAGGGATTCGGCCCCAAGGCCGAGGAGGCGATCCTGGCGGGGATCGCGTCGGCAGAGGCGGGAGCGCACGGCCAGCGCGTGGTGCTGGACCGCGCCCGGGCCGTGGGCGAGGCACTGGTTGATGCGCTGCGGGCCGACCCGGCGGCGGACCGGGTCGAGCTGGCGGGATCGGCCCGGCGCTGGACTGACAGCGTCAAGGATCTGGACGTGATCGCGACCGCACACGACCCCGGGGCACTTGTCCAGGCGGCGGCGGGCCTGGAGCTGGTGGAGTCGGCGTCGGCCACGAGCGAGTCCGGGGCCCGGCTGAGAACCCACACCGGGATGCGCGTGGACCTGAGGATCGTTGCCCCTGACCAGTTCGGCAACCTGCTTCAGCACCTCACGGGTTCAAAGGAGCACAACATGGCTCTGAGGGACGCGGCGGTACGCAGCGGCCTGCACGTCTCGGAATACGGAGTCCTGGATGACGCGACCGGCGTGACGCATCGCTGTGCCACCGAGGAGGAGGTGTACGCGCTGCTGGGGTTGGGCTACATCGAACCCGAGCTGCGTGAGAACCGGGGGGAGCTGGAGGCCGCCGCCGACGGCGCGCTCCCTGAGCTGATCACGGCGGAGGACCTGCGCGGCGACCTGCACTGCCACACCACGGCCTCCGACGGCACGGCCTCGATCGAGCAGATGGCCCAGGCTGCCCGGGAGGCCGGTTACGAGTACCTGGCCATCACCGACCACTCGGCCAGCTTCGGCTTCGGCCGCCACGTCTCACCGGAGCAGTTGCGGGCACACGCGGCGCACATCCGGTCGATCGATGTGGAGGGGATTCGGTTGCTGGCCGGCTCAGAGGTCAACATCCTGCCGGACGGTGGGCTGGACTACGACAACACGCTGCTGGAGAGCCTGGACTGGGTGATAGCCAGCGTGCACTCGTCCTTTCGCATGCCCGCGGAGGCCATGACGGCTCGGATCGTGCAGGCCATCGAGAATCCGCTCGTGGATGCCATCGGCCATCCCTCGGGGCGCAAGATCGAGAGACGGCCACCGTATGACTTCGATGCCGAGAGGGTGTTCGAGGCGGCGGCTCGAACCGGGACGATGCTGGAGATCAACTCGAGCCCCGACCGCCGTGACCTGAACGACGTGCACGCTCGGGCAGCCGCCACGGCGGGCGTGGGCATCGTGATCAACTGCGACGCCCACCGGGTCAGGGGCTTCAGGGTCGCTCGGTATGGGATCGCGACGGCACGCCGGGCCTGGTTGGACTCGCCGCAGGTGGTGAACACCCGGCCCTGGGCTGAGGTCGAAGCGCTGCGACCCCGCCACCGATGAAAGCTATTTCCATATTCATGTGCGGAGGCGTGCTCGTGCTCGCGGGCTGCGGTGGCGGAGGCAATTCGGCCCCCCTGTTGCCCCGAGTCATCGTGAGCAGCCCGGCCTTTGTCCACGGGACGCGGATCCCCCGGCGCTTCACATGTGACGGGGCGGACATCTCCCTGCCCGTGCGTTGGTCCGGTGTGCCCAGCCACACCACCCAGCTCACGCTCGTGATGCGCGATCCTGACGCGCCGGGGGGCAACTTCATCCACTGGCAGCTGAACCGGATCCCCGCATCGAGCCTCGGCCTGCCCGCCGGCCACCTGCCGGCCGGCGTCGTTCAGGGACGCAACGGATTTGGCAGCATCGGGTACCGCGGACCCTGCCCGCCCCGCGGCGGCCCGCCTCACCACTACGCGATCACGATCACCGCGCTGCGGGGCAGCCGGGCGATCGCGGTCGGCAGCGTGACCGGAACCTATGCCCGCCGCTGAGCGGCCGCTCCCTGGCGGCGCCAGGGCCATGGGATCCGCCACTGGCGCTGGATGACCACGAACCAGGCGATGCTCACCAGGCACAGGATCAGCGCGATCCAGAAGTTCAGCCGCATCCCGAGGATGTAGTTGGAGTAGTCGATCCGCAGCGTCTCCTCGAAGATCCGGTAGCCCGAGTATCCAGCCACGTACAGTGCGAACACTCCGGGCGGCCGGATTCGACGGCTCCGCACAAGCCCGATGAGGATTGCCGCGAAGATGAGGTTGAAGATGATCTCGTACAGGAATGTGGGCTGGAACGTGGCGAACCGGACATAGCCCGGCGGTCGGTGGGCGGGATCGACCTTGAGCGCCCAGGGAAGCGCGCTCGGCTTGCCGAACAGCTCCTGATTGAAGTAGTTGCCCACCCGCACGCAGGCCGTGGCCACCAGGATGCTCGGCGTGGCGACGTCCATGAAGCGGCGGACCTGGGTCCGGTCAAGTCGCCGCCGCAGCACCCATATCGCGGCCGCCACGCCGGCGGCGATTCCACCCCAGCTTCCCAGTCCCCCCTTCCAGATTGCGAACGGGCCCCACCAATGCGGCGGTATCTGCCCGGGGGTCGTGATCAGGAAGTAGATCCGGGCGCCGATCAGCCCGGCCGGGAAGGCCCACAGCGCGACCTCGGCAGGTAGCTTGGGATCGCCCCCTTCCCGCTTCCAGAGCTCTCGCGTGAGCAGGATCGCGGCCCCCACCCCCACCACGTACGACAACCCGTAGACGTGGACGAACAGGGGGCCGATGTGGAACCCGGCCTCAGAGGGGCTGGAGATGAACCCGAAGGCGCTCATCACCACGGCCCCGCTGTGGCCGGACTGTGAGGACCGCTGCTCGAACGGCGGTGGATGCGCCATCCGCGCTGGATGGCCACGAACCAGAGCAGACCGCCCAGACACAGGACCAGCGCGATCCAGAAGTTCAACCGCATCCCCAGAAAGTAGTTGGAGTAATCGATCCGCTGCGTCTCCTCAAACACCCGGAAGCCCGAATACCCGGCCACGTACAGGGCGAAGATGCCAGGGGGCCTGATGGTGCGCCGGTTGCCCAGCCAGATGAGAAGGCCCGCCAGAGAGACATCCCAGATCATCTCGTACAGGAAGGTGGGCTCGAACATCGCGAAGCGGTGGTATCCGGGAGGGCGGTGTGCCGGGTCGATCTTCAGCGCCCACGGCAGGTTGGAGGGCGCGCCGAACAACTCCTGGTTGAAGTAGTTGCCGATCCGGCCGATGGCCTGGGCAACCAGCAGCCCCGGGGCGGCGGCGTCGGCGAAGCGCCGGACGTCCTCCCTGGACAGCCGCCGCCGGACGTACCAGATCCCCACCACGGCGCCGGCGGCGATCCCGCCCCAGACACCGAGCCCACCCTTCCACACCGCGAACGGGCCCCACCATTGCGACGGCACCTGGCTCGGAGTGGTGATGAGGAAGTAGATCCGGCCACCGATCAGCCCGGCCGGAAAGGCCCAGACCGCGCACTGCTGGGGCAGCTTGGGGTCACCACCCTCTCGGGTCCAGCGCCAGCGCGTGATCAGGATCGCGGCGATCACCGCGAACACATAGGCCAGCCCGTAGGCGTGCACGAACAGCGGCCCGATGCTGAAGCCAGTGTTGGACGGGCTGGGGATGTAGCCAGGAGCGGTCATCGGGGGCGGGGCGCTCGGCGCGGTCAGCGCGGTCAGCGCTGTCGGCGCTGTCGGCGCTGTCGGCGCTGTCGGCGCGTTAGCGCAATCGTAGGCAGAGCGATGTTGCGGAAAGCTGAAGCCGCGGGGGCTCTACGCCCTGGGACGCGCCCGCTGGCTACGAGATGACCCGTTGAGCTCGAACAGGTTCGAGCGCAGCCAGGGCGTGCGGACGAGCTGAATCGGCCGGATGGGAGAGGTTCGAAGAACGTAGAACCTGGCGCCGTCGCGCTCCTCGATGGCCATCACCGCGCTCGCCTGCCGTCGCCAGGCCAGCGCCCAGATGATCGCGAAGCCGGTGGCCACGGTCGGCACCTGCGGGACGACGAAGGCCAGCGCTCCGGCACCGATCGTGGAGAGCAGGAGCGGCCACAGCCGGTTCAGGACGGTGCGGGTCGGGTTCAGCTCCGGAAGCGAGGGCTGCATGCGCGCGCTGGCCAGCAGCGTGGCGATGGGCGGCGACGTCTCGCCCCGCCTCCCGATCCAGACGCCGATCAGTCCGGCCAGCACCCACCAGCCGGCACCGATCGGCACCACGAGATCATCTCCGCTTCCGGATGCGCCGGCCACCGTGACCGCCGCCAACGCGCTGGCCGCGCCAGCGCTGATCAGAACCGTGGTGCGCAGGAACTCGGTGAAACGCATCGGTCAGTCACCCACAAGCATGGCAAGCAGCTCCCGGACGCCGTCGGGGCCCGCCACGATGAGGTCGGCCTCGGTGATGATCACCTCAGGCCCCTCCTCTGATCGAACACCAACTCGGATGGCCCGCCTGATGCGTCCCTCCTCAGCCAGGCGAGCGATGGCGCGAAATGCATCCAGGTCGGTCAGGTCGTCGCCCGCGTAGAGGGCGTTCTGAACGTCCGTGCCCTCCAGCAGCGTCGCCACGCCAGCGCCCTTGTCGAACTGCACCGGAGGTCGGACCTCCAGGACCTTGCGCCCCCAGTGAGTCCGGAACCCAACGGACTCAGCGCGGGCGGCGATGGCGTCGATGGCCGCCCGGGCAGCCTCCTCGTCCCCGGCGCCGCGCCAGTGGAAGGCCACGATCGCCCCCTTGTCCTCCAGCCGGACGCGGCGGCGGCGCAGGTCGGCCGCATCGACCTGGCGCCCGAATTCCTGAATGCGCCTGGCCCAGTCATCCAGTCGCGGGTCGAGCGCGGGCTCGGTCCATCCGGCCCGCAGGAGCTCGGCGCCATGGGACCCCAGGTAGGAGATCGTCCCGATGGAGACCATGGCCCGGGCTTCGGAGGCCCGGCGACCGCTGACGCAGGCCACGACGGCATAGCGACGAGCCACGTCGATCAGGACCTGCCGAGTCGCCGCCGGAATGCGCGCTTCCGACGGCTCGGCGGCGATGGGCGCCAGCGTGCCGTCGATGTCCAAGAGGATGGCCGCGTGGGCCGGGTCGTCACGGAGCGCCGCGAGCGCCTCAGATCGGAGCGCTGACGTCACGCCTTTAGTATGCCCCTCATGGTGGGGCCGCGCACGGTGAAGCTGGCCGTAACCGGATCGGCGGCGGGCTTGTTCAGCGGGCTGTTTGGAGTGGGCGGCGGCAGCATCATCGTCCCGCTGCTGATCCTGTGGCTGGCCTACGAGGAGCGACCCGCCACTGGGACGTCCCTGGTGGCGATCGTGATCGTGGCCTCGGTGGCCTCGATCGTTCAGGGCGTCTACGGGAATGTCAGGCCTGCCAGCGCGCTTCTAGTCGGCGGACCCGCGGTGGCCGGAGCGCTCATGGGAACGTGGCTGCAACAGCGCGTGCGCCCGGACGTCATCTCACTTCTGTTCGCCGGGCTGCTGATCGGCGTGGCCGTCGATCTGATCCTGTCCTGACAACCGACCGGCAAAGAGGAAGCGTCCGATGATCGTGGCGGCACTGATGGGACTCGCGGGAGGGGTGGTGAGCGGCCTGCTGGGCGTGGGTGGAGGAATTCTGTTCGTCCCCGCCCTGACCCTGGCCGCCTCCCTGTCCCAGGTCCAGGCCGAGGCCACCTCGCTGCTGGCCATCATCCCGGTGGCGGCGATGGGAGCCCTGCAGCAGTGGCGGTACGGGAACGTGCGCCTCCGGGACGGCTTGCTGGTGGGCCTGCTCTCGGCCGCGGGCGTGGTGGCTGGCGTGGCCGCGGCCAACGTGCTTGGACAGCACGCGCTGAAGCTGGCCTTCGCAGGGTTGATGCTGTTCATAGCCCTCCAGCTCTTACGGCGCGTGGCCCGATCCCGCACTAGGATCTCCGGCGATGACCGAGCCGCAGCAAGGTGACGGATACGCGCTGTCCACTCTGGATCAGATGGGTGATGGCTACGGGTTTCGCAAGATCCGCCGCGAGCTGGGCGTCACCGCGTTCGGGATCAACGCGCTCGTCCTCCCGCCGGGCTATGAGACCGGGATCCACTATCACGACGAGCAGGAGGAGACCTATTTCGTCCACCAGGGTCAGGTGGAGTTCCGCTTCGGGGACGGAAGCACGCACACCCTCGGCCCGGGCGGACTGGTACGCATCAGCCCGAGCACTCCGCGAGGCATGCGCAATGCCGGCCAGGACGACGCCATCGTGGTCGTGGCCGGTGGCAAGGACGGATATGTGGGCCGCGACGGACGGGCCGCGAACGAGGACGGCTCAGACGCCACCGGACACTCCGGTCCACCTGGCGCCCCCTGAGAAAGCCTCGGCGAATTCGTGCCGGGTGCCAGCCATCCGATCCTGCTGCTCCACGGCCAACCCGGCACCCCGCGCGATTGGGATGCCGTGGTCGCCGAGATCGGCCCGCGGGCCGACACCCTGGCCATTCGGCGGCCCGGTTGGGGTCCAGATAGCTCGCCAACCGGGCTGGAGGGGAACGCGCGGGCGGCAATCCGCGCTCTGGATCACGCCGGCCTGAAACAGGCTGTCGTGGTGGGGCACAGCCTGGGCGGAGCGGTGGCAGCCTGGGTGGCCGCCACACACCCCGACCGCGTCGCCGCCCTGATCCTGCTGGCTCCGGCCGCCAACCAGCAGTCGCTGACGGCGCTTGATCGGCTGCTGGCCGCCCCGGTCCTGGGGGACCTGTTGAGCGGAGCCTCGCTGGCCGCCGCCGGGGGCGTGCTGGCCGCCAGGCCGGTCCGGCAGGCCCTGGCGGCCCGGCTGGGCGTCGCTCCGGAGTACCTGCGCGCATGGTCTGGGCGGCTGGCGAGCCCTCGCGCCTGGCGCTCGTTCGCGGCCGAGCAGCGGATGCTCGTGCGGGAGCTTCCCGTCCTGGAGACGAGGCTGGCCGAGATTGGAGTGCCAACGACGATCGTGGCCGGCACCGCCGACCGGATCGTCCCGATAGCGTCAGCGCGCAGCTTGGCGAGTCAGATACCGCACGCTGAACTGGTGGAGCTACAGGGCGGCCACCATGTCTTTCACCAGCAGCGACCCGCCGAGGTCGCCGAGATCATCCTGGACGCCGCGGGGCCCTAGCTGCGAGCTACTGCTCGTCAGGGCCGGGCTCGGGAACCGCCGGCGTGGGCGGCTCCTCAGGGGCCGGGACCGTGGCGGGCTCCTCAGGATCGGCCGGGGTTCCAGGGTCCGGCACGGCCGGGGAAACCGGAGCGTCCGGGACCGCCGGAGTCGGAGCCTCGCCTGGCTGCGGGACGACGCTGTGCATCCCTCTGCCCTACCCCGGAAGCGGCTGAAAATCACGGCACCCAGCGGAACGTTGCGACGGGGTCGAAATTCGGGCAGAAGTGCCGCGTACCGGATGACGAGCAGGTACGGTATTTCGCGCCCTGTGGGACCAGGGCCCAGAGCCATTTCCGAGAACAGCCAGGGGAGAAACATGATGCGTCGACTGTGGACCTCGCGCTCGCGACGGACATTCGCCATGGCTCTGGGAGGCCTGGCCGCGGTTGTGGCGGCCGCGCTGGCCATCACCCTGGCCGGTGGCGGCTCAGGCCGTGCGCTGGTCCGGCATGCCCAGGTAGATCTGCGCTGTCACTTCGGGACGGTGCCGGCTGACGATCCCAGCAAGGAGGGTGACGGCGACCAGGGCGCTTCCAGCGGCGACGCTCAGCCGTGCCAGCGCCTCGGCGGCCCCGAGACCTTCCGGGACCTCTTCACGAGCAGCACCGAGCTGGCGGCCCGCGAGACGGCCCCGTTCACTCAGACGGCGCCGGGCGCCTACCTGCACGCGGTGAGCCAGCGCCGGGCGATGCCCGCGGCCGGAACCCTCTCAGGTACCGGCGGAAAGTGGAAGCTGGCCGGGCATGCCCCGCTGTGCGCCGCCCAGACGACGGGCAGCAAAGCGTGCCCCGCGGCGAGCGCCGAGAACGGCAACTACAGCAATGTGGGCGGCCTGGGATTCCGAACGCTGTCAGGCCGGATCTCAAGCTATGCGTTCGACCCCACCCACGCCGGGCGCTACTTCGCCTCGCCGGTCGTGGGAGGGGTCTGGGAGACCCGCAATGCCGGAGGGAGCTGGCATTCCATCGGCAACGGATTGCCCACACAGACCGTGGGCGCGATCGCTTACGACGTACCTCTTCACCGGGTGATCGTGGGGACGGGCGACAACTCGTTCGGCGGGGACGGGATAGCCGGCATCGGCATCTACTACTCCAGCGATGACGGCGCCACCTGGCACCGGGCCCGCGGGGTCCCTGAGCAGATCCTCAGCTTCAAGGTCGTCGTCTCGCCGGTCGGGTCGTCCGGCAAGACCGTGTACGCAGCCACCAGCAAGGGCCTGTTCCGCTCCACCGACGGAGGGGTCTCGTTCCACAACGAAAACCTGCCCACCTCGCCCCCGGGCTACAAGCCCAACTGCAAGGGCAACACGACCAGTCACCTGTGCTTCTTCGCCAACGCTGTCAGCGACGTGATCGTCAAGCCCACCAAGACATCCAACGGGCCGGCCGGGTCCGTCATCGCGGCCGTCGGCTGGCGAGCGGGCCAGAAGATCGACGTCGACGCCAAGGGCAACCCGGTGTCAGGCTGCACGCTCCACGGCGCGAAGACCGACTGCCTGCAGGCGCCGCGCAACGGGCTCTACACATCAAAGACCGGCCAGCCAGGATCCTTCTCCTATATCCCGGCCGGCGGGGGCGGGGTGAACCTCCCGCCCACGCCGGTGTTCGGCCGCACCGCGCTGGCCGTGGCCCACGGACCGCACCAGACCTCGGACGCGGTCTACGCCCTGGTGGAAGACGCCCGGAAGTTCAACGGCTGCCAGGACGTCCTGGACACGGTTCCCACCGGCTGCAACTCCGTCATCCAGGCCTACGGGGCGGCCACGGTTCTGGACGGAATGTATGCCTCGTACGACTTCGGCAAGTCCTGGACGAAGATCATGGACTACACCCAGCTCAAGCAGCCCGGCACCAACAGCTCCATCGGCGACCAGGTGGGCTACAACCCCGGCATCCAGGCGTGGTACAACCTCTGGGTCGAGGCCGACCCCACGGCCACCAACGCCGCCACGGGAGATCCCACCCGTGTGCTGTTCGGCCTCGAGGAGGTGTGGCAGAACAATCCGCGACCCGGGATCGGCGCGCTTCCCCTGACCACCCCGTTCGCCACGCAGCCACCCGACTCATGGGCGGTGGTCGGCCGGTACTGGAACGCATGCGCCGTCGGCCCAGTCGCGATCTCGATCGGACCGTGCAACCCCAACCCGTTCACGGGCGGGCCGATTCCGGGCTCCACCACGCACCCGGACCAGCACGCCTCCGCGCTGATCCCTGACGGCAAGGGCGGCGTCACGCTGCTGATCGGCTCAGACGGCGGCGCGTTCTCCCAGCACGCGGCCAAAGGCCAGAACTTCAGCAACAACGGCTGGGGCAACGGGTTGAACACCACCATGTCCGCCCTGCAGCCCTATGACGCCGGGATGGCCAAGGACGGGACGATCGTCTCCGGCCTCCAGGACAACGGCGAGATGAAGATCTCCCCCAACGGCAATGAGTCGGAGATCTTCGGCGGCGATGGCTTCTACACCACGATCAATCCGAACAACAGCAAGCAGATCTGGGAGGAGTACACGTACGGCCAGCCGAGCCTCACCGTGGATGGGGGCAACAGCTGGTACGGCATCACGCCGGGTGACTGCGGAGCGTCCGACACAGCCCTGTTTGCGACTCCGATCGAGCAGGATCCGACGATACCCGGGCACCTGCTGGTCGGGTGCACCCAGATCCAGGAAGCCACTCACGCGTTCGCCGATCCGTGCACCACGCCAGATGGCGGCAACGCCAACAACTGCGCTGTCGTCAACGTCCCGTTCAACACCGTGTACGACCTGTCCACGCTCCCCTCGCCCAACGGCGCTCCGAACATTCCCTCGGCCCTGGCCGTGAGAGGAGCCAACGAGTACGTGGCCTACTGCGGCTACTGCGATCCAGCCACACAGAAGATTCCGTTCGCCAACGGCATAGCCACGAACGTCGGCGGCAGCAAACCGCCGAAGATCGGGACCTCGAACGGCTGGCACAAGGCCAAGGGGTTGTGCAGCGATTGCCACACGGCGAACGGGAAGCTCCCTCAGCGCTACATCAACTCGATCCAGGAGGATCCGAACAATCCCAACACCGTCTACGTAACGCTGGGTGGCTACGGGCGGCGCTGGATCCCGCCGGGCTCGTTCGGCGAGAGCGTGGCCAACGTCGGCGTGGGGCACGTGTTCGTATCCCACGACCACGGCGACCACTTCACGAACATCACGGGCAACCTGCCTGATGTCTCGGCCAACTGGACCGCCGTCCATGACGGCAAGCTGATCGTGGCCACCGACCTGGGAGTGTTCATCCAGAAGTCAGGCGGGACCGCGGCATCCCGGCGCGGAGGACCGACGTATGCCGTGCTCGGCAAGGGCCTCCCGGCGGCCCCCGTGTTCACGCTCCGCGTGGCCCCGGGCAACGCCAACAAGCTCCTGATCTCGACGTATGGCCGCAGCGACTGGACGTACACGTTCACCAAGACGTCGGGCGGTCACAAGCCCGGCGGCGGTCATCACCACCCGGGCGGTCACGGGCCCGGTGGCCCCACAAACCAACACCACTGCCGCAAGGGCACGCACAGGGTGACCAGAACGGTGCACGGCAAGAAGGTCACGTCCTGTAAGCGAAACCGGAGCCGCAGCCGAAGCCACCACAAGCACCCCAGCCACAAGCCCAGGAAGTCCCGAGGATTTACGGGCTGACGGGACGCTTGGCCGCGTCATCGGGCTGGCGCGGCCGGGCCTCCTCGCCCTGAGAGGGGTCAGGAGGCGGCGGCTCGGCGACGGGGTCAGGAGGCGGCGGCTCGGCCATGGGCTTGAACTCGGCCGTCACCGTCTCGAAGCCCTTGAACCGCTGCGTCTTCGCGTATAGCCGGTAGGCCCTGCGGTCGGCGTCCGTCAGCTCGACGTTGTCGGTGAACGGGGTGAGAAGAGATCGCGGCCAGAGCCGGTACTCCAGCACCACGTTGAGCTCCGCTGAGACGATCAGAATCACCGCCTGCAGATAGATCCAGGCCAGGGTCACGAGCACGATGGCGAACACGCCGTACAGGTGATCGGTGTGCTTGAAGGTGTGCGAGATGAAGGCGCTGCCAAACCCCTGCACGAGCATCCAGAGTGCGGCCGCCACCATCCCTCCGGTCAACACCCGACGAAGGCGGAACTCCCGCGCGGTGAGCAGCCGAAATGCCACGCTGAACAGGCCGACGTTGACCACGAAGTTCACGAGGTAGCCGGCCACCTTCACGGCCGGACCGATCTCATGCGAGATCTCGTTGGCCGTCGAAAGGATCACCGAGATCCCTGTGGAGACCAGGATCCAGGTTCCGAGCAGGGCCAGCAGTCCCACGCTGCGCACGCGTGAACTGATCGGATTGGGCTGCCGGTTTCGGGGGACGCCGTACATCTGGTTGAAGCCGACCTGGGCGGCCTGCATCGCGCCCAGAGCGCCGTACAGGGTGCCCAGGACACCGATGGCCAGGGCGACGCCGCTGCCCTGGAAGCTCGCGATGTTGGCGCTCAACTGGGGCCCGATGACCGGGAAATTGGTCAGCACCGAATGCACGATGTCGTGTCGGATCCCCGGATGACCCTGCAGGACGAAGCCCAGGACGCTGTACAGGAGCAGCAGCAGGGGGAACAGCGAGACGAACGAGTAGTAGCTGATCAGCGCGGCCAGGAACGACCCCCGGTCGTCCACGTACTTGTAGATGACCGCGAGCGGCAGGCCCAACCATTTGTGCCGACGCTGGTAACGGTCGAGGCGACCCACGGCGCTCACGATCAGCAGGTTCTACCCCATCAACCGGGCGTTGGTGGTACTGGCGGCCCGCAGCTGCCTAGGGCTCGTGTCCGGGCTCGATCCGCTTGGCTCGCCGGAACGTGAGCTGTGAGGCGGCGCATCCCGCCTGTCCCTCAATCGGTTTCAGGAGAAAGCCGTGGTGATCGCCCAGGTCGTGCCGAGCGATGATGCGGCCGCCGAACCAGTTCTGAAGCTCGGTCAGCACGGGCGCCCCCTCCGGGCCTGGGCGCCACTCGCAGTGGGCGAATTTGTCCGTGTCATCCCCGGTCTCGCCCCCAAACAGCTCGGCCAGCTCATCGGCGTCCTCCGGCACGAGGTGAACCACCAGAGCCTGGGCCCTGGAGGCCACCCTATAGGTGAGGTTCTTGACCGAGAGGCAGACCAGAAAGCGTGGCGGATGGATCGAGACCTGGGAGGCGAACCCCACCAGGCAACCGGCCTGCTGCCCGTCCGCGGCGGCGGTGACGATGAACAGTGGATAGTCCAACAGGGCCATCAGCCGGTTGAACTCCGAGAGCTCTTCAGACATCAGGACGGTGTTACCCGCCGGGGCACGGCGAATCCCTGGGCCTACGTCTACCCGATACCCAGAAACTTGGGATATCAGGAAAATCTGCCGACCAAAGCCACATGCATATCAATCTGAAAGCAGGAACCGTCCTAACCGCCGCGGCCGCGCTGGCCATTGCCGTTCCGGCCGCAGCACATCCTGGACATGGCAATCACTCCGGCGGAAACGGGCAGTCGCACTCCCACCGCTGCAGCCCGCACCGCGCCGCCTATGTCGAGCGTGGGACGGTCGATGCCGACACTGCATCGACGCTGGCGGACAACGGCGACGGCACATGGTCCGGCACGCTGGTCGTCGACGTGACCCGGGCCAGTCACCGGGCTCGGGGCGACGTCGGATCGACCGTTACGTACACGTTCGAGTCCGCGCCGTTGCGGGTCCGCTTCGCCGGTGGAGCGACAGGCTTCACCGCGGGCGAGAGGGTCAGGCTGATCGGCAAGATCGCAGTCGTTAGGAAGCGATGCGCCGCGCCCGACCCGGTCCCGGCCCCGGTGTTCCGGATGGTGGGAGTTCACCCCGCCCGCTCCGACTCTGGCTCTGGGTCTTCGGATTCCGAGTCAGGTTCAGCGTCCTAGATCTTGTAAGAGACCGCCGCGCCAGCCCTCTCGGCGCGGCGGTCTCGACGCTGCCTGAGCCGGGCACGCCTGGCGACTGATCAGTTACTCAGCGGCCGGTGCCCCAGTCGGCTCCTCGGAGGCAATCGCCTCCAGGCCGCGCAGGAACACTGCGATCATCGTGGTGTAGAGGTCCTCCCGCAGGCCGGGCTCGATCATGCGGTCGACCAGGAAGCCGTCGGCCATGCAGTAGACCATGGCCGTGATGTCGGCCAGGGGAAGCGGCGGCTGCTTCCCATAGCCCGCCTTCCACCGGGTGAATGTGTCGACCAGCTTCTCGCGCATGGCCTGCTGCCGCGTGGCCAGCTCCTGACGGAATTCGTCATCCCGTGCCGCGTGGGCCACGAACTGGAAGTACAGCCTCGGCCAGTCCTCGTCCCCGGCGAAATGAATGAACTCCGCGGCGGCATCCTGCGCCTCGGCGTGGGGCTCAGCCGCCCCCTTGAGAGCCCGGTCGATGCGCTCCAGCTCGCGGGCAAAGCGCTCGTCAAGCATGACCAGGAAGAGCTCTTCCTTTGACTTGAAGTTCGCGTAGAAGGCGCCCTTGGTGTATCCGGCCGCCTGGGCAACCTGGTCCACGGACGCCCCCTCCAGGCCGTTGTGGCAGAACAGCTTGCCGGCCGCGTTGAGCAGCGAGTTGCGCGTGCGCTGCTGCTTTTCTCTCCGAGTCATCCCTGCGCTGCTCATGCCAGGACCACCTCGGCGTCGTGGCGCGGGGTCTCGGTGATCGCACGCCGGAGCACGGGCTCGGGCTGTCGGCGCGCGGGCGCGATGTCCCAGCGCGCCACCAGCTCGGCCAGCACGACTGCCATCTCGAACTGGGCGAACGCGCCACCCAGACAGCGCCGCACGCCTCCGCCGAACGGAATCCAGGTGTAGGTCCCCGGTGAGGTGTCCAGGAAGCGCTCGGGCCGGAAGGATTCGGGCTCGGGGTAAACGTCCGGCCGCCGGTGGACGAGGTAGATGCACGGCGTCACGGTGACTCCAGCCGGGAGCAGCCACTCCCCGATCTGCACCGGCGCGGTGAGCCTGCGGGCCACGAGCGAGATCACCGGCCGCAGACGGAGCGTTTCGGTGACGACCGCGTCCAGATACCTGGTCTCGCCCGCTGCCACCTCCTCCTTCAGCCGAGCCAGCTTGTCCTGGTGGTGAGCCAGACGCTCGACCGCCCAGGCCAGCGCGTTGGCCGTCGTCTCGTGGCCGGCCACGAGCAGGGTGATCAGCTCGTCGCGGAGCTCCTCATCGCTCATCGGTTCCCCGCTGTCGGCGTCGCGGGCCTGAAGCAGCAGGGAGAGAATGTCCTCTCGCTCGGCCAGGTCCCGGCTCGTCCGGCGCTCGGCGATCTCCTCGTAGATCAGTCGATCGACCCGGCGCAGGAGTGTTCGGAATGGGGCGAACCGAGCCAGCCGGTCAGGGCCCATGACGGCGGGCAACAGGAGCGACTGCGGGCTGGTCAGCATGTTCAGGAGACTTCGAAGCTCGCACCGCAGACGCTCTCTCCGCTCGCCCTCGCCCAGGCCAAACACCGTGCGAAGGATGATCTCCAGGGTGAGGGCCTGCATCCTCGGTCGCAGCCGGTACCTCTCGCCACGCGGCCAGCTTTCGATCTCCGTCACGGCCACCTCACGCATCAGCTCCCGGTAGCTCTGCATGCGGGCCCCATGAAACGGCGGCAGCAGGAGCTTGCGCTGTTGCATGTGTGCATCCTCGTCCAGCAGGAGCAGTGAGTGCGCCCCGAGTACCGGCAGCAGGATGCGGTTGCCCTCGCCCGCGTGGAACACCTTGGGATCCCCGGTGAAGACCTGCTTGACGTGCTCGGGGTTGGAGAGCATCACCCAGGTCCCCTCGTGGAGGATCCGAAGGCTGAACGTCTCGCCGAAGCGAGTGGCGCACTGGGACAGCATCCACTGGGCCCGGCGGAACCAGATCGCCGTCTGGAGGCCGCGGGGCATTCGGGGCCCTGGTGGCAGCGCGGTGGGCGAGTGATTGGTCGTCATGCGGTGGCCTCCCTGTGTAGTCCGACCGGGCATATGCGGGAAACGCCGCTGCGCAGCAGGGACACCGAGTCCCTGGTGCGCTCCAGACGGCCGCGAGCGACCGGCTGCTCCAGCCGGGCCGCACAGTAGGCCCCGATGGGCTGGGACACATTGCGCAGCCAGTGAAGTTCTCGCTCCCCCCAATCGACCCCAGCCAATGCTCCTGAGGCGGCCCGGGTGGCCTCGCTCACCATGACCTCTCCGCCGGGCGCCACAGCGCACAACCGCGAGGCCACGTTGACCGCCCGGCCGTACCAGTCGCCGTCGTTGGCCAGCGCCGGACCGGTGTGAATCCCCACTCGCACCGACGGGAAGTCGCCCTCCTGCTCCAGCTCGTCCACCACCCGCAAGCCCAGCAGCACAGCGTCCTGAGGCCGGTCACAGCGGATCATCAGACCGTCGCCGATGGCCTTCACCTGCTCGGCGCCGTGCTCGCCGAGGAGACCCCGAACGCGCCGCTGCAGGGCCAACGCGACCTCCAGTGCTCGCCCGTCGCCCTCCTGCTCGGCCAGGGCCGTATATCCCACCAGATCGGCAAACAGAAACGTGTGGCTGGACTCATCCATTCGGATACCGCCCGGTATCTAAATCACATACCGGCCGGTATGTCAAGTCTGAAGTTGTCCGCTGGCCGGTGGCGGTGTGGGGCCGCTGGCACTGGACCCGGGCCCGCATTCGTCAAGGCAGCACGACGGGCGACCGAAAACGGATCTATGCCAGCCCTGGCCCGGTTCCGCACGTCCCCACGGTCGTGGTTCGCCGTGGGCGTGGGCTGTGTTCTGCTCACGCTCCTCGGCGTGTTGGTGTTCTCCATCCACAACACCGGCGACTACAACGTCGCGGCTCCCGTGGGAGGAGACAACACCGGGCCTGGAATCACGGCTCTGTTGCACGGAAGCATCGCCGGATACGTGAGCCATCAGCCGGTTGTCGGCCTGACCTCGATCGTGCTCCGCTTCCCGTTCGTGGCCGTGGCCTCCGCGCTCGGCGCCGGGGATCTTGCGACCTACCAGGTGGGAGCCCTGGCCTGCCTCCTTCCGCTGGCCATGTTCGGCGCCTGGCTGGTGACCGCACCGGGCCTATCGCGCAAGCAGAGGCTGCTCAGGCTGAGCGCCCTG
>JBJMLC010000010.1:0-14438 GCA_045805485.1 Solirubrobacteraceae bacterium | reverse complement strand
TGTTGCTGCGAGAGAGCGCCCGTGGAGACGCCCGCGTGACACCGCGGGCGCGCTCAGCCGACGTCCACTCCACTACCTCCCCCGCCCCACACTCGCACAAAGGGAATTGCACCCGCGATCCCGGCGAATTGCACACATTCCGGCGAATTGCACCCGCACTCCCGGCGAATTGCACCCAACTCCCGCGCCGGGTGGTACGTTCCTCTCCGATGGAGGAGCGAGGGATGCGGCGGGCGCGATTGGCACGCGCGACTGGGGCGGCGGTCGCGACTGCGCTCCTGATCCTGACCACGGCGTCAGCCGCCAGTGCTGATTTTCCGTACATTGGGCCGAACGGCGACCTGCACGACCCCACGACCTGGAAGCTCCCGCCGGGCGTAACTCCGACCAACTTCGGCGACAACTGGAAGCTGGCCGCCACCCCGGAGAACAGCGTCCAGAACGACGCCGCGATCAACAGCAAGGCCGATGAGCTGTGCGGGATCCGAGGGATGGGTGTGGTCGATAACAACGCCACATTCCCGGCGGGCACCAACTCGTGCGTGCCCGCGGGCAGTCCCATCCGCACGGCGTTCGAGGTGACGCTCGGCCGGCCGGACATCCTTATCGCCGTGCTGGACTCCGGGATCGAATGGAACGACCAGGGCGCGATGATCGCTCTGCGCAAGAAGGTCCGGCTGAACCCGGGTGAGCTTCCAGCCCCCAAGGTGGACCTGAGCCAGCCGTTTGATGCCTCCACCGGCGTGGACTGCTCGGCTCACCAGGGCGCTGTGGGCTCAGGCGGCGACCACAACGCCAACGGGGGCAGGCCCGGTGCCGGCGGGGCGATCCCTTACGACGTCCTGGGACAGGGCGTGTTCAACGTCATGGACTACGCCTGCGACTCCCGGGTGGCCGCCGTGGTGACCGGCTCGAGCGCGCGGCACGCGCTGCGCCACGGCCCGAGCGGCATGCTCACACCGGAGGATCTGATCCTGGCCTTTTCGGACGGGGCCGACCACGACCACAACGGCTTCGCCAACGACATCGCTGGTTGGAACTTTGTGGACAACAACAACGACCCGTTCGACGACGTTCAGTACGGGCACGGCACGGGCGAGGCAAAGGGGTCAAACGGAGAGGCGAACACCAACCAGGACCTCGGCACCTGCCCAGACTGCATGGTGCTGCCGCTGCGGGTGGGTGAGTCGTTCATCGCCGATGACAACCGCTTCGCCCAGGCGGCCCTGTACGCCGTGGACCGCGGGGCGTCGGTGGTTTCCGAGGCCCTGGGGACGATGAACAGCTCGTACTTCGCCCGCCAGGCCGTGGAGTACGCCTACCACCATGGCGTCGTGGTGATCGCCTCAGCCGCGGACGAGGCCGCCGAGCACCACAACCAGCCCGGCGCGCTCCCGGACACGCTCGTGGTCAACTCGGTCAACCAGTACGACTCCTTCACCGCGAATCCGCCCTCGTACCTCCAGTTCAACGGCTGCACCAACTTCAGCACCCACGTCACGGTGGCCGTCTCCAGCTCGTCCTGCTCGTCCAACGCCACCGAGCTGGCCGCCGGGATCGCCGGGCTGGTGTACAGCGCTGCCGAGAACGCCATCGCCAAGGGCAGGTTGAGGGCATCCGGCGGCTGCCGGCGGGTCGATGGCAGCCCCTGCCCGATCACCGCCAACGAGGTGAGCCAGCTGATGGCCTCCGGGAACGTCGCCGGCGACACCACGCCCGGTCAGGCAGGTGCCAGCACGGGTACCAGCCCCGCGGACGCCGGGGCCGGCGGCCAGGCGGACGACGTCAACTTCTCCCGGCAGCCCGAGAGCTCCTGCCAGCCAACGGCGACGGCCCAGTGCACCGACCCCAACCTGAACACCACGTTCGCCGCCGATCAGAACAGCGGCTCGGTGACCCCCGCACCGCACACCACGCGCTATCACGCCCGGAAGGGATTCGACGAGTTCTACGGCTATGGCCGGCTGAACGCGTACAAGGCGGTCGTGGCGGCCAGCAAGGGCAACGTCGCGCCCCAGGCCGACATCACCAGCCCGGACTGGTTCCAGCAGCTCGATGCTCATACCGCCCAGATCCCCATCACCGGATTCGTGAGCGGGCGCAGGGCCTACACCTGCCGAGTTCAGGTGGCGCCGGGCGGCGAGCCCAACAACGCACGAGCCGGCGGCAGCCCAGCAGGCGACTTCCTGGCCGCCAGGTCAAGTTTTTGCAACGGGACGGCCGTCCATCACGGCCCGTTCTCAGGGACGCTGGCCAGGATCAGCACGGCGGTGCTGGCGGCTCGATTCCCAGCCAACGTTCAGGGGTTCGACGGGAACGAGAACGGAGGCCTTACCCAGACGTCCAACGGCCGTCCCAACACGATGCCCTATGCGTTCACCGTCCGGGTGGTCGTGAGCACGCCAAAGACCGGGGGACGCCCCGCCATGACCGGCGAGGACCGGCGGCAGTTCTTCCTGCACCGGGACAGGGACCTGATTCCGGGATGGCCCAAGGAGCTGCGCACGGACGGCGCCTCATCGCCGCTGCTCATAGACCTGGCGGGGAGCAACCGGAACCAGCTGATCCTGGCCACGTCCGACGGCGCCATCCACGCCTTCACGCGGTCCGGGGGGGAGCTGCCGGGGTGGCCCGTGCACACCGTGCAGTTGCCTCTGCACAGCGGTGAGCTTGCGTACCGGGCGGTGGGGACCCGTCATTACTGTGCTGTCCTGGGCTCGCTGGCCGGGGGCGATCTGTTCGGAGACGGGCGGATAGAGGTCGTGGCCGATGACCTGTGCGGCAACGTGTACGCCTGGGACGCCCACGGCCATCTGGTATTTCACCAGCACTCCAACCCAGCCTTCTCCGGGGCCCCGCTTCAGCCCTTCCACACGGTGCGCCAGACCCCGCGCGACCGGACCGAGGCGGGTTTCGTGTCCTCGCCCGTGCTGGGTCGCCTGAACGGCAAGACGAGCGGGCCGCTCAACATCATCGCGGCCGGTGAGGACCGTCATGTGTACGCCTGGCGGCCGGTGGCTGGCAATCTGGCAGGCCGGAAGGCCGCCGGGTTCCCCGTCCTGGTGGAGGACCCCGACAAGATCACCTCGGTGGCTCCCGTCAGCAACCACCTGACGTTCTCGACCGCGCGCGCCGGCGCCAACCCCGGGATCGATCAGGACCAGGGCAAGATCGTCGACACGCCGGCGCTGGCGTTCCTCCACGGTCCGGGCAAGCCGCCGTCGCTGATCGTCGGGACCAACGAGGAGTACCTCGTGAACACGGGCGATGAGGGCGGTATCAACGCCGGCACCACCACGGCCGGATCGCTCACCGCGTTCGGCGCCACGGGCCTGCTGAAGTTCGCCAATGGCCGCGTGTACGTCATCAAGTCGACCGGCGGGATCATGAGCTGCACGGGTACAAACTGTCACTCCACCGCGTTTGCGCCGGGATGGCCGGTCAAGATCGGGATCGTCAACGCCGGACTGCTGCCCGACGTCGGAGAGGGCATCAACGGCTCCCCCGTGGTTGCGCCCGTTACCTGCCCCAACGGGGGGACGGGCGAGAAGATCGGGCTGGCTCCGGATGCTGGACCGGCCTACATCTTCAACCCGGACGGAACCTCGTGCTACGGCAAGGACGGGGCCGGCCACGACAATCCGCTGGAGACGGACTACAGCAACGGCACCGGCCAGTACGACCATCCGGGCTTTGCCGCCGTGGGCCTGCCGGCGTTCGGCTCCTTCGATGGGCACACGATCGACTTCTTCACCCCCGAGGCGGGCCTATTGCGAGCGCTTGACCTGGTGGTCAACGAGTACCAGGGCGGCCAGGACTTCATCGCAGGCTGGAGCCCAAGCTCGGGCCAGCCCCTGTCCGGCTACCCGGCCGAGGTCAACGACCTGCAGTTCCTGACCGGCCCCGTCGTGGGACAGATCACCGGTGGCGTGGGGCAGTCCGTGATCGGCGGGACCGCGTCGCTTGACCTGGCCGCGTTCAACTCCGCGGGTGCGCCCTCCAACTCGGGCTGGCCCAAGCTCACAGGGGACTGGACGATCGCCACTCCGACGCTGGGCTCGTTCGGTTCGCTCGACTCCCTCAAGAAGGCTCATAAGGACATCGTCTCCATCACCCGGACGGGCACGCTCTCGGTCTACAAGACCAATGCACGGGCCTGCTCGCCCAGCTCCTCGCCGCGCTTCCACCATGACAACTGGAACTCCGGCAACTACACGACCGACGCGGTGGCACCGGGTCACCCGGCCGGCGTCACGCTCAAGGGCACGAAGCTGAGCTTCAGCGCTCCCGGTGGGGACCTGCTGTGCGGCAAGGCGGCGCGGTACGAGCTCGTGACCTCCAATCACCCGATCACGCCGGCGAACTTCTCGCGGGCCAAGTCTTTGGGTGGCGCGCCCGCGCCAAAGACGGCCGGCACCAAGCAGACGATCCACCTGCCCGCCGGCGCCAAGAAGTACGTGGCCATCCGGGCCGTCGACGCGGCCGGCAACGTGGGTCTGCCGGCGGTCCAGAGGTTGAGGCGCGCCCGGAAGTAGGCGCGGCTGTCAGGCAGGGGAGAGCCCAGAGCGATGAGAGCCACCGTCATGGCCGCCCTCACGGCCGTGCTCGCATGGTCCGCTTCGACGGCCAGCCCCGCCTTGGGCCAGGGCGGCTACCACTTCCGGGCCGGAGCAGCACGGGTCGAAGTGACGCCCCCTCTGGCTGGAACGGCGGCTGGCCAGGAGGCCGACCAGCAGTTCGCGCCTCAGCTGGCCGCCTGCCCCTCGACCAGCTATCCCACCCAGGGGCGCTTTGCCCTCCAGGAGCCCTTCGACGACCTCAACGGAGACGGTCAATGGGACGCCGGGAGCGACCTGAATCAGGGACCCAACGGGCAGAAGCCTGATCCGTTCTGCGATGCGAACGGCAACGGCCGCTGGGACGGGATCTACTCAGATAACGAGCACGGGCCGGCAAGGGGGGTGCACGACCCCATCGAGGTGCGGGCGGTCGCCATCTCGGACGGGAGCGACCCACCGATCGTGTACGCGTCGGTGGACGCGATCGGGATCTTCGACTACTACACGGATGAGGCTCGATACGACCTGACCCACACCCTCGGCGTGAACGCCAAGCTGGTCGTCTCCGCCGACCACAACGAGAGCTCCCCGGACACGATCGGGCTCTACGGGGCACTGGAAACGCCGCTGGGGGTCGGACTCCGCTCGGGCATCGACGAGTACTACATGCGCTTTCTGGACTTCCGGATCGCCCAGGCCGCGGCCACGGCCGTGCAGCACCTGGCCCCGGCCGAGCTGTACGCCAACCAGATCGAGGGTCAGATCCCGGATGGAGCATCTGGCGACCGCTACGCACTGCTCACCGGGATGAGCCAGCGCATCTCAGACCAGTTCCCCACATCGGTCGCGCTGCCGGGAGACGACCGGGTGGCCGCGGTGGACACCAAGATGGGCGTGCTCCAGGCCCGGGGCGCCGGCGGCCGCCCCATCTTCACCGTGATCAGCCTGGCCGCCCACAACCAGGAGATGGGCAACGCTGGGGCGGGGATCAGCGGCGACTGGCCGGGCGCCATGGAGCGGGTGTTCGACGCCCATCACCGAGGCATGGCCATGTTCCTGGTGGCCGACAACGGCTCCGAGGAGGATCCCGAAACCGACCCCACGGTGGTGCCCGATGGCTCGGAGAACCATACGAGCCAGGGCGTGCAGTACAGGCAGGCCCACGCCACCGGCGCGCAGTTCGCCAGCCTGGCCGCCGGCGCCACCGGATCGGCCGTGCAGTTGGCCCCGGGACGGGTCACGCTGACCCGAGAGCAGTTCTGCATCCCGCTGGAGAACAATGGCTTCCTGCTCCTGGCCGCCTTCGGCGAGTTCGGCCACCGCCAGACCTGGCTCTGCGACGCGGGCGGGCAGCCTGTCCGTCCGGTGCCCAACGGCTCGGTGACTCCCACCAGCGGCGCCACGTTCCGCACGTTCGTCAGTTACACACGAATCGGCCCCAACCTGGAGATGATCGACAACCCGGGCGAGGCCTTCCCCGCGCTGATGCTGGGCAGCCCGTTCGGCGCCTCCGATGAGAGCTGCCCCCGGCCCAATCCCGCGGTGCCCACCTGGCACGCCAACGCGCTGTTCCGCTTTCAGGTTGGCCTGGCCGACGACCTGATCGGCTACCTGATCCCGGCATGGGGGTTCGCCGGCGACACTCCGGGGCTGTTCAACAACGACACGTGCTCCCAGGACCAGAACGGACACGGCCACAAGCTTGAGTCGGAGTCAACCGGCCCCGCCGCGGCCAACGACGTGGCCAACCGCCTGACCGCGCTGCTTGGCCAGCATCCGGACTCCAGCGCCCACATCGTTCGCGGGCGCTTCGTGGACCCGGCCGGGAAGCTCTCCCGCTGGCCGACGAACGCCGTGGCGATCCTGACCGCGCCGCGGGGCAGCACGCAACTCACCTCCTCAGGCGGGCGGCTGATCGGCGGACCGAGCACCCGAGCGGTCGGCCGGCGGAAGGTCGACGTCCACGGCGTGTTCATGGACTACGACGGGCAGCCCCAGGCCGCGCCCGACATAAGCACCCGGGGCATCATGATCCTCGGCCGCCGGGGGTGCGTGGTCGCCAGGTATTACCTCAACGTCTTCCCGGACCTCGTCACGCCCTCCGGCATGGGGCGAGCCCACCTCGGACCGGCCCAGCTGCCCGCCCACACCTGCCCGGTGCTTCAGACGGGCGGAGTGCCTGAGCTGGAGCCCGGCGCCGCGGCGGCCGCGGGGATTCCGGCTCAGTAGCCGACCACGGGCCGCCGGCCCCCGTGGCGCCCGTACCATCAGCGGGCCATGTCGCGCTTCGCCCAGCCCCCAGATCCGGCCTTCCGCAAGCTGAACGACTCCCTGGCCTTCGACCGCAGGCTGGCGCCCCACGACGTCCGGCAGTCCCAGGCTCATGTCCGGATGCTGGCCGCCCGGGAGATCATCTCCGGGAGCGACCGCGACGAGCTCCTGGCCGCACTCGAGCGGGTCCAGCGTGAGCTGGACGATCAGAGCTTCCAGTACGCCGAGGGCGACGAGGACATCCACACGGCAATCGAGCGCCGGGTCACCGAGCTGGCGGGGGAGGTTGGCGGCAAGCTGCACACCGCCCGCTCCCGCAACGACCAGGTGGCCACTGACATGGCGCTGTACGTCCGCGGCCGCGCGCAGGTCGCGGTGGAACTCCTGGACGCTCTGGTCGGAAGCGTGGTCGAGTTGGCCGAGAACCACCTCGACTGGCCGATGCCGGGCTACACCCATCTCCAGCGCGCGCAGCCCGTGTACCTGAGCCACCACCTGCTGGCCTACGCCTGGATGTTCCTGCGGGACGGCCGGCGCTTTCAGCTGGCCGGTCAGGCGGCCGACGCGCTGCCGCTGGGGGCCGGGGCCCTGGCCGGGGTCAACTTCGACACCGACCGCCAGCTCATGGCCGACGAGCTGGGGTTCTCGTCGCTGGCCGAGAACTCCATCGATGCGGTCTCCAACCGTGACTTCGTGCTTGATTACCTCTCGGCCGCCGCCACCTGCGCGACCCACCTCTCGCGGCTGGGGAGCGAGCTCGTGCTCTGGTCAAGTGAGGAGTTCGGCTACTGCGAACTCGCCGACACCTGGACCTCCGGCTCCTCGATCATGCCCCAGAAGAAGAATCCGGATGCCGCCGAGCTGCTGCGGGCCAAGGCGCCGCGCGTGGTGTCACACCTGGTTGGCCTGCACGGGGTGCTTCACGCCCTGCCCCTCACCTACAACAAGGACATGCAGGAGGACAAGGAGCACGTCTTCGACACAGCTGACACCGTGGAGCTGGCACTTGCGGCGGCCCGCGGGATGCTTGACTCCATCAGCTTCCGCCGCGACCGCCTCCAGGCGGCGGCGGGGGATGAGTTTCTTGCCGCCACCGACGTGGCGGATCTCCTGGTCAAGCGGGGCATGCCGTTCCGCGAGGCCCATGGGATCGTGGGTGGCCTGGTCCGCACCGCGCTCGAGCAGGGCAAGACGCTGTCCGAGCTGACCCCCGACGAGCTGGACCAGCAGTCGCCGCTGCTGGACGAGCAGTTCTACGAGTTGCTGAGGAGCGGCGCCTGGTTGGAGTCCAAAGTGTCGCGAGGCGGCACGAGCCTGGAGCGGGTCCGGGAGCAGCTGGCGCGGGTCCGGCAGGACCTGCCGTCGTTGGCCGCGCCGTGAGGCCGGCGTTCTACGACCGCTCGGTCGTGGAGGTGGCGCGCGACCTGATCGGGTGCACCGTCCGGCACGGTCCGTGCGCGGGCGTGATTGTGGAGACCGAGGCCTACCACGACACCGAGCCGGCGTGTCATGCCTTTGCCGGACTGACGCCACGGACGGCCACCTTGTTCGGCCCACCGGGGCGGGCTTACGTGTATCGCTCTTACGGCATCCACGCCCTTCTGAACGCGGTGTGCGAGCCGCCGGGAGTGGGTGCCGCGGTGCTGATTCGGGCGCTGGAGCCGGTGGACGGGATCGAGATCATGCAGGAGCGCCGGGGCATGGAGGCGGTTCGTGGCCTGTGCTCAGGCCCAGGCAAGCTGACCCAGGCCCTGGGCATCGGGCTGCACCACAACGGGGTCCCACTCGAGCGGGGAGAGGTTCGGATCGGACGGCAACCCGCGGGCTGGCGAGATGCGCAGATCTCGGTCGACCGCCGCATCGGTATCACCAAGGCGGTGGAGCTGCGGTGGCGGTTCTGTGCCGCCGGCAGCCGCTACCTGTCCCGTCCGGTGCGGGTCGAGTCAGGGGGCGATGGCGCCGCCGCCACCGCTGCCCACGCCGGAGCCGCCTGACCCCGATCCCGAGCCGCTGCCCGATCCCGATCCGCTGCCGGACCCCGAGCCCGATCCGGAGCTGCTGCCGCCGCCTCCGCCTCCGCCGGACCCGGAGCTACTGCCCGAGCTCGTCCCGCCGCCTCCGCCGGACCCAGAGCTGCTGCCCGAGCTCGTACCGCCTCCGGCTCCACTGGACGGGGTCCCGCTCGAGGTGCCGGACGAGGTGCCGCCGCCCGCCGCGGTGGTGGGGGTGCTGCTCGGTGGAGCGACACTGGGCGTGTTGGCGGGGCCTCCGCCTCCGCCTCCGCCGCCCGAATTACCGCCTCCGCCTCCCGAGCTGCTCGACGAGGAAGAGGACGACGAGGAGGATGAGCCGGACGAGGAGCTGACCGAGCCGGAGCTCACGCCCGAGCTCACGCTCGACGAGCTCTGCTGCCCCGCCTGCTCGCTGGCCATAATCTGGACCGCCTGCACGACGAAGTCGTGCCAGATGATGGCCGGGTACGTGCCGCCCTCCACCGGTCCGCCGTTGAACAGGGTGCTCATCGACGTCGTCCCGTTCGGGTACCCGACCCACACGGCCACCGTGATCCGCGGGGTCCAGCCCACGAACCAGGCATCCCCGTAGTTGGTCGTCGTTCCGGTCTTCCCGGCCACGACGACACCCGGGATGGCCGCCGCGGTGGCCGTGCCCGAGGCCACCGGACCCTCGAGCATGTCGCGCTCGGTCTGGGCGACCGACAGCGGGAGCACGCGCCTGTACCTCGGGTGGTCGACGATGTCCTTGCGGGGGCACTCCCTGGCGCACTGGATCTCGGCGATGCCCGTCGGGCCTCGATGGAAGTCGCCCAAAACCGGGTCGTAAACCTTCCGGCCCAGCGTGGCCAATGACTCGTAGGCATGGGCCATGTCCAGTGGTGAGACGCCGACCTTGAGGCCGCCGAGGATCATGGCGTAGTTGTGGGAGACGGGCGTGCGGATGCCCATGCGGCGGGCAGTCCAGGCGATTCGGCGGGTGCCTCCGTGGTTCTTCAGACCGATGATGCCCAGGCGCGAGAAGACCGAGTTGTCGGATATGTCGGTGGCTGTCTGGAGCGAGATCGGCCCGGAGTAGCTGTTGCCGAAGTTGCGGACCGGGAAGACCTCCTTGCCGCCGGTGTTCGGAACGATGAACGTGGCCGGAGCGGACAGGAGGATGGAGTCAGGGGTGAATCCGGATTCCAGGGCCACCGCGAGCGTGAACGGCTTGAACGCCGACCCGGGCTGGCGCTGGCCCTGGGTGGCCAGGTTGAACGGGTATTGCTGGTAGTCCTCCTGCCCGTTCACGACGGGTCCGCCGACCATGGCCCGCACCTGCCCGGTGTGGTTGTCGATCGCCACCAGCGACGCCACCGGACCGCCGGGGTGGTACGGCAGGTCCTGGGCCACGGCCTGATCCGCCGCCTGCTGCATGGGTAGATCAAGCGTGGTCTTGATCTTCAGGCCGCCGTAGTAGGAGCGGTACACGGCCACGTTGTCCGGGACGCCACGGTGATACCCCATGGCGGCCAGGATCTGGGGGCGCAGCCAGCTGGTGAAGTAGGGGGCCGCGGAAGGCTCCTGGGGCGGCTGGAGGTCGGCCTCGCTGATCGTCGGCTTGGCGGTGGCGATCTCGTACTGGGCGCGGGTCAGGAAGTGCTGATCGAGCATGTCCTGGAGAACGAGGTCGCGGCGGGCTCGAGAGGCCACCGGATGCTGCGTGGGATCGAACGCACTGGGATTGGCAACCATCCCGGCCAGCATCGCTGCCTGCTGGGGCTGGAGCTGCGAAGCACACGACGGAACCTGCACGCCCCGCACGCTGTCCCCGCACCGCGCCGTCTGCCCGTCGGCGGGCGCGTTGGGGTCATAGCCGAGGATCCGGCCGAAGTACACGCGAGCCGCCGACTCGACCCCGTAGGCACCGTTGCCGAAGTAGATCGAGTTCAGATACTCGGTCAGGATCTTGACCTTCGTCCACTTATGCGAGAGCTGGAAGGCCAGGGCCGCCTCCCGCAGCTTCTCGAAGATCGTCCGGTTGTTCTCCTGATGGAGCGTGTTCTTGACGAACTGCTCAGCGATCGTCGAGGCGCCCTGGGTGGCGCCACCGGTCACATCGGCGAAGACCGCCCGGACGATACCCCGGAGGTCGACTCCCGGATCTGACCAGAAGCGCTTGTCCTCCACGGAGACGATGGCGTCGATCATCCACGGGGAGATCTGCTTCCAGGTATCGATCACCTCGTGCTTGGAAGGCGATAGAAGGGGACCGATGGGCCGCCAGTGATCGTCGTACAGGTAGGACGTGCGCCCTTGGGCGTACTGCTGGGTGTTCTCCAGCTGGGGCAGGTCCGAGGCGACGGCCATCATCATCCCGAAGATGGTGGAGACCAGCGCCAGGGCGGCCAGTCCGATCAGGATCGACAGCAATCGGAGCTTGCGAAGCCTGGGCTTGGGTGGTCGCCCGTCAGGCCACCCTGGGCGCCAACGCCTTCCGAATAGCCGCCGGCCGCCTCCGCCTCCCTCTCTGCCGGGGCGGCGAGGGCCGCCTGGGGTGGCTGGGCGCAGCGGAATGGGGGCTCGCACGGGAGCCTCGGCTGGAGGGGCGCCGCTCCGGGCCGCCGGCCGCTCGACATCGACACCGGTGGAGGCGCGGGGGCGCTTGGCTCCCGTCTGCCTGGATGGGCGGGCGGTCTGCCCGGACGCCCGGGCGCGCGATGGCCTCTCGACGGGGACGCGGCGGGATCCGTTCTTCTCCGCGGGACGCGAGCCGTTCTTCTTCTCCGCGGGACGCGAGCGGTCCTTGGCTGGAGCCTGAGGCTCGAGCGTGGTTGTGGCGCGCGGCTTACTGGCCGCGGGAGTGCGGGGCTGGGGCATGCGAGGCTCCGACGTGCGGTCCCGAGGCGCCTTGGCATCCCGCGCGCGCCCCTCCGGCTCTGGCGATCCTGAAGGGTTGCCATCGCGGCCCGCGGTAGCCCGGGGTTCGCGCGTGGTTCGGCTGTCCTTTCTAAGGATTTCGAGCTCGTCGCGCATCGCGATCAGAGGTTGCGCCTGCGGCCGTGGTTTACCCGCATTCGGCGGGCTCCGGCCAGCCTCGGGAACGCGACGGCAAAGGTTCCCGTGGACTGCGGCAGTCTAGCATTGCGCCGGATGGATTCCTCCACCTGGCCGGCGCCTTCTTGAGTTCTATCCCGGCCTCAGGCTCGCCCGCCGACCAGGCCGCCTGGCTGGCCAGGAACGCCATCGATTGCCTCCCCGAGGGGGAATTGGCCCGGCGTCTGGCCCCAGGGCGCCCGCTGCGCGTGAAGCTCGGGATCGACCCCACGGCACCCGATATTCACCTGGGGTTCGCAGTTGTACTCCAGAAGCTGCGCGAGTTTCAGGACCTCGGGCACGTCGTCGTCCTGATCGTGGGGGATTACACAGCTCGGGTGGGGGACCCCAGCGGGCGCTCGAGCACCCGGCCCGTGCTCGCTCCGGAGGAGATCGACGCCAACTCCCGCACCTTCCAGGACCAGGCGATGACCGTGCTGGACGCGGACCCCCAGCGCCTGGAGGTCCGCTTCAACAGCGAGTGGCTTGACATGTCGATGGAGCAGCTGTTCAGGCTCCTGCGCACGACGACCGTGGCCCAGGTCCTGGAGCGCGAGGACTTCGCGCAGCGCTACCGCACCGGGGAGCCGATCTCGATCCTGGAGCTGCTCTATCCGCTGCTCCAGGGCTACGACTCGGTGGCCGTCAAGGCGGACGTCGAGTTGGGGGGAAGCGATCAGAAGTTCAATCTGCTGTTGGGCCGGGACATCCAGCGGGCGTACGGCCAGCCTGAGCAAGTCATCCTCACCCTGCCCTTGCTCACCGGGTCGGACGGCCAGCGCAAGATGTCGAAGTCCTACGGCAACTACGTCGGGGTCACCGAGGCGCCAGGGGAGATGTATGGCAAGACGCTGAGCATTCCTGACTCCTCGCTGGAGGACTGGTACCGCCTCCTGCTCGACTCTGACCCGCCGCCCGAGCTCCCTCCCCGAGACGCCAAGCGCGCATTGGCGCGAGCGCTGGTGGCCAGGTTCCACGGTGCAGCGGCAGCTGAGGAGGCTGAGCGGGCATTTGACCGCCAGTTCATCGAGCGCCAGATCCCTGAGGACATACCCGAGGTCTCCTGCGCCGGCGAGGGCGATGTCATCCACCTACCGGCCCTTTTGAAGGAGGCCTTTGGGATCTCAACCTCCGAGGCCCGCCGGCACGTGGCTCAGGGCGGCGTTCGGCTCGACGGGGAGCCGGTGCCCGATGGGAAGCTGGACGTGGCTGCCGAGCAGGTGGATGGCAGGGTGCTGCAGCTGGGCAAGCGGCGCTTCGCTCGCGTGCGGGTGAGGTGAACGTGGCTGGTCGTGAAGTGAACGTGGCCAGTCGTGAACGTGGCGGTCCGAAGTCCTTGCTTCGTCTTATGCGTCCGGGTTTGCTGTGACCGTTCACAGCGGGCTGCTCCGAATGGAGACCCCCGGGAATGGCCGTATCGTGGACATCACTGCCGGCGTGGCCACCGCCTTCGCGACCGGATCGACGGTGGCCATAACCACGATGGAGTACGAGCCCGGCGGAGTGAGCGATCTGCAGGAGCTGCTCGAGCGCCTGATCCCCCAGGCGGGGTCCTACGACCACAATCGTCTCAACCACGACACGAACGCCCATGCCCACCTCCGGGCCGCACTCATCGGTCCTTCCGAGACGGTCCCCTTCGTGGATGGCCACCTGACGCTGGGCACCTGGCAGCAGATCGTCCTGCTCGATTTCGACGATCGGCCCAGGACCCGGACGGTCACGGTGCAGGTGGTGAGCTGAGGGGCGGGGCGGGGCCCCAAGCCCGCGGGCGATTGCCGTGCTCTGAGCGGCGCGGCCCCGCCGATAGGCTGGTTGCCCCTGCTCAGTGCGCTTTCTGGAGGTCCAGGGTCCGCCGCCCCGGACCAGCATTTCGGGCTGGCGTCGGAGGCACGGCGGTACGCGCTGCGCACGCCCCGTTATCGTCCATCCCCGGGGGCGTCCAGGCGTGTGGCCAGGCCCGCGTCCCAGCGCTATACTCGTCGGTCCGCTCCGGAACCGGGCCCGGTTCCGAAGGCGCCGCTGGGAAGGAACCACCTTCCTGAAGAGGTGCGACGGTCTTTGAAAACTCAACAGCATGTGCACCCTCGATCGACCCTCGATCGAGATGGTGTGTCCAGGTTCGACCACCGTCGATCGGCCGGCCCCTCGGGGCCAGCGGACGGCGGTGCCAAGACCTACCCCGTCACGCGCCCCGGGTCCGCTTGTGTACCTGGGCCCGACCAAGGGCGCTGACGACTCTTTGTGAAGGGTGGTGGTCTCACGACCGCCGCCCTGGTGGTGACAAGTCACCACCGAGCAGTTCTTCACGGAGAGTTTGATCCTGGCTCAGGACGAACGCTGGCGGCGTGCTTAACACATGCAAGTGGAGCGACGAACCAGGCTTCGGCCTGGGGCAAAGCCGCGAACGGGTGAGTAACACGTGGGTAACCTGCCCCGATGATTGGGACAACCCGAGGAAACTCGGGCTAATACCGAATGTGCCCTCCGGCCTCAAGGCCGCTGGGGAAAGGAAGCTTCG
>JBJMLC010000009.1:0-48351 GCA_045805485.1 Solirubrobacteraceae bacterium | reverse complement strand
GCAGCCGGTCGAGCAGCTGGCGGAGGCGGACCTGGAGGAAGAAGGCCAGACCCGCCCGCTCGTTCATCAGCGTGGTCAGAGCGACCTTCCATCCGTTGCCCACGCCGCCCAGCATGTTCTCGTCGGGAACCTTGGCGTCCTCGATGAACAGCTCGTTGAACTCTGCCTCGCCGGTGATCTGGCGCAGCGGCCGGACCTGCACCTCCTCCTGCTCCATGTCCAGCAGGAAGTACGTGAGGCCCTTGTGCTTTGGGGCCTCGGTGTCGGTGCGGGCCACGAGCATGCACCACTTGGAGTACTGAGCCCCGCTCGTCCACACCTTCTGCCCGGTGATCCGCCAGTGGCCGTTCTCCTTCACTGCCCGGGTCTTGAGCGAGGCGAGGTCGGAGCCCGCCTCGGGCTCGGAGAAGCCCTGGCACCAGATCTCCTCGGCGGTGACAATCGGCCCCAGGAAGCGCTCCTTCTGCTCCGGGGTGCCCCAGATCATGATCGTCGGGCCAGCCAGCAGGAGTCCCAGCACGTTCGCGGGCAGCGGAGCCTTCGCCCGGGCCAGCTCCTCGAAGAAGATCGCCGACTGGGTCAGCGTGGCGCCCCGGCCGCCGTACTCCACGGGCCAGTGGACCGCCGCCCAACCGCCGTCGGCCAGCCGGCGCTGGAAGTCCCGCCTCCACTCGTAGGAGGCGTCGTCTCCTCCCGCGGGCGGCTCGCCGGGCTCGTTCTCGGCCAGCCACGCTCGGAGCTCGTCCCGAAACTCGGTCTCGGCGTCTGTGAAAGTCAGGTCCACGGTTCCTCCTTTTTCGCGAGCCGCACGGCGCAGCCCACCAGGACATCTTCAAGTTCGGTTGCTTTTCCACCGCCCCGCACGTGGGCGCACGCCAACTCGTTCACCCCGGCCGCCAGCAGGAACAGCGCGGGCCCCGGCACGTCAATCCCTCCCCGGGCGAAGCTGGCGCCGTAACGCTTGGCGAACCGTCTGATGGCGGCGTCGCGCTCCACCGCCACGGGCGCCCACTCCAGCAGGTAGACCCGGGCGAAGAGCGGCTCGGCGTCGAACGTCTCCAGGTAGGCCCGGAGGCCCCGCCGGATCTCCTCCCGCCAGTCCGGGGCGTCCTTGATCGCCTCGCTGACCCGTGCGGCAAGCACGTCAAGCCCCAGCCGGTAGGCGGCAGCCAGGCAGGCCTCCTTGGACTCGAACAGCTCGTAGAACGTCCCCCTTGACACCCGGGCCGAGCGGACCGCATCGGCCACCGTGGCCGCGTCATAGCCCTTCTCGGCAACCACGCGGACCATCGCGTCGAGCACCTTGGCGCGTTGGGGGCGCTCGGAAAGGAGCGGTTCAAGGTCCGGATGGGCGGTGACAAGCGAGCCGGCCATGCGTGTGAGCGGATCGTACCTCAGAGGTACTGTTTGTGTACTTTGAGGGTCTCGGTCCCCGCCGGGCTGATGGCGGCCCGCCCCTTCGGCGAGCCGCCACCCAGGCTTCACTCCTCAGTGAGCCGCCGCGCCCGAGATGCTTCCCGGCAGCCCCGCGGGAGTCGACTGAATCAGCGTCAGGCTGCCGTCGCCGCCGACCTTGAACACATCGATATGGCTCGTGTTTGGGCCGACGGGCGCCGCCGGATTCGTGACGTAGAGGTATTTACTGTCGCGGCTCAACGCCACGTCGCCCGGCGTCCCCGGTCCGGAGCTGGCATTCCCCAGCAGGGTCAGAGTGCCGTCCGGAGCGATCTTGTACTCCGAGATCGCGTTCGTGCCGGTGAACAGATCCGCGGGCGTGTCCGACAGCGTGTTCGAGGCGAACGCATACCGGTCGTTTTTGGTGATGGCGATCCAGCACAGCGCGCGGCCACCGCTGGGCGTGTTCCCCAGCAGCGTCAGAGCGCCTGAGTTCGAGACGCTCCAGGACGACGTCGACCCAACGAACTTCGTTGGGTCGAATATGTCGGGAATCAGCGAATTGACCAGGCCGGCGTTCGTGACCTCAAGCACCCCTCTGCGGGTGAAGGCAAAGCCGAACGGCAGCGGAGCGTCCGACGCGACGGCCTGCGCGGGACCGGCGACTCCGTGACCCTCGACCCTGAACGTGTCGATCGACCCGTTGGCTCCGACCGTGCGGATGGTTACGACCAACGTGCGGCCATCTGGGGAGAAGCCAATCTGCGCAGGTGCATCCACGGAGGACGCGGTCAGTGACTGCGTCGAGCCGGCGATCGGGTCAAGATGACCATTCCCGGTGAAGCGCAGTCCGCTGATGTTGTTGCTCAGCCCGTTCAGCACGTACAGCACGTGCCCGTGGCTGGTCAGGCTGATCGGCAACTCGCCGCCCGAGGACGCGCGGTCGGCCAGCTGGAGCCCGTGTTCGGTGACCCGGAACGAGCTGATCGTGTTGTCGCCCGCATTGACGACGAACAGCAGCTTCCCGCCGTGCGTCAGGTTGATCGACCCGGAGCTGTCGACGATCGGGAAGCCGAATGGTGGCGTCGAAGAAATGCCGATGCCTCCGGTGCTGACCGTCGCGGTCTGGCTGAGCAGACCGTCATGGCTGCGGGAGAAAACCAGCACGTTGTTGCCCGCGGGATTGTTGTCCGCTGTGTAGAACGCAGCGCGGCCCGGCCCCTCCTGATGCCGCCCGTGGTGGTGCGCGGCCGCGGTGGCCGGAAGTGCCAGCAGCGCGCCGGTCGCGGCCAGCGGTGCCAGCCAGTGAGCGAAAGTTCGTTGCCCGAACATGGCTCCCCTCCTGTGGTGTATGCAGTTGCCCCAGTCGACGTCCGCCTGCCACCACCGCCTGGTAACGCTTCACGGTAACACCGTCGCGGGTCCCTTTGGGAAATAACTTCAGCCGTTAGGAACGCCGCCTACCTGGAAAGACTCAACTTCGTCTGCGCAAACGAGGGGACCGGTGAGGAGGCACCCTGTGGCTCATCTGCCATCACGGGCAATTTCTGTGGCCACCGTCGTCGTCGTGCTGGGGGCTGCTGCCATCGCCGTGGCGGCAACTCAAAGCTCCAGCGGGGTGATTCACGCCTGCTACGCCAAGAGCGGCGGAGCGCTTCGCCGCACCGGCAACGGCAAGTGCAAGTCCAGCGAGAGGGCGATCTCCTGGAACCAACGCGGGCCGCGAGGGCCGCGAGGGCCCAAGGGAGCCACCGGGCCACGCGGGCCCAAGGGAGCCACCGGGCCGACGGGTCCGACCGGCACCACCGGAAGCACCGGCTCCACAGGTAGCACCGGACCGACCACGATCAACCAGAGCACGGTCAGGACGGCCCTCTCGGGCGGTCCTGACGTGACCCTGGCCACCGCTGGCACGCTTCAGCTGTTGGGCAGGTGTAAGGCGCCGACCGTCGGCAACTCGGCTGCCCAGCTGGTGATCAAGAACACCAGCGGCACGGCAGCGGCCCAGTACGACAACTCCACCGGTACGGCGGGAACCGACGGAACTCCGGTGCCCGTCGGCGGCGAGGTCATAGCCAGCACGACCAACGCTGAGGACGACGCCATGGGATCGGGCATCGCCCAGGCCGTGTTCAGCGCGCTCTCGTCTAACGGCGACCATCTGGCCGCCCAGGCCTGGGGAGCCGCCGGAGGAGCGCTGACGGGCGTCCCGGCCACCTGCAAGTTCGCAGCCACCGAGCTGCAGGGGGCTGCCGGAAGCTAGCTGGGTAGGTGCGCGCGGGCCGGTTCCCCTAGCCGGGAGCCGTGCCCGCGCGGGCCTCGCCGGCCCGCAGGAGGCGCTCACGGAGCTGGCCGGCCACCTCCGGGGTGGGGTCGAACTGGGTCGGATCCGGAAGGCCCTCCAGCGACTGGAGCCCGAACAGGCGCAGGAACAGGTCGGTGGTCCGGTAGAGCACCGCCCCGAACTGCGAGCGCCCCGCCTCCTCGATCATTCCTCGCTCCAGCAGCGTGGCCACGGCTGACTCCGCCCCCACACCGCGGATGCGGGCAATCTCCGGTCGCGACACCGGCTGCAGGTAGGCGACGATGGCCAGCGTCTCGGCCTGGGCCGCCGTCAGCGGCGGGGTGCGTGGCCGGGCCAGCAGCCGGCGGGCCGAGGGCTCGGCATCCGGGTGGCTGGACATGACCCAGCCCCCGCCGACCTCGCGCACCGTCAGGCCCCGGCGCTCGAACTCGTAGTGCTCACGCAGTCGCTCCAGCGCCGTGACCACCTCGTGCAGCTGCGTCCCGGTGGCGTCCGCCAGGGCGTCGGCCGGGATGGGCTCAGGGCTCAGGAAGAGCAGCGCCTCAACCGTCGGTTCGAGCCCGAGGCTCATGTTGAGGACACCGCCAGCGCGTCCGGAGCCCGACCACGCTGCTCGGCCGGGGCCCGGATCGTGATCTCGCCGAACGGCTGCTCCTGGGTCCAGGTCAGCTCGCCCTGCTTGTAGAGCTCCAGCACGGCGAACAGCGTGACGGCCACGGTCACCCGGTCGGCCCGGGACACCGCCTTCTCAAAGCTGAAGCTTCCCTGGCGCAGCAGCGTGCGCAGCACCGAAAGCCGCTCGGCCAGTGAGACCTTGGGGGCGGCCATGTGGCGGACGTCGACAGGCGGGGGCAGCCGCAGGAGCTGGCCGACCGCCGCCGCCAGCCGCTCGGGCGGGTAGACAGCCCGGGCCTCCGGGACCACGGCCTTGCGCAGCCAGCCCGGCAGCGGCGCCGAGCGGAACCGATACCCCTCCTGTTCGGCCAGGAGTGCCTCCAGAGGCCCGGCCGCGCCGCGGTAGCGATGGGCGTCAAGCAGCCGGGCCAGCAGCTCCTCGGCGGCCTCTCCGGGCTCCAGCTCGATGAGCTCGTCCTCCTGGCCGGGCAGCAGCAACCGGGACTTGATCTCCAGCAGCGCGGCGATCAGGACCAGGAACTCGGTGGCCGCCTCCAGGTCCAGACGGCCCTGGCTCTCCAGGTGGTCGATGTAGCTGATCACGACATCGGCCAGGTCCACCTCCAGGAGGTCGACCTCCTCGCGCAGGATCAGCGTTAGGAGCAGGTCAAATGGCCCGGCGAAGACGTCGAGGTCAAGCTCCAGATCGGCTAGGGCCATCGACGCCAGGCTACTGTCCGGCCCGGACCGGTCCCACGCCCATGGCCACGCGAATGTCGCGCAGGGTGTCAGATGCGATGGCCCGGGCCTTCTCGGCTCCCCGTTCGAAGATCTGCTCCAGCATGCTCTCGTCCGCCCGCAGCTCCTGGTAGCGCTCCCGCACCGGCGCCAGGTAATCAACGACCGCCTCCGCCACCGCGGTTTTGAACGCGCCGTAGCCGCTGCCGTCGAACTGGGCCTCCACCTCGTCCGGGCTGGCTCCCCGCACGGCCGAGAGGATTTCGATCAGGTTCGCGACCCCCTCCTTTCCGGGTCCCCGTGCCACCTCGGTTCCCGAATCGGTGACCGCCGAGCGGATCTTCTTGACCACGGCGTCGGGCTCGTCAAGCACGTACACGGTGCCCTGCTCGCTCCCGCCGGTGGTCGACATCTTGCGGTCCGGATGCTGGAGGTCCATGATCCTCGCCCCCACGGGCGGGACCCGGACCTCCGGGACGACCAGGGTCTCTCCGAAGCGGGTGTTGAACCGCTCGGCCACGTCGCGCATGAGCTCCACGTGCTGGCGCTGGTCCTCTCCCACGGGTACCTCGTGAGCCCGGTAGGCCAGGACATCGGCGGCCTGAAGCACGGGATAGAAGAACAGGCCGGCCGACACCAGGTCCCGCTGGGCGCCTGACTTCTCCTTGAACTGGTGCATCCGGTTCAGGTCTCCAAAGGCGGTCACGCTGGTGAGCAGCCAGCACAGCTCGGTGTGCTCGGCCACGTCCCCCTGCCGGAAGAAGATGCAGCGCTCCGGGTCCAGGCCGGCAGCCAGCAGGATGGCGGCGGTGTCGTAGACGGACCGCCTCAGGTCGGCGGGCTCGTAGGCCACCGTGATGGCGTGCAGATCGACGACGCAGTACAGCGCCTCGCCGCGCTCCTGCCCGGCCACGTACTGGGTGATCGCGCCGATGTAGTTGCCCAGGTGCTTTCGCCCCGTGGGCTGAATGCCCGAGAAGATCCGCACTGGGGCTTACTTTGCCAATGCGTGGGACTGACCGGCGGGGCGGCCTCGCTGGCCGGCGCGCTTGGGATCCTGGCGGGCCAGCAGCCAGGCCGCCAGCACACCCGCCACGCCGCCACACAGGTGGCCCTGCCAGGAGATGTGTGCGTGGGGTACGAGGCTCGAGAGCAGGGCGCCTCCCCACACCACGACCACGATCAGCCCCGTGAGCAGCTCAAGCACGCTGCGGCTGAAGAACCCCCGGGCCATGAGATACGTGGCATAGCCGAAGACCACGCCGCTGGCGCCGATGGCGTCGCTGTGAGAGGGCCCGATGAGCCAGGTCCCCAGACCGCCGACGAGGATCACGATCACCGTGACATAGAGCAGCGTCCTGGCCCCGCGCAGCGCGATGATCAGCCCCATGAACACCAGTGGAACGGTGTTGTCGATCAGATGTGGCGAGAAGTTCTCATGGATGAACGGCGCGGTCAGGATGCCCCACAGGTGGTTCACGCTGCGGGGGTAGATCCCATCAGCGTTCAGGCCATAGCCGTCGATGGCGTTGATCACCTCGACCAGCCAGATGATCCCCACGAAGCCCAGCAGCACCTCGATGCCGCCCCGCTGAAGCTCCCACCGCGGAGGCCGCTTGGACGGGCCGGCGGGAGTCTTCTCTGAAGTCGGGACAATCGTGCTCACGGACGTAAGGATGGCAGGCCGCGCACTCGGGCTCGAGTGGCCGGGTATTTAGTGCGGCGGCCGGGACGGTGATTTGAGCGATTTCCGTCGCATAGCGCGGGTTTCTCCCCAAATCACCTCACCAGTCACCCGGCCAGCGCGGCCCGAGCGACCGCCAGTGCGACCTCCGCGCGCTCGTGCAGCGAGGTCGCCAGGACGAACTCCTGCGGGGTGTGCGCACCGCCGCCCCGCGGCCCCAGACCGTCCACGGTCAACGGGATCTGCGAGGCGAAGTGGCTGGCGTCACTGGCACCACCGCGGGCCACGCCCACGATCGGCCGGCCCAGGTGCGCGGAGGCGATCTGCAACAACTCGGCCGTGGCCGCACCGGAATCCATGCCCGGCCACACCCGCTCCATCACCGCCGCCACGGCCACGCCATTCAGCGTGGCCGGGATGGCGGCCAGCACGTCGTCGAATGCCTCCACGCGGTCGGCCCGCAGGTCGAACACGAGCTCGCCCTCGGCGGGAACGACGTTGAACGCATCACCGGAGCGGAGCACCGTGGGGACGACGCTCAGCCGGTCAGGCCCCGATGGAGCGTGGCGCTCCGCCAGGTGCATGGCCACGTCGGCCAGGGCCAGAAGGGCATTTGCCCCCTTGTCCGGCGCGCTGCCGGAGTGGGCCGGCCGGCCCCTGGCCCGGGCTCTCAGCGTCCCGGCCGCCTTGCGCCTGACCACCACGCCCTCCTCCCCACCCGGCCCGCGCTCTCCGGCCTCAAAGCACAGACAGACGTCGTAGCCCTGGAACTGGTCCAGGTGCCGGAAGGGTCGGGTCCGCCACTCCTCGTCGGTCACGAGCAGAATGGCCAGCTCGGCGAACGACTCGGGCGCCTCGGCCAACTCCCGCATGAGCCCCATGGCCAGGACCACACCGCCCTTCATGTCGGCCGTTCCGGGCCCGTAGAGGCGCTGGCCGTCCCTTCGCAGAGGCAGGTGCGCCTGGTGCGCCACCACGGTGTCCAGGTGCCCCAGCAGCAGCAGGCGCCGTGACCCAACACCGGTCAGCGAGGCCACGACATCCGGGGCGCCGCCGGGGGTGGAGCATTCCAGGCGGCGGACCTCGGCTCGCTCAGGCAGGAGCGCCGCGCACACGGCCACCGCCTCCTCGGCGGCGTGCACATCGCCTGACGGGGTGGAGACGGCCACCAGCGCCTCGAGCTCTCGCTCCGCCCGTCCGGCGATCGCGGCGGCGGCGGTGGCTATGAACTCATCCACTCGGCTCGGTGAGCTGCGAGAGCAGCCGGTCGGCCTGGTCGTCCAGGTCACCGGTGGAGTGCAGGTGCATCAGCGCCCCGACGGCCGTCTGGGTGAACTGGGTGCCGATCAGCTCGGCGCACTCGGCCAGCGCGGTATCAGGGGTCTTGGCGGGTTGGTAGGCGCGGTCGGTCCGCATGGCCTCCCAGGCGTCGGCCACCGCCAGCAGGGCGGCACCTTCAGGGATTTCGGGTTCGGTCAGGCCCCGAGGGTACCCGCGACCATCGGGTCGCTCATGGTGGGACCGGATCCACTCGACCTGTTCGGGGGCCAACACTCCCTCCACCATCCTGACGGCCAGCTCCACATGCTCATTGACCAGCGCGCGCTCGGCCTCGCTGAGCAGCTCTCCGCTCACCAGCAGCCGCTCCGGCAACCCGACCTTCCCCACGTCGTGGACGAGCGCCGCCTCGCGCAGGAGAACTCCCCGCTCCGGACTCCAGCCGGCCACATGAGCCAGCTTGGCCGCCAGCGTGGCCACCCGCTCGGAATGGCCGCGGGTGGCCGGGCCCTTGGCATCGACAACCCGCGACAGCGCGCGCAGCCCCAGGAGCGCCTGGGCGCGCTCAGCGTTGTCCAGCACGCCGTCCGGGCTGAGCTGCTGACTGACCTGCGGGTCGTAGATCCAGGCTCGGTTGCGCCCGTGGACCTTGCTCCAGTAGAGCGCCGTGTCGGCGTGATTGATCAGCTCGGCGGGATGCGAGCTCACCCGGGTGTCGCAGATGCCGGCGGAGATCGTGATGCGGTAGGGCCGCGAGCTGGTCAGCGCGATCAGCCGACGGGCTCGCTCCACGGCCACCAGTGCCTCGTCTCGTGTCGTTTCCGGCATGACCCAGGCGAACTCGTCTCCGCCGATTCGGCCGAGGACATCCTCGACTCGGGCCTGCTCGCTCAGACAGCGGGCAACCTCGGCGAGCGTGGCATCGCCGGCTTCGTGCCCGCCAAAGTCATTGACCCCCTTGAAGTGGTCGATGTCCAGCACGGCCACGGAGAGCGTCCGGCCGTGACGCTGACTGCGGGCCACCTCGGCAGCCAGGCGCTCGTGCAGCGATCGGCGGTTGGCCAGCCCCGTGAGGGGATCGGTGGACGCCTGGGCGGCCAGGGTGGCCCGGTCGTCGATGCTGGCGATGGCGCTGGCCAGCAGGTCGCCGAACAGCATCAGCTGGTGCTCGTCCCTGGCCGTGAGCCGGCGGGATCCGGACGCCGTCACCGCGACGGCGCCCCAGGGGCGTCCGGACACGTGGACGGGAGCGAAGACGCTGGCGCGGTGACCCGGCTGAGCGTGACTGCCCGTCTCCTGGGGGTCGATTCGTACCGGGCGGCCAGTGTCACGAGCCCTGGCCACATCGCTCCCGGGCCGGATGGCGACCGTGCTTCCGGGCTCGTAGCCACCGCCCTCATGATCGGCCCAGGACCCCACGACGGTCGCCTGGTGCTCAGAGTCAAAGCGGAGAATCCCTCCCGCCCCGCCGTGCAGGAGAGCCGCGGCCTCGCGGGCCACGAGCTGGAACACCGACTCCGACGGCTCGCCCTCTATGACCGCAGTGGCCACCCGATGCAGGGCTGCCTGCTCGGCGGCCAGCAGCTCGGCACGCGCCCGCACCCGGCGCATCAGCTCCTTGCCGCTGGCGATCGTGACCGCCAGGACGACGTACGACGCGCCACCCACGATCAACGTCGGCGGGTACACATCGTGCACCCAGTTCGGGTCGTAGACGAGCGGCAGCACCTGCACGACTATGCATCCGAGGAGGTAGACCGCGGCCACGGTCGGGCGGAAGAAGTAGGACGCGAACACGACGACAAAGGACAGGTAGATCCAGCCCGGGGACTCGGCGCCGCCTGACGAGGCCACCTCCAGGGCGATGACCACGAACGCCACCATTGCCGAGAGGTGGATCAGCCACGGGCTGGCCCGGCCCCAGTCGATCAGCACCAGGGAGCACAGGCCCCACAGGGCCGCGAAGGCCGAGAGGCTGAAGATCCAGGCTGGATGAGAGTGGCCAATGCCCGGCAGAAGCTGGAACGTCCACAACGTGAGGCCGCCCATGGCCCACAGGGCACCGCTGACCCGCCCGGCCAGGACGCGCTCGTCAGGATCGAGCGCGATGTACGCCCCGAGGCGTGCCAGCAGGGGCTGCGTGGGATACCGCCCGGCCGTCATCAGTTACTTTTCGGCAGCCGGTGAGCCGGGATTTAGGGAATCAGGCGGCGATTCGCCAGATCAAGACATCGCCTGGCGGACCACCGGCCGGCGGGCCGCCTCCGCTTCGTCCAGTCGCCGGACGGGTGTGGTGTAGGGGGCCTGGCGCGCCACCTCGGGGTCCTGGCGGGCCTCACGCAGGATCGAGGCCACGATCCGGGCGAACTCGTCCAGCGTCTCCTTCGTCTCGGTCTCGGTCGGCTCCACGAGCAGCGCCTCCTCCACGATCAGCGGGAAGTACACCGTGGGGGGATGAACGCCAAAGTCGAGCAGGCGCTTGGCCAGGTCCAGCGTCTTGATGCCCAGCTCCCGCTTCATCGGTCCCCCTGAGAGGACGAATTCATGCATGCACACGCGCTCGTGCGCCCCCGGGAGGTACTCCAGCACGCCCTCCTCCCGGAGGCGGGCCACCAGGTAGTTGGCGTTCAGGACGGCGGTCTCGGAGACGTCCCTGAGCCCGGCGGCTCCCAGCGAGCGGATGTAGGCATAGGAGCGGACGAACACTCCGTAGTTGCCCTGGAAGCCCCGCAGGCGGCCGATCGACTTCGGCCTGTCGTAGTCCAGGTCGTAGTGGGGCTCGGCTCCGTTGTCCCGGGACACCCTGCGCACCACCTGCGGCGAGGGTAGGTAGGGCTCGATGCGATCGCTCACCGCGATCGGCCCGGCTCCGGGGCCGCCGCCTCCGTGCGGCTGGGTGAACGACTTGTGCAGGTTGAAGTGCACGATGTCGAATCCCATGTCCCCCGGCCGGCAGATGCCCATGATCGCGTTCAGGTTGGCGCCGTCGTAGTACAGGGTGGCTCCGGCGGCGTGGACGATGCGTGCGATCTCCTCGATGCCGGTCTCGAACAGGCCCAGAGTGGATGGGTTGGTCAGCATCAGGCAGGCCACGTCCTGGCCGGCCTTGGCCCGGAGATCGTCCAGGTCGACGTTGCCGTCACGGTCGGTGCCCACCTTGACGACCTCATAGCCGGCCATCGTGACCGTGGCCGGGTTCGTCCCGTGCGCCGTGTCCGGCGTCAGCACCTTGGTCCGATGCTCGCCGCGATCCTCGTGGTAGGCCCGGGTCAGAAGCACGCCGGCCAGCTCACCGTGGGAGCCGGCTGATGGCTGAAGCGACACGTGGGGCAGCCCGGCTATCTCCGAGAGCGCCTCCTGGAGGCGCCACATCAGCTCCAGGGCACCCTGGGCCCGGGAGGGGTCCTGAAGCGGGTGCAGGCGGGCGTGGCCGGGGAGCGCGGCGATCCGCTCGTGGAGCTTGGGGTTGTGCTTCATCGTGCACGACCCCAGCGGATAGAAGCCCGTGTCCAGGTCGAAGTTGCGCTTGGAGAGCCGGTTGTAGTGGCGGACGATCTCGGGCTCGGTGACCTCAGGCAGACGCGGCGGCTCGGGTCGTCTGAGCGCCGGCGGCAGAAGGTCATCCAGTGGGCGCTCCGGCACGTCGAGCGCGGGAGGCTCGAACGCCCGCCGGCCCTCCTTGGAGCGCTCGAAGATGGTCAGCTGATCGTCGGCAGCGTGGCTCACGCCGTTCTCCCAGCGGTCTCCGCGGCCTCGGCAGACCGACCCGCGGAGGCGATCGCGGCCTGGAGGACGTCGGCCAGGCGATCGATGTCGGCGCGCGTCCGGCGCTCGGTGATGGCCACGAGCAGTGCCTCGCCCAGCTCGGGGTAGTCGCGCGCCAGCGAGTACCCGGGGTTGATGCCCTGGCTGCGACAGAAGGCGAGCACGGCCTCGGCCGGGGCATCGATTCCGATGGCGAACTCTCTGACCGCCGGGCGGTCGTGGAGCAGGCTCACCCCCTCCACTGAGGCCAGGCGCTGGCGGGCGTAGGCTGTCCGCTGCACCATCAACTCCACCAGCTCGACGATCCCTCGCCGGCCCAGCCAGCTGAGGTAGATGACCCCGGCCAGCGCATTCAGGGCCTGGGCGGTGCAGATGTTGGAGGTGGCCCGCTCCCGGCGAATGTGCTGCTCACGTGTCTGGAGCGTTAGGACGAAGCCTCGCTTCCCATCCATGTCCCGGGTCTCACCGGCTATCCGGCCCGGGACCCGACGCATCAGCGCCTCCGTGGTGGCGAAGAAGCCGAATGACGGGCCGCCGAAGTCCAGCCGGTTGCCCAGCGTCTGTCCCTCGCCCACCGCGATGTCCACGCCGCATTCCCCGGGTGATCGCAGCAGAGCCAGAGGAAGCGGGTCGCAGGCCGATATCGCCAGCGCGCCGACATCGTGGGCCTGGGCGGAAATCGCCTGAAGGTCCTCCACGGCTCCGAGGAAGTTCGGCTGCTGGACGATCACCGCGCTGACCTCCTGGTCCAGCCCCGGCAGCTCGGTGACACCATCACTGAGGGGCGCTTCGACGATCTCGATCCCCCAGGCGTGAGCCATCGTGGCCAGCGTCTGGCGTGAGTGTGGATGCACCCCGCGGGACACGATGAACCGCCCACGACCGTTGGTGAGCTTGGCCAGGTACCCGGCGGCGCCGACGGCGCTGGGCCCCTCGTACACCGAGGCGTTGGACACGGGCAGCCCGGTCAGCTCCGAGATCGCCGTCTGGTATTCGAACATGGCCTGAAGGCCGCCCTGTGAGATCTCCGGCTGGTAGGGCGTGTAGGGAGTCAGGAACTCCGACCGCTGCGTGATGGAATCCACCAGCGCCGGGACGTAGTGGTCGTACATGCCCGCGCCCAGGAAGGAGATCTCCTCGTCACAGGAGACGTTCAGCTCGGCCAGGCCCCGCAGCTCCTCGAATACCTCCTGCTCCGAGAGACCTTCGCCCAGGGCGAGCGAGCGGCCCAGCCGGAGGTTCTCCGGAATGTCGCGGAAGAGCTCTCCGGTGGAGGAGACTCCGATCGCCTCCAGCATCTGGAGGCGATCCTGGTCGGTGACGGCGGTGTAGCGGGTCAATCGAGCGAGGCCTGATACTCGGAGGCGTCCATCAGTGAGTCGGTCTGACCGGGATCCGAAAGCCGGACCTTGACCAGCCAGCCCTCACCGTATGGATCGTCGTTGACGGTCTCCGGCCGGTCGGATAGCTGATCGTTGACCGCCACGACCTCGCCTGACAGGGGAGCCACCACGTCCGAGACCGCCTTGACCGACTCGATCTCGGCGTACGGCTCGTCCTTGGTCACCGTCTTGCCAACCTCAGGGGCGTCGAAGAACACCACCTCGCCCAGGGCGTCCTGGGCATACCAGGTGATCCCGAACGTGGCGGAGTCTCCCTCCAGGAGAGCCCAATCGTGCTCGGCGTGGTACAGCAGGCCGTCTGGATAGCTGGCCTCCGGCATCCTCAGGGCTCCTTTCGGTGTGGGTCGATGATCATTTCGCGGCCTTGCCGCTGTAGAGCGGCTTTTTCTGGATCAGGGCAGAGCGAATTGTGCCCCGAACGTCGATCTCGATCTCGGTGCCCGGCTGGGCGCCGGCAGCCGGCACGTAGGCGAGTCCGATCCCCTGCTCCAGACAGGGCGAGAAGGTCCCGCTGGTCACCTCCCCGCCACCGACGACGGGGTTTCCGGGTCTGGCGATTCCCCGGCCCTGGATACAGAACGGCGCGAGCTTCTCCGCCGGACCCTCAGCGCGGACCGCAGCCACGGCCTCGGAGCCGATGAATCCGGTGTCCTCCCGGCAGCACCAGCCCAGGCCGGCCTCGATTGGGTTGCGCTCCTCGTCCATGTCATTGCCATAGAGGTGAAGGCAGGCCTCCAGACGGAGGGTGTCTCGGGCGCCCAGGCCCGTCGGCTCGGCGCCGGCGGCCACGAGCGCCTGCCAGACCTTGGCGGAGTGGTCAGGGTCGATCAGCAGCTCAACGCCGTCCTCGCCGGTGTAACCGGTCCCGCAGACGAGCATCGGGACTTCGGCCAGGGTGCGTTCGCAGCAGTGCATGCGCCCGGGCAGCGAGCCATCGGACAGGCCGCGGACCAGCGCGCGGGCCTCCGGCCCCTGTACGGCCAGCATCGCGAAGCATTCCGCAACATCCAGGACGTCCACATCAAATTCCGAGGCGTGAGACTGAAGCCAGGCCAGGTCGACCTCGTGCCTGGAGGCATTTGTGACGGTCAGGAACTCGCAGTCGCTCAGGCGATAGGTGATCAGGTCGTCCAGGATCCCCCCGTCGTCTCGGCACATCACGCCGTACTGCGCGCCTCCCTCCGGGATCTTCCGCACATCGCCTGAGAGCAGTCGCTGGAGGAACTGAAGCGCCTGCGGTCCCCGGGTCCGTACCTGGCCCATGTGGGAGACGTCAAACAACCCCACATGGCGGCGCACCGCCAGGTGCTCCTGGAGGATCCCGCCGTACTGGACCGGCATCTCCCAGCCCGCGAACGGGACCAGCCTGGCCCCGGCCTGACGGTGCTGCTCATAGAGAGGCGTGCGGCGAAGCGCGGTAGCCGAGGACACGCCTCCAGGCTATTACACGGCTGGGCCGCCCGACCGTGTCTGGGCGGCTATCGATCCTTGAGGAACGACGGGATATCAATCTCGTCGTCGCGGATCTCCAGCGAGGAGCGCCGCACGTCGTCGATCGTGACCTCCCGGTCACGCCGGGGCGCCCGGCTGCGAGGCCGGGTCCCGCCGCCGCCGCCGTGATCGAAGCCGGTGGCGATCACCGTCACGCGGACGTCGTCGCCCATGGCATCGTCGATCACTGCGCCGAAGATGATGTTGCTGTCGCCGTCAGCCGCGCTCTGAACGATCTCGGCCGCCTCGTTGACCTCGAAAAGCCCCAGGTCGTGACCGCCGGTGATGTTCAGCAGGATGCCCATGGCACCCTCCACCGACTCCTCCAGCAGCGGCGAGGAGATGGCGATCTTGGCCGCCTCGGAGGCCCGGTTCTCGCCATTGGCGGAGCCGATTCCCATCAGGGCGGTGCCGGCGTCACGCATGATCGTGCGCACGTCGGCGAAGTCCAGGTTGATCAGACCGGGGATCGTGATCAGGTCGGTGATGCCCTGGACGCCCTGACGCAGCACGTTGTCGGCTTCCCGGAAGGCATCCAGGATCGTCGTGCGGCGTTCCACGATCGAGAGCAGCTTCTCGTTGGGGATCACGATCAGGGTGTCCACGTTCTCCCTCAGGCGCCCGATGCCCGTGTCCGCCTGGCGGGCCCGCTGTGTTCCCTCGAAGGCGAACGGGCGGGTCACGCAGCCGACGGTCAGGGCGCCGATCTCATTCTTGGCGATCTCGGCGATGACGGGTGCAGCCCCCGTACCCGTACCGCCACCCTCGCCGGCGGTGACGAACACCATGTCGGCGCCCTTCAGCGCCTCCTTGATCTCGTCCCGGGATTCGGCCGCCGCACCCTGGCCGACCTCCGGGTTCGCCCCGGCGCCCAGGCCCTTGGTCAACTCGTGCCCGATGTTGAGCTTGATGTCGGCGTCGCACATGGCCAGCGCCTGCGCGTCGGTGTTGCAGGCGATGAACTCGACGCCCCTCAGGCCGGCGTCGACCATGCGGTTCACGGCGTTGGTGCCGCCTCCTCCAACTCCGACGACCTTGATGACTGCCAGGTAGCTTCCGCTTTCCATTGTCTCCCGTCCGACTCTCTAGTTAGGGTTGATAGTTTTCGGACGCAATGTCGCTGTTTGCTTATTTTGCACGTTAGGCGCTGGGGATGCGTCCCGTCAACGACCCGGCGCCTTTGGCAACTTTTGTTGCATATCGCCGAACTCTCCAGTAAGTGGGCGAGAGTTGGGTTTGAGGGGGAGTAAGGCTTTAGCTTAGGTTGAGAGTGTGCGGGTTGGCGGTGGTTCCCCGCAGGAGCCATGAACCTCAGCCGGTGTCGCTTGGTCGATGGGGGCGGTCGAGCAAGCGCGGCTCTCGTCGTTTTTCTCGACCAGGCTTCGGCGTTTGTGACGCGGTCGGCGTTTGTGCCTGCTCCCCGGCGCTATGCGTCGGAGAGCAGGCGGAGCGGGTCGCGTGCGTGAACTCTGTCCCTCAGTGCCGAACAGTTCGACACTAATCGCCAAAATCGAACGAGGGCGGCATCGAACGTTGTCCCTCAGCATTCGCATAGCGAAGGTCCAGAGCCGAAGTTGTTCGTTCGGCAAACGTTGTCCCTCAGTGTCGTTATTACGACATCCAGGGCCAAAGTTCGTTCATAGCCGCGCTCTAATGGCCCGAGCTCGACAGGCCGCGCTCAGCGGCCGGAGCTCGACGGAGCTGCGCTCAGTGGCCCGAGCTCGACGCCCCCGCGCTCCCCGTGCCCGCTGCGGGGCGTCCCGGGTCTGTGACGTCGATGTACGAGGCGCCGGCCGAGCCGGGGTCGTCTAGCACGGCCGCTGCGGCCGCCCACTTGTGGCGCAGTTGCGTGGGCGCCCCCAGGATCACCGCCGGTCCATCACGCAGAAGGGCCACCACCCCCCGCCCGCGGACGGTGGAGATCTGGGTGATCCGGCTCAGGAGCGGCCCGGGAGCCTCCTTGGCGGCGGCCAGCGCCGCCCGGGCCTGGGGCTCGCTGAGTCGCGGTCCTCCGGGCGGTATCGCGAGCGGGATCCGGGGCAGGATGGGGACCCTGTCCACGTCGTGCAAGAGCGTGCCGTCGCCCGCCACCGGAACCCGACGGCCGCCCACCATAACCACGGCCACGGGCAGCTCCTCAACGACACGAATGCGCATCCCGTGTGGGAACTGCGTGGTGACGTGGAGCGACTTGACGACCGGGTAGGCCGACACTGCGGCGTACAGCTGATCGGTCTGGACGTCCAGCGTTGTCATGCCCCGGGCCGCGGAGAGGAGCGCCGAATGGATGGCGCGGGCGTCAGGTCCGCTCTCGCCGCTCACCGTGACCTGCTGGACGGCCACCAGGGGCGAATCACGGAACCACAGCCATGCGCCGCCCAGCGCAATGGTGGCCAGCGCCACCGACAGCGCCGCAATACGGCCTCGCCGCGAGGCGAGGAGCCGCCGCCCTTGCCCGGCCACAGAGGATCCCGCTGAGGGGGAGCGGACAGACGGGGCGGGCCGTCTGCCGGCCGGTGGCCGCCTGAGCGAGCCGGGCCAGGGCAGAAGGTCCAGCAATGGCCACCGCCGGGCGGACTGCGCCCACCGTGGCCCGGTACGCCAGCTTCTGATGGCCTGGGAGCTGCGCTTCACGACATCCTTTTCCGAACGGCTTCCTCGGGGTACGGAGTACCGGGCGGCACCTCTGACCATGTTCGACTCGGGGCGCAGGACCCCTACCTGATCCGACGTGTTGGCCGGCAGCTGTCGCCAGCCTTTACCGCGGAGGCTAACCGGAGGGTCGGCTGGCAGAGGACCGGTGATCGGTCAGCGACCGGCCGAGCTCGTCGATGTCCCCAGCTCCCATCAGGAGGCACACGTCGCCGCGGCGAAGCGCCTTCCGCAGGAAGACGCGAGCGTCCTCGAAGCACGGGAGCCAGGCCACGGTCCCGCCAGAGGCTGCGTCGGCGGCGGCCGCGGCGATCAGGCGGCCGTCGACTCCGGGAAAGTCCTCGGCCCGCTCGCGGGCCGGGTAGACGTCCAGCACGGCCACCAGGTCGGCGCCGGCCAGGGCCAGCCCGAAGCCGGCGGCCAGCGCGCGGGTGCGGGAATACAGGTGCGGCTGGAACACGGCCACGAGCCGAACCGGGGACAGGGTCCGGGCCCCGGCGATGGCGGCCGCGACCTCTGTGGGATGGTGGGCGTAGTCGTCGTACACGGGCACCCCGATGTCCGTCTCCCCCACCCGCTCGAGCCGGCGGCGGGCCCCCTGGAAGCCCGCCAGCGCGGCCACCGCCTGCGCCGGATCCGCGCCGGCCAGGGCGGCCGCGGTGAGCGCACCGGCCGCATTGACCGCGTTGTGGGCGCCCGGTACCGAGAGCCGTACCTCCAAGCCCTGCCACAGGAACCGAGACCCGTCCGGCCGCAGCTCCGGCTCAGGCGCGTCGTAGACCCGTGCGCCGGACGGACAGAGCAGGCGCAGCTCGGGCCGGTCCCAGACCACCGAGGCCTCTCCGGCCCGGCCCATGAACTCGGCGAAGGTCTCCTCCAGCTCCAGTCGCGAGGCGTACGTGGAGTGGTGGTCCAGCTCGGCGTTCGTGAGCACCGCGATGCGCGGCCAGATCTTCAGAAGCGAGCGGTCGGACTCATCCGCCTCCACCACGATCCACTCCCCCCTCCCCCAGCCGGCGTTCGAACCCGTGCTGCGCAGCTCGCCGCCCAGGAGGTAGGAGGGGTCAAGGCCAGCGCCCTGGAGCGCGTGCACGACCATGGCGGCCGTGGTCGTCTTGCCATGGGTACCCGTCACCGCCAGGCAGGAGCGCAGTCCGGCGATCTCGGCCAGCAGGTCGGCCCGGTGGAGCTCCTGGCCCTCGGCGGCCACCCGCTCCGGATTATCCGGCGGCACCGCCGTGGAGTAGATGACCTCCGCACCCGCGGGGACATTCTCGGCCGCGTGGCCCAGGCGCGGCGCGATCCCGTGCTGGCGCAGCCGCGCCGTGTAGCTCGACTCGGCCCGGTCGGACCCGGTCACGGTCGCGCCCAGGGCCCGGGCGACCAGGGCCAGGCCGCTCATCCCGGCGCCCCCGATCCCCACGAAGTGGAGCCGCCGACCCGACCAGTCCTCGCTCACGGGCATCACCGGCCGCGGGCGTCGCGCCGGGGGCGGTCGCGGGCGTCGCGCCGGCTCCGGCCCCGAGCCGCCTCCAGCACCTCCGCGGCGATCACCCGGGCGGCGTCAGGGCGGGCGAGCTGGGCCGACGCACTGGCCATGGCAGCGAGCCCCGAGGGATCGGCGAGCAGTCGAGCCACCTCGTGGGCCAGGCGCGCCCCGGTCAGCTCGTGATCTGGGATCACTACGGCCGCTCCCGCCTGGGCCATGAATCGAGCGTTCGCCGATTGATGGTCGGCGGTGGCGTGGGGGTACGGGATCAGGATCGCCGGGCGACCGTGAGCGGCGATCTCGAAGACCGATCCCCCGGCCCGGGCCACCACGAGGTCGCTGGCCAGGAGCGCCTCACCGAAATTCGGGATGTAGCCACGCAGGTCGTAATGGGGGCCGGGGGCGTGGAGCGTCGGGAGATCACGCTCTCCGGCCGCATGCAGGACGCGGAAGCGCGCGCCTGAGAACGCCTCCACCGCCGCATGGTTGATGGAGCGGGCACCCTGACCTCCGCCGAAGATGAGCACGCATGTTTCCTCGGGACCGATCCCAAATCTCGCCCGAGCCGCGTCGCGGTCCGTGGCCGGCCGAGGCACGGGCCGACCGGTGACCACGTAGCGGTCCCCCTCGCGGCCCTCCACGGGGAAGGCCAGGAACACTCGCCTGGCCACCGGGGCCAGCAGGCGGGTGGTGAGTCCGGGATGGCTGTCGGCCTCCATCAGGATCAGGGGAAGCCGCCGCAGGACGCCGGCCAGCCCGGTGGGGCCGGCCACGTATCCGCCCGCCCCGAGCACCGCTCCAGGCCGGAGCTCACGCAGAAGACTGACCGCCCGGGGCAGAGCGGTGGCGTCGATCAGCGCGGCGCGGCCTGCAGCCACCGGGCTGTCCCGGGGAAGCGGCGCCACCCGCAGGACGCGCAGCTCGAAACCGGCGTCCGGGACGAGCTGGCGCTCGGCCCGCTCGCCCCCTACGAAGATGACCTCCGCTCCCTCATCCCGCAGCGCGTCGGCCACCGCCAGCGCGGGCACCACGTGGCCGGCTGTTCCGCCGGCGCCGATCACGATCCGCGGCGGGCTCACCGCGCTCCCGGACCAGCCTGAGCCCTCGCGAGCCGACGCCCACGTTGAGCAGCAGGCCGACCGCGGCCAGCATCACGCACAGGTTGCTCGGGGCGTAGGAGATGAAGGGAAGCGGGACCCCGGTCAACGGCGCCAGGCCCAGCACGACGAAGATGTTGAGGATTCCCTGGCACAGGATCAGTGAGGTCAGTCCGGTGGCCAGCAGCTTGGCATAACGACCCGCGGCCCGACGGGCCGTGCGCAGGCCGGCGTAGGCGATCATGCCGTACAGGAACACCACCCCGCAGACGCCCAGGACACCCAGCTCCTCGCCGATCACGGCCAGGATGAAATCCGTCTGGGCCTCAGGCAGGTAGAACGTCTTCTGCACCGAGTGGCCCAGCCCCACCCCCCACAGTCCTCCGGACCCGAGCGCGATCTGTCCCTGGACCGCCTGGTAGCCCGCCCCGGATTTGGTGGCCGCGGCCCAGGGGTGCAGGAAGGACGTGAGCCGGGCCCTTTCGTAGGGCTGGGCCAGGGCAAGCACCATCACCGCCCCGACGGCCAGCGCGGCCAGGACCAGCAGGTACCGTGTGGGCAGGCCCGCGGCGATCAGCAGGGCAGCGATGGCAAACGCGATCACCAGCGCCGTTCCGAGGTCCGGCTCCACCACGACCAGGAGGAGGGCCGGGCAGGCCACGATCGCGATCGGCGCCACCGCCTGTCGGAAGCCCCGCATCCGCTTGGGATGGTCGGCCAGCCAGCGGGCCACATACAGGACCAGCGCGATCTTCAACAGCTCCGAGGGCTGGAACTGGATCGGCCCGGCGGCAAACCAGCGCCGGGCCCCGTTGACCTTGACCCCGAAGCCGGGCACCAGGACCAGCAGAACGAGGCCGAACGACACCACAAGCAGGAGGCCGACGACCTTGGCGTTGAGGAGTGAGAGACCCCGGCGGGCCAGCACGTGCATGGCTGCCAGCCCCAGCCCCGCAAACACCAGGTAGCGGGCGAATTCGCTGGTCCCGGTGCCGCTGCGCCCACTGAGCACCCCGAGCGGCGAGGAGGCGCTGTACACCATCACCGCGCCGAAGGCCAGCAGGCAGAGCGTCGCGGTCAGGAGGATGCGGTGCTCCAACGGTGGCGCCTTCCGGGTGGAGCCGCGTCCGGCGGGCCGGGAGGTCCGGGCGCCTCTTACCGCCGCGGCACCGCCCGAAGCGTCCCCTGAGCCCCGGCTCACAGGTCCTCCACCAGGAGCCGGAAAGCCTGGCCCCGGGCCTCGAAGTCCCGGAACTGGTCGTAGCTGGCGCAGGCCGGGGAGAGCAGGACGGTGTCTCCGGTCTGGGCCCTGTCACGAGCCGCCTGCACGGCGGTCGCCAGATCGCCCACGCGGTGCGCCGGCACGCCGCTGTCGCTCAGCGCCCGCTGGAGCTGCGGCGCCGCCTCTCCGATCAGGTAGACCGCCCGGCAGCGTTCGGCCACCAAGGGCCTCAGAGGCGTGAAGTCCTGCCCCTTGCCGTCTCCGCCCGCGATCAGGTGCACGCCACCGTCGAAGGCCCGCAGGGCGACGATCGTGCTCTGGACATTCGTGGCCTTGGAGTCATTGATCCAGGCGACTCCGTCGCGGGTGGCGATCAGCTCGAGGCGGTGCGACACACCCTGGAAGCTCCGGAGACCCGCCGCCACCGCGTCCGGGTCGATCCCTCGGGCCAGGCAGACCGCGGCGGCGGCCATGCCGTTCTGGCGGTTGTGCTCGCCGGGAAGCCGGATCTCGTCCGCCAGCCCGGCCTCCGGCCCCGCGCCGTAGTGGATCATCCGTTGAGTTCCTGTGGCTGACCATCCCTCCGGGATGACGGCGATGTCGCCCTGCCCCTGTCCAGCGAAGATCCGCAGCTTCGCGAGCACATACTCCTCATAGCTGGGGTGGCGGTCGAGGTGATCCGGGGAGACGTTGAGGAGGACGGCCGCCTCCGGTGCGAAGGCCACCGTGTCCTCAAGCTGAAAGGAGGAGGCCTCGCAGACGACGATGGTGCGCGCGTCAACGCTCTCCAGGGCCAGCGAGGATGCCGCGGTCCCCACATTGCCCACCACCCTCACCGGTAGGCCCGCCTCCCGATGGATGTGTCCGATCCACTCACAGGTGGTCGTCTTGCCGTTTGTCCCCGTGACGGCCACGAACTCGTTGGCCAGCAGCCGCCAGGCCAGCTCGAGCTCTCCCAGGACCGGGACACCCCGTCGCCGGGCCTCCACGACAGTGGGCTCTTCCTGGGGTACGCCTGGGCTCTTGATGAGCGTCCCGGCGCGGGCGGCAAGGGCGTCGCCTGACGCATCCAGGTGGACTTCGACGCCAGCTTCGGAAAGCCTTTGGGCACGCTGCGCCAGCACCGGATCGTCCCCCGGCGCGGCATCACATCCGATCACCTCCTCCCCGCGCGCCCTCAGGGCCAGCGCCGCCGCCTCGCCGGACCGCGCCAGCCCCACGACCAGATACGGGCCCCCCGGGAGCGGGGGGCGGGGCCTAGCCACGTATCGAGAGCTGGTACACGGTGAAGCCCACCGCGCAGCAGGCCGCGGCCACGATCCAGAAGCGCAGGATGATCTTGGTCTCAGACCATGCCTTGAGTTCGAAGTGGTGGTGAATGGGTGCCATCAGGAACACCCGCGTGCGGAAGGTCTGAAACGAGAACACCTGGATCAGCACCGACAGAGCCTCGATCACGAAGATGCCGCCGAGCAGGATCAGCAGCAGCTCGGTCTTGGTCATGATGGCCAGCCCGGCGATGGCGCCGCCCAGGCACAGCGACCCCGTGTCCCCCATGAAGATGCTGGCTGGGAAGCTGTTGAACCACAGAAACCCGATGCACGCGCCGACCAGGCAGCCGGCCAGCAGCGTGAGATCACGCTCGCCGTTGGTGATGAACGTGATGCCGATGTAGGCCAGCAGGACGATGGCCGCGCATCCCGCCGCCAGGCCATCCAGACCGTCGGTGAGGTTCACGGCGCTGGTCGTGCCCGCCACGACCAGATAGATGAACACCGGGTAGAAGGGACCCAGATCGATCGTCCCGTCGATGAACCGGATTCGGACGGTGGGTGGAATGTGGGCCTGGTATCTGGCCACCCACCACAGGCCCAGCGAGATGGCGATCGTGGCCAGCAGCTTGGTGCGCCCGCGCAGGCCCAGCGAGCGCCGGCGAGCGATCTTCATGTAGTCGTCGGCGAAACCCATCACGGCGCAGGCCAGCGCGACCCCGAAAACCCCCATCGACTCCCACTTGTGCTCGGACAGGATCAGGAACGGGACCGAGAACGCGATCAGGATCACGATCCCGCCCAGCGTGGGCGTGCCCGCCTTGGTCTGGTGGCCCTGGGGACCCTCCTCGCGGATGTTCTGGCCGAACTCCCGGCGGCGCACGAAGTCGATGAAGCGCGGGCTCAGGAACATGCACATCAAGAGCGAGGCCGTGCCGGCGATGAGGACTCGACCCGAGATCGACCCCATCAGCCGTCCGCTCCGTTCCGGCCCTGGCCCGCTCCCAGCGCTTGGCACACCAGCTCCAGACCCACGGCACGCGAGCCCTTGACAAGCACCAGATCGCCCGGGTGAACGAGCCGCGGCACCAGTTCGGCTGCCTCGGGGGCATCAGCCACCGACCACGTCTGGCCGCCGAACTGGCTGGAGATTGCCCGAGCACGCCGGCCCACGGTCACCAGCACGTCGACCCCGCTGGCCCGGGCCTGGGCCCCGATCTCGGCGTGGAGCTCGTCCTCGGCGGGCCCGAGCTCCAGCATGTCCCCGAGCACGGCAACCCGGCGGGAGTGGCGCTCTCGCTGTGCTGTCGCGGCCAGATCCTCCAGGGCAGCCCGTACCGACATCGGGTTGGCGTTGTAGCAGTCGTCGATCAGCGTCACACCCTCGGGGAGGCTCCAGCGCTGGCCTCGGCCCGGTGACAGGGCAAGCTCCACCCGGCCCCGGGGAGTGACTCCGACAGCTCGAGCGGCGCCCACCGCAGCCAGCAGGTTTCGCCGCAGGTGAGCCTGATCGAAGGACACCTCCAGCGTCACGGCCTCGCCCTGGGCTTGGATCTCCAGGTGCTGCCCGTCGGAGCTCCTGAGCCTTATGTCCCCATCCTCGCCGAACGTGACCACGTCCAGGTCATGACGCAGATGACGCTGCAGGAGCTCCTGTCCTGCCGGGATCACCGCCGTCCCACCGGCCGGCAACTCGTCCAGAAGCTCGGCCTTGGCCGCGGCGATGGCCTCGACGCTTCCCAGCAGCTCCAGGTGCACCGGGCCCACGCTGACGATCACGCCCACGTCAGGGCGGGCGATCCGAGCCAGCTCGGCGATCTGGCCGCTCCCGCGCATGGCCATCTCCAGCACGAGAACCTCCGTGCCCAGGGGAGCGCCCAGGATCTCCAGCGGAAGCCCGATCTCGGTATTGAAGTTGGCCCGGGAGGCCACGGTGCGCCGATGCGGCGCCAGCAGGGCCAACAGCAGGTCCTTGGTGGAGGTCTTGCCGGTGGAGCCGGTGACCCCGATGACCTTTGCCCCGAGCTCCTGCCTCCAGGCACCCGCCAGGCGCTGCAGGGCGACCAGCGGATCAGGGGCCACGAGCAGGACCGGCCCGTCCAATCCATCGGGCTCCCGGGCGCCGCCCACCCGTTCGGCGTGCTCGGGCCCGATGAGGGCTCCCCAGGCGCCGGCCGCCAGCGCCTGGCCGGCGAAGCTGCCACCGTCCACGGCCTCCCCGCGCAGACCCACGAACAGGGCGCCTGGACCGGCGTCGCGAGAATCGATCGAGACCCGCTCGGGGCCGGCGGGCTGGTCGACGTCGCGGACCAGCTCGGCCCCCGCCGCCTCGGCGATGCGCTGTGGGCTCCAGGTCCTCATCGTGAGAGCACCACGCCCCGGAGCACGTCGCGAGCCACCGTGACGTCGTCGAAGGGAATCTTGCGCCCCGCCTCGAACTCCTGCCCCTGCTCATGGCCCTTCCCGGCGATGAGCACGACATCCCCCGGGTCGGCTCCCGCAACTGCCTGGGCAATGGCCTCGCGGCGGTCGACATTGTGCTCCACGGCCGGCCCCGTCCCGGCGAGGATCTCGTCGATGATCGCCTCGGGATCCTCCGAGCGCGGATTGTCTGAGGTCACGATCACCCGGTCCGCCAGGCGAGTCGCCACCTCGCCCATCAGCGGGCGCTTGGCCCGGTCCCGATCCCCTCCACATCCGAACACCACGTGCAGGCGGCGGTCGGTCAGCTCGCGGGCCGCCCTGAGGACGTTCTCCAGCGAGTCCGGGGTGTGGGCGTAGTCGACCAGGACGGCGAAGTCCTGGCCCTCCTCCACGGGCTGAAGCCTTCCGGGCACCTGGCCGCCCCGCTCGATGGCCGCGGCCGCGAGTTCGGTGGCCACCCCCAGTGTCCGGGCGGCGGCGAATGCTCCCAGGACGTTGTAAACGTTGAAGCGACCTCTGAGCGGCGAGCGCAGAGCGAGCCTCTCCCCCTCGGGCATCTGGACGGTGAACCGGGACCCCTCGAGGCCCGTGTGGACATCCTGGGCCCGGTAGGACGCCTCGCGGTCCAGGGCAAATGTGACCGCGCTCGGGACCTCTGCGGCCAGCCGGCGACCATAACCGTCGTCGCAGTTGATCACCGGCTGGCGGGGCTCCAGGACGCGGAAGAGCCGCCGCTTGGCTCGGAAGTAGTCCTCCATCGTGGGATGGAAGTCCAGATGGTCCTGGGTGAGGTTGGTGAAGATCGCTGCCGCGAAATGGATCTCGTCCGCCCGGCGGAGCTCCAGGGCGTGCGAGGAGACCTCCATTACACACGCGGTATCACCCAGATCAAGCATCTCCCGGAACGTCCGCTGGAGATCGATGGCCTCCGGCGTGGTCCGCTGCACCTCATGCTCCACCCCACCGACGACGCTCTTGACCGTGCCGAGCAGACCGGTCCTGCGACCGGCGGCTTCCAGCAGAGCACGCATCAGGAACGCGGTCGTCGTCTTGCCGTTCGTCCCGGTGATCCCCGTCACCTGCAGCCGCGCCGTGGGATCGCCATAGAACCGCGCCGCGGCCGGCGCCATGGCCACCCGGGCGTCCGGGACGAGGATCTCCGGCACACCAAGCCCCAGCGGGCGCTCCACAACCAGAGCCACCGCCCCTCTTTCCACTGCCGTGGCGGCGAAGTCGTGGCCGTCCCGGGTGAACCCCCGGACGCAGAAGAAGAGCGTGCCGGGCGCCACGTCACGGTCGTCGTAGGCGAGCCCGGTGACCTCGACATCGCGCACGGGCTCCGGCGCGCCCATCATCACCTCGTGGAGGCGCATCGGGGCGAGTGTAAGAGTTCGCCCGGAGGCATCGCCTACGCGAGCGGCCCGGGCAGGGTGGCTGCCCGACGCTTTTCCGAGGTGCGCGGGCGCTACGCGGTGCTGGTGGCGAAGCCGCGCGCGCGGTCCGGGAGATCTCGGCGCTCGATCACCCTGTCCACCAACCCGTAGGCCACGGCCTCCTCTCCGGTGAAGTACCGGTCCCGTTCCATGTCGGCGTGCACGCGCTCCACCGACTGCCCGGTGTGCGCGGCGTAGATCTCATCCACCCGGGCCCGCAGCGCCAGAACCTCGCGGGCGTGTATCTCGATATCGCTGGATGCACCCTCGAAGCCGCCCGAGGGCTGGTGGATGAGGATGCGGCTGTTGGGAAGGGCCATTCGCTTTCCGGCAGCGCCTCCGGCCAGGAGCAGCGAACCCATCGACATCGCGATCCCGTAGCAGGTCGTCGACACATCCGGGCGGATGAACTGCATCGTGTCGTAGATGGCCAGACCGGCGTAGATGGATCCGCCGGGGGAGTTGATGTACAGGTGGATGTCCTTGTCAGGATCGTCTGATTCCAGGTGAACGAGCTGGGCCACGATCAGGTTGGCCGTCTCCTCATCCACCTGACCGCCAAGGAACACGACCCGGTCATTGAGAAGCCGCGAGTAGATGTCGAATGACCGCTCACCGCGAGCCGTCTGTTCGACGACCACAGGGACAAGGGGCATGGTTCCTCCTCTGTATAGTGCAACTCATTGGTTGCACTGGACCGTAGCAGATGCGCAACTCTTCGGTTGCACGTTGTCACCGGCGAGCCCGTTGTCCCCGGCGAGCACGCTGTCCCCGGCGAGCACGCTGTCCCCGGCGAGAGGAGGACCCTCGATGACTGACCTTGACTGCACCGATCGAATCGAGCGAGAGGTTCTGGTGCCCGCCCCCGCCGATGAGCTGTGGCGGATCATCACGGGCGACGGGTGGCTGGCCGACGAGGTTGAGATCGAACTCGTGCCGGGCGGCGAGGCCCGCTTCGCCAGCCGGGACGGGGAGCGCACGGGATGGGTGGAGGAGGCCGAGCCGCCCACGGGCGAACGCGACCCGGGGCGCCTGGTCTTCTGGTGGACGGCGGATGGGGAGCCGGCGTCCCGGGTGGACCTGACGCTGGATCCTGACCCCGACGGCATGACCCGGCTGCGGATCGCCGAGACGCGACCCCTGGAGGTCCTGGACGTGGTGGGGATTCCGCTTCCCGGGACCGGTCGCTCGACCCACGGTCCGGCGCTTCTGATGGCGGCATGAGCGGCGGGGCCATGAGCGGCGGCGCCGGTGTGCGGGTGTCCCAGCCGGCTGCGTCGGACGCGGTGTTCGCCGCGCTGGCCGACCCCAACAGGCGGCGCCTGCTGGCGGCGGTGGCGGCCGCACCCTCCACCGCCACCGAGCTGGCCGGCGGGCTACCGATCACCAGGCAGGCCGTGGTCAAGCACCTGTCGGCCCTCACCGAAGCCGGCCTGCTGGAGCGTCGACGCTCCGGCCGTGAGGTCCGCTACCGCGTGACCCCCGAGCCACTGTCGGACGCCGTGGGGTGGATGGCCGAGGTGGGCGCCGAGTGGGACGACCGCCTGGCCGCGCTGGCCAGGATGTACGGGGGGCGGTAGCGGAGCGAGCTGGCAGGCGAGGCTGGCCCGGTGGCCCGTGAGTGCGGCGAGTCGCGCCGCGGCCGACCGCCCCTTTTCTGCGGTTCGATCACACCGCCCGCAGAAACGCGCAAAAGGGGGCCGTATCCGCCCATTACTGCGCGCGGTACCCGAGGCAGGCGGCGAACGTAACAAAAGGGGCCTGTCGCGCCGCGCGCCACCCCGCCCCTCACGCAGACAGGAGGTGACTCTGCCGCGGTGCCTGCCGTCACTCACAATCCGCAGCGACTGACTGCCGTGACGGTAGGTGCATATGAGCCCGCCACCCCTAACGTCACCCGAACCGGGCGGAGGGGGCTGAGTGTTACGGAAGGAACGCCCTACTACCGCGGCGAGATGCCCAGGTACGGCACGGCCCAGCCCACGATCTTCTGGAAGGCCGGGGCCGCCACCGAGCCGCCGTAGATCGCTCCCCTCGGCTGGTCGACCACCACCAGTCCCAGCAGCTGCGGGTGGCGCGCCGGAACCATCCCGACGAACGAGGCCACGTAGGCGCTGCTGGAGTACTTGCCGCTGACCGCCACGTTCGCGGTGCCGGTCTTGCCGGCCATGATGTAGCCCGGGATTCCGGCTCCTGAGGCCGTGCCCCCCTCGCCGTAGACGCCGACCAGCATGTGTCTCAGCTCCACGGCGGTCCGGGGCGAGATGACCCGGTGCCCGCGGGGGACCGGGACGGGCTTGCCGCCCACTGTGGCCGCAATGTGCGGCGGTCGCAGAATCCCTCCGTTGGCAATCGCCGCGTACGCCGTGGCGATCTGCATCGGCGTGACCGATTCGCCCTGGCCGAACGGGAGGTTGGCCATGGAGGAGCCCGAGTACTGCCAGGAGTGGAGCACGATGCCCCGCTGCTCTCCGGGCAGGTCGACCCCGGTGGGCCGGCCGAAGCCAAATCGATGCACCCAGTAGTCAAACCGCTTGGCCCCCAGCCGCATCCCGATCTCATCCGCCCCGATGTTGCTGGACACCTTCAGGATCTGAGCCACTGTCAGCGTCTCGTCCCCGTGGGACTCCGCGTCGTGGATCGTGCGGTCGGCGATCCGGATCTCGGACGGGATGTTGAACTGAGTGCTGGGTGTGACCAGACCGTCCTGGACGGCGCCGGAAACCGTGAACGCCTTGAACGTCGACCCCGGCTCGTAGCTGAAGCCCACGGCCTGGTTCTCCCAGGCCCGAGCCGGGGCGGAGAAGGGCGAGTTGGAGTTCACCCGGGGCCAGTTGGCCAGAGCCAGTATCGCTCCCGTCTGCGGATTCATGACGATCGCGGTGGCGCTCTTGGGGGAATACTGCTCGCCCACTCCCGCCAGCACCTGCTCCACCTCGTCCTGAAGGGCGGAGTCGATCGTGAGCCCGACGGTGGAGCCGGGGACGACGGGGCGCACGTCCTGAATCGAGATGGGCTGGCCGATGGCGTCGTTGACCACGCGCCGGACGCCGTCACGGCCCCGGAGCGCCTTGTTGTACAGGTACTCGACTCCTCCCAGTCCCTGATCCTGGGAGCCCACCCAGCCGAGGACCTGTGACGCTTCCCAGGGGCGCGGATAGAACCGGCGCACGGTGGGGACCAGGTTGAGCCCGTTGATCCTCATCTGGGCGATTTCGTTGCCCGCACTGACGGGCACCTGGTGGGCCAGGTACGCAAACCCGGTGTGGGGCTTGACGAGCCCGGCGTACACATCCTTCACCGGGCGCCCCAGCACCGGCGAGATGCGGGCGGCCACGCGATGGGGGTTCTTGATCAGATACGGGTCGGCGACCACGTCGTCCGCCGACTCGCTGATCGCGAACTGCACGCCGGAGGAGTCGGTGATCGTGCCCCGGGGCGCGGGCACGACCTCCTGGGTCACCTGCTGCGTGGCCGCGGCGTGTCGCAGCGAGCCGGCCCGGAAGGCGCCCAGCCACGTGGCTCGCGCCGCCGCTATGACCAATAGGACCACGAACGCCAGGAACAGGATCCCGATCCGGCGGTCCAGGATGGCCACGCCCTGCTAACCCCCCGGGGCCGCCGTCGTGGTCCCGCCGGAGCTCGTGGAGCTCGTGGACGAGCTCGTTCCCGTCGTCAGGGCGGGGATCGTGGGCGCGGTCACCACCGTGCTCAGGGAGGCTGCGAACTGGGCGGTGTCCGGGGAGTGGACCTTGCCCACGGCCGCGCGGACCCCGCCGCGGGTGTGGGAAGACAGGAACGTGATCGCTGTGGGCGCCGGCACCACCATCCCCATCCGCGCCGCCAGGCGCTCGATCCGCTGGTCGTCGGAGAGGGCGGCCACGCTGGCCTGAAGCGACTGGTTACGGCTGGTCAGGGCCGCGCTGCGCTCCATCCAGCGACCCATGCTCGCTCCGAGCTTCAGCACCTCGACCTGCGTGGCCACGATGCCGGCCAGGAGCACGCCGAGCACCGGGATCCAGGCTCGGCCCCGGACCAGACGATCAATCAGGCGATGATCCGGCAGCGACCGCGTGAAGGAGACGGTGCCGTGCAGGAGCCGGACGGCCCATGTCTCAGGGACCGCCGAACGCTTGCGGGCGCGCTTGACGGGGCCGCTGACCCGCCGAGGAACCCGGGTGAGCGGCGCCCTGGCCGGGCGTGGAACCTGCGAGGACGAGGGCGCTGCGGCCGTACGACGAGCCGCCGCTCCGGCACGGCCCGCCGATGTCGCCGCCGGCGGAGTCACGCCTCGTCCTGGAGCTTGCGCGCGGCCCGTAGGTGGGCGGAGCGGGATCGCGGGTTGGCAGCCACCTCACCGGCCGTGGGCGCAACCGCCCGGCGGGTGATGAGCTCTGCCTCAGGCTGGCGGCCGCAGACGCAGATGGGCAGCTCAGGCGGGCAGATGCAACCCCGGGCCCGGGTGGCCAGGTATCGCTTGACCATGCGGTCCTCCAGGGAATGGAACGAGATCGCGGCCAACCGGCCGCCCGGCCCCAGGAGATCCCACGCCAGGGGCAGCGCGGCCTCGAGCTGGGCCAGCTCGTCATTGACGACGATGCGCAGCGCCTGGAACGTCCTGCGGGCCGGATGCCCGCTGGCGAAAGGAGCGTGAACCGGCACCGCCGACTTGATGACGTCCACCAGCTCATGCGTCGAGGTCAGCTCCTGGCGTCGGCGCGCCCGTCCGACGGCCCGGGCGATCTGGGTGGAGTAGCGCTCCTCGCCGTACTCACGCAGGAGCCGGCTCAGCCTGCTCTCATCCCAGGTGTTCAGGATCTCCTGAGCGGTCAGCTCCTGTCCCGGGTCCATGCGCATGTCCAGGGGCGCGTCGTAGGCGTAGGAGAACCCGCGCTCCCAGGTGTCGACCTGCATCGAGGACATGCCCAGGTCCAGGTAGGCCATGTCGGCGCTGACTCCCTCTTCCTGGAGCTGCTCCAGCCCGGTAACGAAGTCGGCGCGGATGAAGCGGGTGTGGCAGGAGACCTCGGCTGAGAGCTCGGCGAACCGCTCCTCGGCCGCGGGGTCGCGATCGATGCAGATCAGCGTCCCCGTCGGACCGAGCCGATCGGCCACCAGCCGGGCGTGGCCGCCGCCTCCGAACGTGCAGTCGACCGCCACCTCGCCGGGCCGCGGATCGATCACGTCGATCAGCTCGCCGGCCAGGACCGGGACGTGGCTCTCTGTCATGTCAAGCAGTGTTGCCAAGGTTCGCTGCGATCTCGGGTACACGGGTGAGCACGCCCTCGCTGTACGCCTGGTAGGCCGGGCGATCGAACACCTCCAGGAACTCCCCAGAGCCCGTCACGACCACATCCTTGGTCAGGGCGGCGTACTCCATCAGCTTGGGCGGGATCATCACTCGGTTGGCGGCGTCAAGCTCGGTGTCGTGGGAGTAGTTGAAGAAGAACCGGCTCATGTCGCGCGCCGCGGGCGTCATTGGGTTCTGCCCAGCCAGTGCCGCGCGCGTGTAGGCCTCGTACGCCGCGGTCGGCCAGATCCCGATCGCACGGGGCGTTCCCGGATCGGTTTCCGGAGAGGCGGCCAGCACGACGCCGCCGGCCAGCGCGGCCCTGAACTTGGAGGGGATCGTGAGCCGATGCTTGGCGTCGAGGCCGTGCTCGAAGGTTCCGCGGAAGCCGTGCAACGAAGGTCATCCGGTGTGGATCCGGAACTTCAATGGAGTGGCTCTGTGGCTCATCCGGATCTGGCTGGGAAGGTTGGTCGCGGAACGTCAGGCTTCTGATCAATCGGCGCGAGTTCCGAACCCGGGTGGAAGGGTGGGAGGAGCCCTGCCACCCGGGTTCCGTATCGCATGCGTGTCCCACAATATCCCACTCTCTCCCACAATGCAACCCAAATTTCTTCCGACCTCCCACATCGGGGCTCTGAGCACCCCCGCGATGGCGAATCGACTCGCACGGCGGGGGCTTCGGGCGATCAGACAGGTGGCGGCAGGACGCGCCGACGGTGCAACTCGCGTTGCAGGCACGGCATTGGCAACGCCGCTTGCGAAGTTCTCCTAGCCGGTGGCCAGGGGCAGGTCGACCACCAGCCGGGCACCCCGGTCGCTGAGGGCCGGCCAAATGCGTCCTCCGTGGGCCGTCACGACCGAGCAGGCAATCCCCAGGCCGCGCCCCCGCCCACAGCTCTGGGCAGCGCTGCCGCGTGGCCAGCGCGAGCGCGCCCCGTCCTGACGTAGGCGGTCGGCCACCGCAGCCGGAAGCCCCGGTCCTTCGTCCGTCACCTCGATCCGGACCCTCCCCCAGTCCACGATCCCCCGCACCTCAACGGGGCCGCCGCCGTGCTCCAAAGCATTGACGATGAGGTTCCCGGTGACCTGGGCCAGCCTCGCCTGGTGGCCCCAGACCTGGGCGCTGGGCCCGGGCCAGCGCAGCTTCACCTCCACCCCAAGCGCCTGGGCCACCGGCTCCCAGGCCTCCACTGAGTCGCGGAGCCAGGTCTCCACATCCACCAGCTCACGACCCGCTTCCTGGAGACGAACACCCTCCAGGTCGTCCAGCGCGACGGCCGCCCGCCGGAGCTCGGCCTCGATGGCGCGCAGCCGCGCGGTGGGCGCGGAGGCGGTGGAGGCGCTCAGCTCAAGTCCCAGCCGGGCCGCGGCCAGCGGCCCACGGACCTCGTGGCAGGCTCGGGCCACCGCCTCCCCCCGCGCGCTGAGGGCGTGCCGGGTCAACCAGGCCGCGATGGCGGCCACGGCGAAGCTTGCCCACCCACCCACGGCGAGCGCGACCCCCGTCATTCCACCCGCCCGTCCAGGAGCCGGTAGCCGACGCCCCACACGTTGACTATGTACCGGTCCTCGGCCCCGTCCAGCTTGCGGCGCAGGCGGTAGGCGTGCGAGTCCAGCGTGCGGGTGGCTCCCAGGCAGCGAAAGCCCCACACGCCTCGCAACAGCTCCTCGCGCGTGAACACTCGGGTGGGCTCGGACGCCAGGGCGCGCAGGAGCGCGAACTCCTTCTTGGACAGGGACAGCGGCTCGCCCTTGAGCCAGACCTGGCGGGAGAGTGGGTCGATTTCCAGCGAACCGACCCTCAGCCGCCCCAGCCTCGGCCGGTGCCGCGTGCGCCGGAGCAGCGCCGCCACCCGGGCCCGGAGCTCCTGGTAGCTGAACGGCTTGATCAGATAGTCATCACCGCCGCGGTCGAAGCCGCGCAGCCGATCCAGCTCCGTGGCGCGGCCTGACAGCACGAGCATCGGCAGGTCCGGGTCGACCCGGCCCACCACCCGATCGGCCTCACGCACCCGGCGGAGGAGGTCAAGCCCATCTCCGTCCGGAAGGCCCAGGTCGATGACCGCCAGGTCAGGAAACGCCCCTTCCAGCGCTTCCCAGGCCTCGCTGACGCAGTCCGCCTCCAGAAGCTCGTAGCCGTCCGCGGTCAGGTTGTCGGCCAGGAACGTGCGCGTGGCGCGGTTGTCCTCCACCACCAGGATCGTCGGCATGGTGCTGTCCATGCTCTTAAGAGCCTGGAGGAGCCATTGTTGCCCCCCCTCAGGGGTGCAACATCAGTTTCAACCAGTGCGGCCGGGCAGGAATCACGCATATCATCACGACGCTCCAGATGTACAGGCGCGGCAACTACAGCTCAGGCGAGGACTTCGTGCTCGAGTACGGCGAACTGCGGTTCACGTTCAACGAGCACGACTTCCAGGAACGCTGCGAACAGGCGGCCAGGAAGCTGGGGTTCATCGAGGGGGTCGTGGCGGCGGACGAGGCCGAGGACCTGATCAACCTGGTGGTCAACGGTGAGGTCACCGACCCCGCGTCCGCGCTCGGCGAGCATGTCAACGAGTGCTGGCCGGAGCTGGTGGGACCCTCCGAGCGCTCGCTCGTGCACTGGCTGAGGCGTCTCATCTTCAGGAGTGCCTGGCTTGATCAGCGGGTCAAGGAAGGCGAGCTCGACGTGTCCTTCGACGAGGACATCAGCGGCTTCGTATATGTCCAGCCGGACCGGGATGGGGAGCCGATACGCCTGGCCCCGGAGCCGAGCTGGAATCGCGTGGCCTACGTCAGGAGGTAGGCCTCTCCCCCGGTCCGCCTGAGGCCGGCCTCCCGCCTACCCCCCGGATCCTGTGACCGAGGTGATCTGCTGGTTGGCCGGGGGCGGGTTGTCCACCAGCAGCTGCGGGACGGTGACCAGCCGGTAGCCCCGCTTCCGCAGCTCGGTGATGATCTTGGGCAGGGCGACCACCGTCTCGGAGCGATCGCCGCCCGCGTCGTGCATCAGGATGATCGCCCCGGGCCTGGCTCCGGACACCGCGGAAGAGACGATGGCCTGGACGCCTGGACGCTGGTAGTCGCTGGTGTCCACGCTCCACAGCACCATGAGCATCCTGGCGCCGCGCAACACAGACACCGTGGTGGAGTTCCACTGTCCGTACGGCGGTCGGAACAGGCGAGGATAGGGCGCGCCGTAGCGCTCGATTGTGGTGGCCTGCTGAAGCACCTGCGCCTGCTGATCCTGTCGTGACAGGCGAGGCATCGCCGGGTGGTTGACCGTGTGGTCGCCGATGGGAAAGCCGCGGGCCGCGATCTCGCTGGTCCAGGCGTGGAAGTCGTGCTCCGCCACCCCCACCTCGAAGAACGTGCCGGGGGCATCCTCACGCTCCAGGGTGGCCAGGACCTCCGGCGTGTAGGGGCCGGGCCCATCGTCGAACGTCAGCGCCACCTCGCGATGCTGGGAGCCGGCGATGCGAACGTATGGCGTGTAGGAGAGCGTGCGGTCGATGGCTGCGTTCTGGGTGGCCAGCTCTGCGGCGGTCAGGGATCCCTTCCCCGTCCCGCCGAGTGTCCTGATGGCCCGGAAGTAGGCAGCCTGCCCTCCCTGAGCCACGCCGGCGTGCGTGGCCGTCCCGCCACCGGCCAGGGCGATCACGAGCACGATCAGGCACGCCAGCGCAATCAACCCCGCGGCCAAACGTCGACGGCGGCGGTGGCGTGGATCGCGGCTCCAGCTCCGAGCGGAGATCGACGGGTCTCCCGGACGGGAGGGCGCCCGAACCCTGGATGCGGTCATGCGTCCTCCATGTGCCCTCAGCCCATGATGCCGACTCGCTCGGCGACGTGCCAAGCCGGCAACGCTCATCCCAGCACCGACTGTGTTAGCACCGCGTGTCCGCAGGACCGCCACGGGGATGTAAGACCCCCCCTCCCTCTACTCTCACGGGCATGCCACCGCGGGTCTGGGTCGTCATGCCCACCTACAACGAGGCCGCGAATATCGAGGGCATCGCGCGGGCCACGCTGTCCGAACTCGACCGGCTGGTGCCGGGGGGGCACACGCTGCTGATCGTCGATGACTCCTCCCCGGACGGGACTGGCCAGATGGCCGACGAGCTCGCCCGGGAGCTGCCGGCGATGCAGGTCATGCACCGGACGGCCAAAACGGGACTTGGGCATGCCTATCTGGCCGGGTTCGGCCGGGCCCTGGAGGGCGGAGCGGACCTGGTTATCGAGATGGACGCAGACTTCTCTCACGACCCGCGCTATCTCGGGGATCTGCTGGCCGCGGCCCAGAATGCCGACCTGGTGCTGGGTTCGAGGTACGTCTCCGGCGGGGGGGTCGAGAACTGGGGGCTCCTGCGCAAGATCATCAGCCGCGGCGGAGGTACGTACGCACGCCTCATCCTGGGCGTGGACGTCCACGACCTGACCGGCGGCTTCAAGTGCATTCGCAGGGAGGTTCTGGAGGCGATCGACCTGGGCAGCGTGCGCGCCGAGGGCTATGTGTTCCAGATTGAGGTGACCTACCGCGCGCTGAAGGCCGGCTTTCGCGTGGTCGAGGTCCCGATCGTGTTCCGCGACCGGACGCGCGGGGCGAGCAAGATGTCCACCCGCATAGCGCTCGAGGCCATGTGGGCCGTACCCACGCTCCGGCGGGGGGCTTCGACGGCCAGGATTCGCCCCGGCGCGTCAGGCAATTCAGCGACGCACGACAAGCCGCGTGCCCTAAGGTAACGGCTGATGTGTACGAGGGTACCTCTGGCGCAATGAGCGCGCAGCGGCCATTAGGAGCGACCGAGCAAGGAAGCGTGGGCTTCACGGCCGACGCACTGCGTTTGCGAACCCCGGCCATCGTGCGAAGCAGCCGGGCGGGGCTCCTCGCCCTCACCGGAATCACCGGATGCGTGCTTCTGCTGTGCGTGGCCGCCGCGCACACCCAGGTCCTGCTGCCGGAGACCTTGCACTTCCCGTCCGGCGCCCTGGCCGGAGCGCTTTCGGGGGCATCAATCGACATCCGAAGCGGCGGTCAGATCTCCACGATGCTGGTGATGTTCGCCTGCTACGTGATCGCGGTCAGGACGGCCGACCGTCTGTCCCCCCGGGCTGTGCTGGGCTGCATCGCGGCCATCAACGCGCTCGTGCTGCTGGCGCCGCCGCTGCTCTCCACGGACATCTTCAGCTACCAGTTCTACGGCCGGATGGGGGCCACCTACGGCATGAACCCCTACCTGGCCGGGCCGCACGCCCTGGCCCTGGACCCGCTGTTTCCATATGTGGGCGCCAAGTGGGCCTACACCCCGACCGTGTACGGCCCGCTGTTCACGGCGATCAGTTATATCTTCGCCCCGCTCTCGGTCGCCGCCAGCGCCATGGCCTACAAGTCGATCGCCGTGGCGGCCAGCCTGGGCACGGTGGCGCTGGTGTGGAGCGCGGCCCGGCTACGGGGAGTTCATCCGGTGAGAGCGGTGGCGCTGGTGGGCCTCAATCCGCTGACCGTCATCTTCGGCGTCGGCGGCGGCCACAACGACCTGCTGATGCTCGTCGCCCTGATGGCCGGTGTCTACCTCCTCCTGCTGAACCGTGAGCGTGCCTCGGGAGCCATGATGATCGTCGCGGCCGCCGTGAAGGTGAGCGCGATCCTGCCCCTGCTGTTCGCGCTGATCAGCGGCCAGGGTCGCCGGGGCGGGAGATTCCGGGTCGGCGTCTTCATCGGCGCCCTCACAGCCGCCGTCGCACTGGCCATCGTGTCGTTCGGCCTATTCGGCACCGGCCCGCTCCACCTGCCTCACACGCTGGAGACGGTCCAGAGCAGGGGTGACTGGCACAGCGTGCCCGGGCTGCTGAGCGCCCTGGGCTTCCCCACGGCCAGTGCGGTGATCAGCCTGACCCTGGGCCTGGCGTTCCTGGTTGTCGTGGCCGTCCTGGCGCTGGAGGTGTGGAGGGGCAAGATGGACTGGCTGACGGCCAGCGGCTGGATGACGGCCGCCCTGCTCGTGACCACCAGCTCGCTGCTCCCCTGGTATGTGGCCTGGCTGACGCCGTTCGCGGCGCTGGCGGCCGACCGGCGCCTGTGGCGGTTCGTCGTGCTGGCCACCGGGTTCATCCTCGCGCTCCAGCTCGCGGGCTACATACCGGCCGCCAAGAGGTTGCTCGGGGTATGAGCGATCTCCCGGCCTGGCCCGCCGAGGCGGATTCCCGCACTGTGGAGGAGCGGCGGCTTGAGCTGCTGAGCGTGGTGGCGCCCGTGTACAACGAGGAGGCCACCCTGGAGGAGTTCTACAACCAGGTACGGAGCGCGCTGGAAGGCGTGTCGTTCGAGCTCGTGCTCGTGAACGACGGCTCCAGCGACGACTCGGCGGCCATTCTGAGCCGCCTGGCCTCGCATGATCCCCGCGTACGGGTGATCTCCCTGTCCCGCAACTTCGGGCACCAGACGGCGCTCACCGCCGGGCTCGATCACGCGGGCGGTACGGCGGTGGTGATGATGGACGCCGACCTCCAGGATCCGCCGCACGTGATCCCCGCGATGCTGGATCACTGGCGCGCGGGCTGCGACGTCGTGTATGCCGTACGCCGGCACAGGGACGGCGAGTCGAAGTTCAAGCTGACCACCGCGCGCTGGTTCTACAAGCTGTTCGGAAAGCTGGCCCAGGTTGATCTGGCCCCCAATTCAGGCGACTTCCGTCTGCTTGACCGCCGCCCCCTGGACGCGCTGAGATCCATGCGTGAGCGCAACCGGTTTCTGCGGGGCATGACCGTGTGGGTGGGCTACCGACAGGCCTCGGTCTCCTACGACCGCGATCCCCGGTACGCCGGCGAGACGAAGTACACGGTGGCCAGAATGCTCCGGTTCTCACTGGACGCCATCTTCTCCTTCTCCCACCGCCCCCTCCAGCTGGCCACGCTGCTGGGGTTCGCCATCTCCACCCTGGCCTTCCTGGCCATCCCAGCCGTGGTCATCCTCCGGCTGCTGGGCTCCTACCTGCCGGGATTCGGCACGGTCACGATTGTCGTGCTGCTCCTGGGAGGCATCCAGCTGATCGCCATCGGGATCATCGGCGAGTACGTGGGGCGGATCTACGACGAGGTCAAGGGACGCCCGCTGTACGTGGTTCGGGCTCGGCTGAACATGTCCGAGGAGGACCTGCCCGAGTCATCGCAGCCGCCCGCCTCTGGCGCCGTCAGGCTCTGAGGCCGCGGTCAGCCGCCGGTGGGATCAGGGCCCACCGAGCGTTCGGACTGCAGGTCGGCCGACCCGTCGCCGTCCGGGGGAGCGGCATGTCCAGCCGCTCCGTTGACCGCCTGCTCCAGGGCCCCGATCCGAGTCGCCAGGCCCTTGATGGCGTCGGCAATGGGATCGGGCAGGTGCACCCAGTCGGCGTCAGGGCCCTCTGGCCGGCGCCCCTCCACCCGAACGGGGTGCCCAGGGTTTCCGACCACGGTTGAGAGGGCCGGGACGTCATGGATCACCACGCTCCCGGCACCGATCTTGGAGCCGTGACCCACTGTGATGGGGCCCAGAAGCGTGGCTCCGGCCCCGATGGTCACGTTGTCCTGGATCGTGGGATGGCGCTTGCCGGTGGCAAAGCCCGTACCGCCGAGGGTGACCCCCTGGTACAGGGTCACGTCCTCCCCGACCCGAGCCGTCTCGCCCACGACCACTCCCATCCCATGGTCGATGAACAGACCCGGACCGATCACCGCCGCGGGATGGATCTCGATACCGGTCACCGCGCGGGCCACCGAGGCGAGCAGGCGGGGCACGATGGGAACTCCCGCCCGCTGGAGCGCATGGGCCAAGCGGTGGGCCAGGAGGGCATGCAACCCAGGCCAGGTGGACACAAGCTCAAGGGTGCTCACGCCGCAGGCCGCCGGGTCGCGCGCCCTCACGGCATCGATATCGCGCCTGACCTCCGAGAGGACGCCCAGCCCTGGCATTGACACAGCGTAGCCGCCCCGATCAGCCGGTCAGTGAACGTGTGGCCATCGTCCCGGTCTGGCCGGGGCTCAGGGTGCAAAGAACGGCGTGGACACGTAACGCTCGCCGGAGTCAGGCAGGATGGTCACGATCCTGGCTCCGCGGGACTCCTCCCGTCCGGCCACCTGGAGTGCGGCCCAGACCGCCGCTCCGCCCGAGATGCCCGCCAGCAGACCCTCGCGCCGGGCCAGCTCACGGGCCGTCTGGATGGCGGCCTCGTCCTCCACGGGGATCACCTCATCCAGCAGCTCGGTCTTCAGGACCTGGGGGATGAACCCTGCGCCGATTCCCTGGATCTTGTGCGGCCCGGGCCGCCCGCCGCACAGGACGGCCGAGGCCGCGGGCTCGACGGCCACGAGCCGGCAGTTGGGGTTGTGCTCCCTCAGCACCTCGCCAGCACCGGTGATCGTTCCCCCAGTACCGACGCCGGCCACGAACACGTCCACACGGCCGGCCAGCGCCTCCAGGATCTCGGGAGCCGTGGTCCGCCGATGAATCTCGGGGTTGGCCGGATTCGAGAACTGGTCAGGGAGGAAGAACTCCTCGCTGCTCGCCAGCGCCTGAGCGGCCTCCACGGCCTCTGTCATGCCCCCCAGCGATTCGGTGACGTGGACCTCGGCCCCGTAGAGCCGCAGCAGGCCCTCCCGCTCTCGGCTCATGCCCTGGGGCAGGGTGAGCACTAGACGGTACCCCTTGGCGGCGCACACGAAGGCCAGCGCGATCCCGGTGTTGCCGCTGGTGGCCTCCACGATCGTCGTCTTGCCGGGGGTGATCCGGCCCTCTCGCTCGGCCGCCTCGATCATCGACACCCCGATCCGGTCCTTGACGCTCCCGCCCGGGTTGAAGGCCTCGAGCTTGGCGTACAGCTCCACCCCGTCAGGCACCATCCGGGTCAGCCGGAGCACGGGCGTCCGCCCCACGTGCTCGGCGATGTTGGTGGGTATCCGCGCCATTGCTGGGGCGAACCCTACGAGAAGCCGGCGCCCCTAAGTGGTCAGCGGGTGGCCGTGAACGCCGCAGGCTTGCCCATGGAGCAGATGAGCGCTCCCGTCGGGAAGGACTCGAAAAGCCTCCCGTGGGCGGTGTGGCCGCTCAGTTGACCCGTGAAGCGGATGTGGCGCTCGCTGATGGTGCCTCGGTACGAGAACGAGCCATTTGGCTTGACCTTCACGACCAGCCCTGGTGGTTTCTCCCGGACCACAGACCACAGCCTGCGCCCGCATTTGGCCCCCGCGGTGAACGTCAGGTGCGTGATCTTCCCGTGGCGCACGACGAAATGGATCTTCCCGGTATAGGACTTGGGGGCGGTCTGGTTGATCTTCCCGTAGTACGTCCCGGACTTATAGGCGGGCCGATGTCGGTGGTGTGCGCGGCCCGTGGACGCCGCCCCGGTGCCCGCACCCAGGACGAGCATGGACAGCGCCGCCCCCAGAGCGATCGGTTGCCACCGCCTCAGCCCTCCACGCCTCATCAGGTCAAGTATCGACACGTTCTCTTCGGTTCGCGACAGGGAGCGACCCTAGGTTTTGCCCACTGGCCCAAGCCCCACCCCTGATAGTAGTTGCGCCCCGGCCCCTTGTCTACCGAAGCCTGTCCTTGAGGTCCCGGATCGTCCGATTGGCGGCCACCAGCCGGGCCACGGGTATCAAACCGGCCCGCACGTCGGCCAGGAGCTTTGAGTAGGCGTAGTCGGACGCCCGCTCAGTCTGGGCATACAGGAGGAGATCCAGGCCCGCCTCGACGGCGTGCCGGGCGGGTGCGGCCTGGGAGACGATGGCCGGTGACTCCAGGTCGTCGCTGATCGTCACCGGCGAGCCGCCCGGCACGGCCAACGGGAGTTCGCGCCGGTAGATGGACGGTGACATGACCGCGGGCAGGCTGCCCGCCAGAGCTGGGTAGATGGCGCTGCTGACCATCACCAGGGCCAGTGGGTCGGCGCCGCACACCCGATAGCCGAGGTAGTCCGAGCGCAGGGCGGCGGACGACGCGTCGATGGAGACGTTTGCCAGGTCGGTGTTGCCCGGGGCTCGCCCCAGCCCGGGGAAGTGCTTGAGCGTGTAGGCCACGCCCGCCGAGGCAACCCCTTGGGCAAAGGCACATGCCCTACGGGCAACCCCGACGGCTGTGCTCCCGAACGAGCGGGTTCCCAGAAAGGATCCAGCGATCCGCTCCACGTCGGCCACCGGCGCGAGATCGACGTTGATGCCTGCGGCGTGCAGCAGCTGGCCGGTGAGCGCTCCCTGGGCGAACGCCACACGGCGTGAGGCCATCTGGGCTGGCGCAAGGGCCGGCGGCCCGGGAAGCCGCTTGACCTCTCCCCCCTCCTGATCGACCATGATGAGAAGAGGCGGGTTGCCGCCATCGCGGGCGGCTCGCTGGAGCTCTGCCGCCAGGCGCCTGGTCGCCTCGACGCCTGCGGCCACGTTGTCGGCAAACAGGATCACTCCGCCGATCTGGCCCTCTCGAACTCGGGCCAGGAAGGCGGCCGACGGAACCGGGCCACGGAAGCGGGCCACGATCATCTGGCCGAGCAGGCGGCCGGCATTCGGGGCGGACCCATGCGGTGGCCGGGCCCGCGGGGTGGAGTGCGGCCGAGCCCGGGTGGTCGTCGTGAAGCCAGACGGCGGAGCTGGATGAGCGTGAGTTCTGGCCGGTTGAACGGACGTGACGCTCGGCTCGCCCGCCGAGCCACAGGCCGCGAGCAAGCCACCCATTGCGACCACCAGCGCCCCCACCCATCCGCTTCTGGAGCCGCGCATGCCGGGCCAGGCTACGGGATTCGGCCGGAGTTCAGGAGACGGTGATCGTCCGGGCCACGAGCACCGTGTTCCCCCGCTTGTCGGTGAGGATCACCGTCAGCGTCCTGTGTCCTGCTGCCCGGTAGGTGTGGGCCTTCGACTTGCCGGTCGTGGTCACGGTCGCGGTCCCGTCACCGAAGTTCCACTGGAGGTAGGCCACCCCGTAGGGGTCGGTCACGCTGGCGGAGAACCTCCGGGAGAAGTGGTGTCGCGCGGTTCCCGGGCTGATCGTCACCTGGGGCTGGGTGAAGGTCGCCTTCAGGGTGCAGGCCAGCGTGTGATTGTCGAAATTCAGGCTCAGCAGGTAGACGTCAGTCCCGAGGGTGATGTTGTAGTACCCAAGCCGGTTGTTCGGCAGGCCAGTCGTCGAGCCGAACCCTCCCGACCCGCCGTACTGATAACCGCACTTGTCCCCCACCTCGCGGCCGGACACGTCATACCAGGCATTCAGCTCGGGATCGGTCATCGTCTGGTTCATCTCCAGGGCCAGGATCCCGGTGACCGGGTCGATGGCATCGGCGTTTGGATAGCCCGTACCGAAGGTGAGGTTGGTGTCGCATCCGGGCACGTTGTAGGCCCACGGGATGTCGGCGTAGAGCAGCGAGTTATTGCCAACGCCGACGTGGGCGTGCCACGCGCAGTAGCCGGTGTACGAGCACTTCGAGCCGGGGCTGTTGTCTGCGAAGCAACTGCCCACCCCCTGAGGCGTGACCACGAAGTACTGAACCCCGAGGCCCCTGGGCAGTCTGTGAGCCTTGACGTACCTGGAGACCTCCGTGGCGATCTGCTGCTGCGTCAGGCAGATGGGCACCGACCCGGCGTTGGCGTCCGTGTCCGTGCAGGTGCCGGCCGGGTACGCGTGGTTGTCGATCAGTGTCCCCCCGTTGTTGACGGCGTAGGGCACGAAGCGCTTCCGGCCGTGTGGACCGCTCCGGTCGTAGTACTGCTGGCTCACGCTGAACGGCGTGTCGGCGGTGTAGTCGCTCCCGGCAATCTCGGTGAGGAAGGCGGTCAGTCCCAGCCGGTAGGAGCTCGGCACCCCGTGGTGGTTCGGCACCCAGAAGAGGAGGTACTCCTTCTCGGCGTGCTGCACGGGCGCGTTGCCGTGGTAGATGAGCGCCGTGCAATCCGTGGTGCAGGCGGCAGCCGAGGCGCTGGAGGTCGGCTCAGAGGCTGGCCCGGCGTTGGGGATCGCGGGCACGACACCGAGCTTGTGCCCGCCGGAACTGCGAACGATCAGCGCCGACGCCGAGGCGGGACTGATGGCAACGACCGCAATGACGACCGCCGACACGCGGCTCCAGCGCCCGCCATGCCGGGCACCACGGCCAGGCGCCGGGCACTTGAACTGCGACCAAGCCATGACTTGCTCCTTCCCCCTCGTCCAACCGGGTCCGCTATGAGCAGCCCCCGGCACCGTTCTTCAGTCTAGGCCATGGACGCGGGGGGCAAATCAGGGCGCGACGGCGTTGATCCAGCCCTGCACCCAGGGGCGCAGGGGCCTGACGGTGGCGAACACACTGGGAGAGTGGGTGCCGCAGTTAGCCTGGCCGTAGCTGGTGACGCCGATCTCCACCGGGCGGTTCGCCGAGTCGTAGGCGATCAGCGGGCCGCCACTATCCCCGCTGCACGTGGCCGTGTCGTCGTAGGGATAGTCGAGGACGCACAGGTTCACCGCGGAGGTGTAGACGAATGGGAAGCCGGCATGGGCCGCGCAGTACCCCTGGCGCTGGACGACGGTCGGTGCCCAGCGCAGAACCTCCGTCAGGGCCGCCTGGCCGTTGACCGTGTCCCCCCATCCGACGATGTACGCCGGTGTCCCCGGAAGCTCCAGGGATCGATCGCTCGCCGCGGCCAACCGGACCCGTGGACTCGCCACAGGAGCGGCCAGAACCAGCAGAGCGGCATCCGAGGTCCCCCGGTCCGCGTCGTAGGAGGGATCGACGATCACCCGCGAGACGCGGTTCACGCGGCCGGCGGTCCAGTTCACCGATCCCGTGTGCACTCGAAAGGTCGTCGCCGGGAGCGTGCGGCCGGTGGACTCGTTGACGGCACAGTGGCCGGCGGTCAGGACGACGTTGCTGGAGACGATCGTCCCGCTGCAGATGTCGACATACCCGGCGCCCGCCGAATGCTCGACAAAGGCCATGTACCTCCACGTACCCGGCTGCGCCTTGTGGCCGCCAATGATCTTGACCGCGGCTCCTGCGTCCGGCGTCGAGGCCATGAGCAGGAGCGTCACGGCGCTCGCCAGCCCGGCGAGCTGCCAAGCCCGGTTCCCAATAGACGTCAAGATCATGCGCCCCATCCGGTCCTCCATGCTCGGTCGCGCTATCCGATCGTACACCGGGCGGATAGCCTCTAGCGCGTGAGGCGTCCGATCTGGGCCGCGGCGGGAGCGCCACGGATGAGGAGGCTGCTGGCCGCAGCGGTGTTGGTGCCCTTCATTGCAGGGTGCGACGTGTCGCATGACAACCCCAGTCAGAAGATCAGACGGAGCTTCGCGAGTCTGATTGCCGCTGCTCAGCGACGCGACGCCGACAGCTTCTGTGAACTCGTGTGGCCCGCTCCCGGAGGACCCCCGGTGCACACGCGGCCAGGGGTGATTGGTGATGGAACCGCAGCGGGGGACGCCTACATCAAGCGGCTCTACAACGACTGTGTTAAGAGCGAGAATCGGAGGGACCTCGGGCGCCGGGCACGGCAGCTTGGGGGACTCACCATCACCCGCGTGCACCTCGAGCACCCGTATATCGCCACCGCCACCACGCGGATCAGGCGCACCGGTCAGCGATCCCGTGTACCTCTGTATTTCGTGATGATCGCCGGACGCTGGCGGTTCGTCATCTTCTTCAGTTGACCGGCGAGCCAGGACGCGAACTTTGTTCCCGGAGTTGACGCATGTGCAACCGGAGGGACAAGGTCAGCCCGGGCCGCCACGGACGGCGACTGGCCGCAGCTACTGCGGGCAGCGCGAATCGGTAGATGAGATGACCGTCGGGCTGAGGCTGCTCGTTCCCGGGTCATATCGCCAGTTCCCTGCTTCCGAAATCAACGCCGCAGTGCCCGTGAACTCGCGGCACTGGGTGTCGCTATCTGGGGAGGGATTGCGATCCCGCGCGAAGAACTCAACGGGGACCCGAGCGACCCCCGACTCGAACTGAGGCGCTCCGATGGACACAATCGTGATCCCTGGATCGGCAGTCGTGCGATCCGAAGACCACGAGGGGTTCTCCGCCTGGTAGCTGGAGGACAGCAGGCCAAACGCTGTCTGGTAATCGCCCGAGTTCAAGTCGTTCAGATGAGTCCGCAGAACGGTCGTGGGTCCGTCCGCCGGGCTAGAGGGCGGCGCAGGCGCGCTTGATGACGGCGGTGGTGCATTCGAAGGTCCAGGAGTGGTGGCGACTGGCGCTGGTGTTGTGACCGACGGAATGTGCGGCATCGCCAGCGCCTTGTGTGCGCCGTCTCCAGGCGATGGTGGGATCGGCGAGGGACCGCCGATGGCGATTGAGTTGAATACCCCGCCGACGTATAGCCCCGCGCCGAGCAGTACCAGCACAACCACGCCCGCGAGGGCGACCAACAGCACCATCCCACGGTCAGACTCTGGACGCGAGGGGCCAACGGGTGATTGAGATGCCGCTGATGGCTGAGGTGCGCGATAGCGCTGGGTTGGCTCCGCAATCCGGTCGGTCGGATCTGTCTGGTCCCATGACTGTTCGACGGGCTCGCTGAGCCCGCTGCCGCACCCTGGACAAAACCATGCGGAGTCGTCGTCGCAGTGCCGCCCGCAGGACGGGCAGTCGAGGTGGATAGCGCTGGTGGTCATCCGCCCACCCCGCCGCCAAGCTGCCAGGTCATCTCGCCGCTGTTGAAGTTGATGGTCCCCCCGTAGCGGTAGCCAGACTGCGTTCCGTCGCTGTTGGTCTGATAGACGGCAATGCAGCTATAGGTTCCTGTGGACTGGCTCAGATTCTGCGAGCTCCCGCCGCTTACCGGCGTGCAGGTCGTGCTCTGCGCTGGGCCGCTCGTTAACAGCCCGGTATCCGCGTTGTGCGTGGCGTCCTTGGTGATCGCGGCATCTAGCTGGGACTCAAGGCTTTTGCGCATCGTGACCTCCACCTGACGCTCCGCCTTCTGTTCCCGCTGCTGCGCCTGCTGCTGGTGCAGCCGCTGCTCACGAAGCGTCCGCGCCCGCGCCGCGGCGACCGCCGCCTGTCGATGCTTGGCCGCGGCAACGCTGTCGTTATGGAGCTTGATCGCAACTGCCACCCTTGCACCACCGAGCACCAGAAGCGCCAACACAGCGCCAGCCAGCACCTTTACGCGGCGCGAGACGCGCGATCCGCCTCCACCACCACTGAACCGACCCCCACAATGCGGGCAGTACTCGCCGCCTGTATGCGACAGCGCCGCGCAGTGCGGACACAGTCTCGCTGGCTGCTCGGTCGCGCTAACTGCAATGCCATTCTCAATCACTTGCCCCTCCTCCGCGTGCCTGTGTCGAGGAGTATCCGCCGACCGCGGGCTGTTCGCCCCAGGGAACGACCCTAGTCTTTGCAACCCCCGTGTCCTCGAGCGCAGCACACCCGCTCGCTCGCCTTCACAGGACCACCGCTCACTTGAGTCGGAGCTGGTAACTGGGACTCCTCGAACAAGACCTCAGTGGCGGAGTAGCCCGAGTTCGGCGAGCTGGAGCAGGAAGACCTCTAGTGCAGACGCGACGCTGGCCGCACCGGTGCCGGCGCTGGACGCCAGCTCCTCGGCCAGGGCAGCTCGGTCACGGGTTCCGTCCATCAGGGGAAGGAGAGCGAGGGCGTGCTGGTCCTGGAGGACGACCTGGTCGTGGCGAAGGCTTGTCACCTCGCTGCTGACGCGCGCCTGGGCGCGGGCGAGCGGGTGAACCTCGGGACGTTCTGGCGCCTCCACCCCGATGACGACACCTGGCCGCAGTCGACGAGCTGTGTGACGAGCTCGTCGACGCGCAACTCGCGCTCGCGCGGTCCGGTCGGGCCACCAGCGGGGATTAGGGGGTTACCGTTCCGACGTGTCTCTATGACTGTGGGTGTCGTCATGTCGACCTCAGCAGACCACGGCGAGGTGGAAGGAGTTGTCCATCCCGCCAAGGTTCGTGCCGTTGATCGCCACTGTTACTCCGTGCGAGTCGTTGAGGAGTGGGAGCGTGCGGATGAACGCCGGGCCCTTGCTATCGAACTCGGTGTTGCTGATCAGGCTCGACCCAACCGTGGCCACGTAGGCGCAGTCGCTGACGTTTCGGTTGAACCGGACCTCGTAGACGCCGATATTGGGATGGTTGGTCCAGAGCACGCCTCGCCCGTCGCTGAGGGTGCCATCCGGCGCGACCCTGGCCCACACGACCTTTGACTGATAGGCCGCGGCCCCGCGCCCGCCCAGACGGCTCGAGTTCAGAGCGATGGTCGCGTGTCCCGCGTGGGTCGCGCTCAGGGCGTGGCCCGCGCTGGTCGCGTGGCCCGCGTGGGTCGCGCTGGCGGCGTGGGTGGCGGTGGTCGCGTGGGCGGCGGCGGTCGCCGTGTCGGAGTGCTTTGCATGTAGAGCGTTGGGAACCGTGAGGCCTTTGACGTTGATCTTCGCCGCGGTAACGGCCCCCTTCTTGAGCTTCTGCGTGCCCACAGCCGCTGTCTTGAGCTGTTCGCTGCCGATGCTGTGGGCGGGCAGGCTGAACGCGGCATAGCTCGTCCCGCCCAGCGCGACGATCAGCGCGATGACGGAGACAACAAGCGCTCCACTGGGGCGCGGGGGGCGAAAACTGGTCATGGCAATCGATCCTCCTATTCGGTCCTGCAGGCTGCGTGTGCACGACCAAAGATCGCTCAGCCGCAGCGTCCAGACCAGGGGGACAGACCGGCTTCTTGACCGTCGGTTGTCCGCCGGAGGAGCTGACCCTGATCGGGCCTCGGCTCAGATGTGGTACATCGGCCCGGTCTTGGCCCGGGCCTCGGCTTCGGCCACGTCGGCCACGGTGGAGCCGGCCAGTACGGTCCGGGCGG
>JBJMLC010000008.1:0-7940 GCA_045805485.1 Solirubrobacteraceae bacterium | reverse complement strand
TGGTCGATGTAGGGAATCGGTCGTCCCGTCTCCGAGGGCATGAGCGGCCCGGTGTGCCCCACCTGGGTACAGAACGGCACCCCCAGATCGACGCACGCAGCGTACAGCGGGTAGTAGCGCCGGTCGGTGGGAGGCGCCTCCCAGATCCAGGGAAGCATCCGTAGCCCCTTGAATCCGAGATCTGTGACACATCGGCGCAGCTCCCGCACCGCCTTCATCGGTTTGCCGAGGTCGACCGCGGCCAGCGCCGCGAAGCGGTCCGGATGCCCGTGCACCCAGCCGGCCACCTCGTCGTTTGAGATCAGCGGACCCTCACGCGGGGAGTGCCACGCGGTCAGGACGCCGAAGCCCACGCCGGCGTGGTCCATGGAGGCCAGCGTGGCGGCGATCGGCAGTTCATCGCTCAGGGCCTGCACTCCTGTCCACCGCCTGAGCGAAGCAAAGCTCTCCTGGCCGCTGAAGCGGACGGTTGGGTGCTGCATCCAGGCGTCGATGACCACGGGTCCCGCCAATATAACGATCGCTATAAGACCCGCCTGACCGGAGTAACCTATTACGAGCGTTATAGGTTGTAGCGTCGAGGCCATCCTTGAGCCAGCATCACCCGGAATCCCGCCGTCGCATGGTGATCGGCGCAGCCGAAATGATCCGGCGCAGGGGACTGCGGGCCACCAGCGTGCGTGAGCTCGCCAAGCATTCGGGTGCCCCGCTCGGCTCCACGTACCACTACTTCCCTGGCGGAAAGCAGCAGCTGGCCGCCGAGGCGGTGCGATTCTCGGGCGGCACTGTCTCTCAGGTCCTCCGGGACGACCTTGAGGTGGGACCGAGGGAGACCGTCAGGGCGCTGCTGGAGGTCTGGCGCCAGACGCTCATCAAGACCGAGTTCCGGGCTGGCTGTCCAGTCCTGGCAGTGTCGATCGAGGAGCCCGAGGGAGATGAGACGAGGGCGCTGGCCGCAGCCGCTGAGGTCTTCAGCGGCTGGGAGGCGTTGCTGAGCGAGTCACTGCGGCGACACGGCGCAGATGGTGCGGCGGCGGTTCGGGTGGCGACGCTCGTGGTGGCGTCGGTGGAGGGAGCGATTGCGATGTGCCGCGCTCAGCAGAGTGTCGAGCCTCTGGATCGGGTCGCATCTCAGCTTGACTCGCTGGTCGTGGCGGTCACGACCGGCCACGCCGCGTAACCGCAGCGCAGCCGCTCTGGCATCGTGCGGGTCTGTGGATCGCCAGACCGCCGAGTCCATCCTCCGCCGCCTGCACGAGGCGCAGAACGAGATGTATGGGGGCGGTGAGATGGAGCCGGTTCGCGCGCTTCTCACAGAGGACGTTCGCTGGCATGTCCCCGGTCGCAACGCCATCGCCGGCACCTACCAGGGCCGGAGCGAGGTGTTGGAGTACTTCGTCAGGCGACGCCGGCTGGCCGGCGATACGTTGCGTCTGCACCCAGGAGAGCTGCTGGTCGGGGACGGTGAGCACATCGGCGCACTGACGGACGGGTCAGCCGTCCTCGGAGGGTCTCGGTGTCGCTGGTCGACTCTCGGGCTGTACCGAATCCGTGAGCACCGGATCGCCGCCTGTTGGCTGTTGCCGCTGGATCCGGTGGCGTTCGATCGAGCCTGGTCTCCTCAGACCACCAGCCCCGGAAGGATCCTGATCCTCACCGGACCACCGGGAGTCGGGAAGACGTCCGTGGCCCGCATCCTCGCCGGCCGGTACGCCTCCTCAGTGCACGTTGAGGCGGATCGGTTCTTTTACTTCGTCCAGTCCGGCTACAACCTCCCCTGGCAACCCGAGTCGCACGAACAGAACACGGTTGTGATGGGCGCGGTGGCCAACGCCGCCGCCGCATATGCCGAGCACGGCTACCGCACGATCGTCGAGGGCTTCTTCAGCCCGGGATGGTTCCTCAGGCCGGTGGCGTCGCAGCTCGAGTCAGCGGGCCATACCGTCACGTTAGCGGTCCTCCGGGCGCCACTCGCGGTGTGCCAAGCCCGGCTGGTCGAGCGTTCCCCAGACCAGCTGCCTGATCCCGGGGTGATCGAGCAGCTGTGGCGACAGTTCGCCGAGCTGGGTGTTCTGGAAGACCAGGTCGTGGACACCGGGGAGATCACGGTCGAGGAGGCGGCGGATGCCGTGGCGGAACGCTGGTAGCGTCCGGCTGGCGATGAGCATCCCGGTCCGATAATGGTCCGCGGCGACTACCAGCACCTTCGTTTCGACCCCCGGCCGGAAGGCGTCCTGCTGATCACGATCGACCGTCCTGATCGCATGAACGCCACCAACGCCCGCCTCCACTACGAGCTGGCCAGCGTGTGGGATGACGTGGCCGGCGACGACGAGACGCGCGTGGCGGTGATCACCGGTGCCGGCCGGGCGTTCTCCGCCGGGGGTGATCTGGACATGATCGAGCAGATGGCGGGCGACTACCGCCGGGTGGCCGCGATGGCGAGCGAGGCGGCCCGGCTTCCTCTGAGCATGCTGGATTGCGAGAAGCCGATCGTCTCGGCGATCAACGGGACGGCCGTGGGGGCGGGGCTAGCCGTTGCGCTCATGGCCGACATCAGCGTCATCGCCGAGGACGCGAGGCTCACGGACGGTCACCTGCGCCTGGGCGTCGTCGCCGGCGATCACGCGGCGGTGCTCTGGCCGCTCCTGTGCGGGATGGCCAAGGCCAAGTACTACCTCCTGACCTCCGACTTCATAGACGGTGTGGAGGCCGAGCGGATCGGCCTGGTGAGCCGCTGCGTCCCGCGCGATCAGGTCGTCGACACCGCGCTGGAGATAGCCACCCGGCTCGCCACCGGGCCCCAGCAGGCGGCCAGGTGGACGAAGCGCACGCTGAACCACTGGCTCAGGCAGGCCATCCCCGCCTTCGATGCCAGCGTGGCCTACGAGATGCTCACGTTCCTCGGAGACGATGTGCGCGAGGGGGCGCGGGCCATCCAGGAGCGGCGAGCGCCTCGGTTCTAGCCTGCCGCCAGAGCCGCTAGCGCACGACCAGGCGCCGGACCAGCGTCCCCACCGCCGAGGTAACGCGCAGGTGGTAATGACCGGTCGGGACGTGCCGGAACGTTGTGGCACCTGAGCAGGTCTTGGAGCGCCGGACCTGCCAGGAGTTGTGCCGCCAGGTTCTGAGAGAGCACCGGACCCGTGTGCCCGCGGGGGCGTGGATCCTGAGGGCGATCCGATGGCCCCGCACATGCACCCGCTTGACCGTCAGCCTGCCCCGGGCGCCGTGGGCGCTCGGCGAACCGCTGGCACCCGACGGGGACGAGGAGCCGGAGGCGGACCCTGCCGAGCCCGTTCCGCTGCTTCCCGTGGAGGAGCCGCTCCCGCCGTTCGAGCCCCCCGACCCGCTTCCGGACCCTGAGCCTGACCCATCACCTGTCGAGCCTGAGCCCGAACCGTCGCCTGTCGACCCGGAACCGGCCCCGTCGCCCGTGGAGCCTGAGCCTGACCCGTCGCCTCCCGATTGCGAGCCACCGCCGTCGGGTACGCCGTCGGCCACCGCCTGCGCCCACGTGTACGTGTACGTGGGATGGAAGCTCGAGTTCCCCTGCACGAGCAGCATGGCGTAGCCTGGCCAGCTATCCGCGTCCGATCCGGCAGCGGCGCCCATGGCCACGGCACCCGCCCCGTCGAACTGCCAAAGAATGTCGTGACGGTGGCCCCAGCAGCCGTCGGTGCTGGTGGCCGTGCAGTCAAGGTTCCCGCTCCCGGGTCCGTCGTCGTACATCCACCCCTCATAGGCCAGCACGATGTTCTGGTAGCCCCCGGCCCAGTTCGCGGTGTACATCATCCAGTTGGCGTCGCTGGGCCCCGGATCGTTGTCGGTCTGGACGCCCACTCCGGCGTCGTGGTTCAGCGTGTCGGTGAGCCCGGGAATCGGGGGCAGGCCGTACAGAACCCGATCGGAGTTGGCCAGGATGAACACCTGCTGCACGGGAGTCAGAGAGGCAAAGTCGGTGGGCAGGACGTAGGCCGGTTGTCCCAGGCTGTCTCGGGCCTGGTCCAGGTAGCTGACCGAGGCCGCGATGCATGCGCTGTCGGTGGGGTCGCTCGAGCAGTCGGAGGGCAGCTCGCCGATGGTGTAGTTCGAACTGGGGTCGACTCCCGCCCATCCCGCAGCCCAGGCCGAAGGTGCTGCCATCCCGCACAGCAGCATGACGCCAGCCACCAGCCCTGCAACCCGCACGCGCATTGCGTCCCGGATCGGCGGCCCGGCGGCCGCCTCTGAGCCGGCCCGTACCCGCTAGACAGATGATCTAGGACCCGGTGCGCAAATGTTCAGCGCACCCTGATACGGACCGAGCGCTCGTGGACGTGTCATGGCGAGACCCCCTTTTGTCCGATTCCGGATCGCCTTCATCCAGCGTAGGTCCGTGTTGTAGCGTGCGGCTATGCCGACACGGTGGGAGGGCGATAACCGTGGGCGCGGCATCGGTGACGCCGCGCAGCTCGTCACGGGCGCCAGCGAGTTGGTCGCCGCGATGAGACAACCTGCGTGGGTCGCCGAGCAGCCGGAGCTTCATCTGCGACCGCACATCGAAGCGTGGTGCCAGCACGATCAGCGCTTGGCGTTGACCGACGCCCGCGCCGACGAGGTGCACGCGTACATCCTGGATCTCGAATGGCGCGGCCAGTCCGCCAGCGTGGGGCAGGCAAGGTCAGCTGTGTTCTCTCTGATCGGATCCTTCGCGGAGAGTGCGACATACGTTCGCCAGCGCCGGGTCGCAAGCGACCGCGATGGCTCCTCTTTGCGGTTCGAGGTCGGTACGGGCGAGCTGGCTCCCGACGCCAGGTTCGATCCTCACGGCCACGTCGTGGTTATCAATGTGGCGGGAGTGCTGTAGGGGCCGGCCTGAGCTTCAGACCGCCCCGCACCAGGCCAGCACCGCGGTGAGCGTGAGGAGCGCAGGGGCGGGGTGGCGCAGCAGGGATCGCGGTGACGGCGAGTGAGCACCGCCCAGGGCGATCGTCACCGCCGCGAAGCCGGTGGACGCGACGGCGCCGACCAAGCCGACGGCCTGCGCACTGTCGCCATGGAGGACGGTCCCCGCCAGGAGCAGGGCACATCCGACGGTGAGGAAGGCGGTGGTCACCAGGTGCCAGGTGACATGAATCATGCTCATGGTGGTTCGTGGGCCACCAAACCGACTGGGGGGCAACGTTGCCAGCGAGAGCTTTCTCACGACCAGGAGCTCGCCTCCCGCTCCGTGGATGGCAGCGCCGAGAACGGCGAGAGATCCGGCGAGGATCAGCGGGACATTCACGTCAAGCACCTCGCGCGCATTGGGAACACTCCATCCATACAGTTGTGTATGTTTGCTAGATACCCCTGTCGCACGGCCTTCCAAACACCGTGCGGACAATGCCGATAGGAATGGCCGCTCCGACTCGTACGCCACGCAGCACCTGGCTCGACGCCGGACTCCAAGCGCTCGCCACCGGCGGCCCCGACGCCGTGCGCATCGAGTCGTTGGCACAAGCCCTCGGCGTTACCAGAGGTGGGTTCTACTGGCACTTCGACGACCGGCGGGCGCTGCTGGAGGAACTACTCGACGTGTGGGAGCGAGCGAGTGTCGATGACGTGATCGAACGCGTCGAAAGCGAGGGCGGGGAAGCCAGGGCCAGGCTTCGAAGGCTGTCCGCCCTCGCCGGTTCAAGCGATCGGCCGCTGAGGATTGACCTCGCGGTTCGTGATTGGGCCCGCCGCGAACCGAAGGTCGCCGAGCGCCTGCGACGAGTCGACAACCGGCGCATGGATTACCTGCGCTCGCTGTTCGGTGGCTTCTGCTCCGACCAAGACGAGATCGAGGTTCGCTGCCTCGTCTTCTACTCACTCTGGATCGGCAACCACTTCATCGCCGCGGATCACGGGTCGCGCACCCGCGCAGACGTGCTCAAGCTGGCCCTAAGGGAGCTCGAGGACGCGTAGCCCGCGCTCGTAGGCGGCGGATATTCGTCGATACTCCCGCGGATGCGGCTTCCCGTTTTCCGCTCGGAGGACACTCGGTCAAGGGGCACACACTTTCGACGACTGGTCGTGCAGGCTCGCGCCTGGCTGAAGCTTCCGGCGGCTGTTAGACGGTTCTATTTGCGGGCCCTGTGGACGGCGTGGCGTCAGAAGGACCAGTACTCCTTCGACGTGGTCACGCGCCCGTACGACCTGGTTGAGATCCTCCGCCTGGCCGGCGACGCCGAAGTCGTGGTCGAGTTGGGGACGGCGACGGCCTGGACGACGATCGCATTCGCTCTGGCTCGCCCGGGCCGCCGGGTCATCACCTATGACCCGGTCGTGCGAGAGGAGCGCCGCATGTACCTCGGACTGATACCGCCGGCGGTGCGTGAGCGGCTGACGTTCGTCAAGGACATCGGACGAACCGGGCCCCGAACCGATGAGCCCATCGGGTTTCTGTTCGTGGATGGCTCTCACCAACGTGAGGACACCGTCCTCACGTTCCAGGCGTGGAGCGATGCGATCGCTCCCGGCGGCGCGATCGCGTTCCACGACTACCTAGATCCCCACTACCCCGGGGTCACGGAGGCGATCCGCGAGCTCGATCTCCCTGGCGAGCAGCGCGCCAGGCTCTTCATCTGGAGGCGTCCGGATTCGGAACGGTCGCCCGCCTCGGCTTCGGAGGCATTGTCGGCCGAGGGGTGATCGCATCGCAGGGCGCGGGCTCGCGGGGCGGGGGGCGAGGAGTGGGCGGTACTGGGCTCGAACCAGTGACCTCCTGCTTGTAAGGCAGGCGCTCTACCAGCTGAGCTAACCGCCCCGGCGACGGATGGTATCCGCGGTCACGAGGCCGAGGCGATGCTCGGCTCGCGATCCCTCCACCTGCGAGGCTCTCCGCCACGACAGCCGATCCTCCCCGCGGCCCGGGCGCCATTGTTGGGGTTCGCCCCGGAACCCCGGAACGCGACCGATGGCGAATTCAGTGACGTATGGTCACGCGCAGCGCCAAAGTTCGCACTCGCGCCCCGCCCGCCACGGGGCCCGCCCCGGCGTCCCACCCGCCAGACCCCGCCAGGGCCCCCGCCCGCCGGGGCGCCCCAAAGCCGCCGCAAACCGGCGGCTCGCGCCCCGCCAACCCCCCCCAACAGATAGCCAACCCCTCCACGCGGGTATGAGCCTGTCATGGCACAGCAACTCAACATCAAGGACCTGAAGCTCACCAGCCCCGCGTTCGCCCACCACAGCGCCATTCCCCCGCGCCACGCCGGGGACGGCGAGGATGTGGCTCCTCCGCTTGAGTGGTCAAATCCACCTGAGGGCACCAAGGCGTTTGCCGTGGTCGTTCATGACCCGGACGCTCCGCTCGTCGACGGCTTTACTCACTGGGTGGCCTACGGGATTCCCGGCCAGGCCACCGAGCTGCCTGAGGGCGGTGGCGACGCCGTCAACGGCACGAACTCGTTTGGCAACTCCGGCTACAACGGCCCTGCGCCGCCACCGGGTCACGGCACCCATCACTACTACTTCTGGGTGTACGCCCTGGACGACGATCTCGAGCTCGAGCCGGGACTGGATCGGTCGGCGCTGCTGGAGCGCATCGAGGATCACGTGATCGAGCAGGCTCGTCTTGTCGGCACCTACAAGAACGAAGGCTGAATTGACCGCCGGCCAGGCGTCGGCGCTCGGGCTGAAGACGCTCTAGCCTGCGGGACCCTCGATGCCCCGGATTCCCACGCTGCCTCGGATACCGGGTCTGCCGGACCCGCTACGTCGCATCGATCTCCCTGCGGACCTGGACGCCGTGACGACCACGGGGGAGGAGCAGGATCCCGTGGAAGCCGGGATGCGCGAAGGGGGAGTGGAGCGGATCTGGGACGCAGCGCTGGACCTTTATCGGAGCCGAGTGCATCCAGCCGTCCAGGTGTGCGTGCGCCGCCACGGGGCGGTGGTTCTGGACCGGGCGATCGGACATGCCCGCGGCAATG
>JBJMLC010000007.1:0-42542 GCA_045805485.1 Solirubrobacteraceae bacterium | reverse complement strand
GGTCACCCGCTTCGATCTGCCCACCCTGAGGTAGTACCAGTCGCTCGCAGTGTTGGAGTTGAAGTACGCCCTGGGAGTGGGGGGGACCCCGGGGTCGTTGCGGTGATTGTTGCCGTACGCCGAGAACACGCGCACGTAGCCGTAGCGAACCGGCTTTGAGAACCCGCGGGGTGTGTAGTTCTCAAACCACCGGGACCCCGACATCAGGTCGGCGGCCTCGATGTTGCCCGACCCCTCGTCCTCCAGGAACGGACTGGCGTCAGCGCTGGCCAAGAGCCCCCCTTGAGGATCATGGGAATTGGCGACGGAGGTGTGCTTCCAGGGATGGTCCTTGTCCGAGGCGGTCAGCCGCCACCCGTCGGAGCCAGTGTCGGTTGCGGCCTCCGCGATCTCGTGAGATGCCGTCTCGGTGAGGGCGTCGCGCTGGCCCGCGGCGCTGCCGGTGGGGTTACCGAGCGAGAGCGCGTACGAGTCAATGCCAGTCCCGATGCTCGGATGGTGGCTGACGCATCCGAAGGTGTCCAGCGACTGGGGTGAGGAGCAGTGCTGGAACAGCACGATGATCGTCTGGTAGCCGGAGACGCTCGGCGGGAGGTCGTAGTGGGCCAACTCCTTCTTCACCCAGGAGTTGAAGACCGACGTCGTGGTGACGTCGTGGTGGGGCAGAGTCGGCATGTTGTTGACCACGAAGCCGTGTCCCACCGGAGTCGGAGAGCTGGGCAGGCCGTAGGCCAGCTCGAGCCTGGACAGCCATCGGCTGTGGACGATTGCCTTCGGCCACGCCGCGAGCTCGGATGCGTCCGGATAGCCGGAAGGAACGAAGGCGATGATCCGCAGCGACTTGGGGTGGTAGCCGTGATCCTGAATGTTCGGCGGCTTGCGGTGTTTTGCCGGAGTGAACCCCGATGTGTGGCCCGCCGGCTGAGCCACTGCGGCGGCGCAGGCAACCACCGTCACGATCGAAGCCGAGCTGACCGCCAGACGGATACGCACCCTGACAAGATAACCGCGAGCTCTGGGGCCCGCCATGGCACTCCTGTCTCCTGATACTCGCCGCATAGGCCGGCCCGAGGGGCCCCCTGCCCCGGATCGCGCGCCTGACAGTCTGGCCGCGGGCACGCCGGAGCCGCTCCGGGGCGACCTGACCCGGCTCCTGGGGGCTGACCGCGTCCTCCCCCGAGCCATTGACCTGATTCGCTACGCCTCCGACGCCAGTCCGTACCGGCTGTTTCCGTCGGCCGTGGTGATGGCCCGAGACGTTCAGGACATCGTGAAGGTGCTCGACCACGCACGCCGGACCGGGATCGCTGTGAACTTCCGAGGCGGGGGAACCAGCCTGAACGGCCAGGCTCAGACCGAGGGCATCCTGGTCGACGTCCGGCGCTGGTGGTCAGGCATCAGCGTCCTGGACGGAGGGGCGCACGCCAGGGTGCGCTGCGGAACGCTGCTCGGGTTCGCCAACCGAGTCCTGGCGCGCCACGGGTACAAGCTGGGACCGGACCCCGGGAGCACCGACATCGCCACAGTCGGCGGCGTGATAGCCAACAACTCCGGCGGGATGAGGTGCGGGGTCACCTGGGATCCGTACGCGACCGTCGAATCGATGACGCTCGTCCTGGCCAGCGGGGCTGTGATCGATACCGGTGACCCGCAGGCGGAGGATCAGTTCGCCCGCGCCGCGCCGGAGCTGGCCCGGGGTCTGCTCCAGCTGCGCGACGAGCTTCGCGCAGACACCGAGCTGGCCGAGCGGGTCCGCCGCAAGTACCGCATCAAGAACGTCACCGGCTACCGGCTGTGCGCACTTCTGGATGCCGAGACGCCGCTGGGGATCTTCCGGCGGCTGGTTGTGGGGTCCGAGGGGACGCTCGCATTCGTCGCGGATGCCGTGATCCGGACGCGCCCGGAACCTGCGCGCACAACGATCAGCTGGGTCCATTTTCCGGGCATCGCTGCTGCCACCGACGCGGTGCCCGCGCTCGTGGAGGCGGGGGCGCGCGCGGTGGAGCTGATGGTCGCGCCGGCGCTCATCGCGGCGGCCTGGAACATGCCCGGTACACCCGAGTACTGGAAGGAGCTGGCCCGTGACTCGGCCGCGCTGCTGGTGGAGTTCGGTGGATCGGACGACGCCGAGCTGGACGAGCACGTGCAACGCGCCCAGGAGATCCTGGCCTCCCACGAGCTTCTGGATCAAGCCGCCTTCACCAGAGACGCTGAGCAGATCGAGATGGCCTGGACCGTGCGCGAGGGCCTGTTCGGCCTCGTGGGCCGCCTGCGTCCGGCGGGCACCGCGCTGATCGTGGAGGACGTGTGCGTCCCGCCGGAGCGAATCGCCGAGTGCGCGCGGGACATCCAGGGGCTGCTCGGCGAGCACGGGTTTCTGGTTGGGGTGGCCGGGCACGCCTCGGCCGGCAACCTGCACTTCCAGCTCACTCCTGACTTCTCCAAGCCCCAGGACCTGGAGCGTTACGAGGCCTTCATGGAAGAGCTGGTGGAACTGATCGTGGGCAAGTACGACGGCTCGCTGAAGGCCGAGCACGGAACGGGGGTCAACATGGCTCCCTACGTGCAGCGGGAGTGGGGCGAGAAGGCCACCGAGATGATGTGGCGAGTCAAGCGGCTGGCCGATCCAGAGGGAATCCTCAACCCCGGGGCGGTCCTGAACCGTGATCCCGGCGTTCACCTGCGCAACCTCAAGACCCAGCCTCTGATCGAGGACGTCGCCGCGCACTGCGTGGAGTGCGGGTTCTGTGAACCGGTGTGCCCCAGCCGGAACACGACCACCACTCCGCGCCAGCGGATCGTGATCCGCCGTGAGATGGCCCGGCAGCCTGAGGGCTCACCCGTCTTCGAGGCGCTGCTGGCCGATTACGACTACGACGCGATCCAGACGTGTGCCGCCGACGGCACCTGCCAGCGCGCCTGTCCGATCGCGATCGACACCGGGAAGCTGATGAAGGAGTTCCGCCGCCGCGAACGCTCCGCGGGGGAGGAGCGAGTCGGTCTCGCCCTGGCACGCCATTACCGGACCGTCGAACGCCTGGCCCGTCAGGGCCTCCGTGCTGCCGGGGTCGCAGAGCGGGTCCTGGGCCATCGAGCGGCGGCCGCCGCGCCAGCCGTCATCCGCCGGCGAGTCAGCGCGGACCTGGTGCCGACCCTCCCGCGGAACCTGCCACCGGCGGCTCCCGCACGAGTGCCGCGGACCGAGCGGCGCGGTGCGGCCGCCGTCTATCTCCCCGCCTGCATCAACCGGATCTTCGGCAACCCGCGGGGCAGCGCCCGCTCGCCGACCGTGCCTGAGGCGCTGTGCCTGCTCTCGGCCCGCGCCGGACATCCGCTCTGGATCCCGCCCGACGTCGCGGGCGCCTGCTGCGGGACCCCCTGGAGCTCCAAGGGCTATCGCGCCGGCCACCGGCAGATGGCAGTCGACACCGCCGAGCGCATCCTGCGCTGGACGGGCAATGGCGACCTACCGCTGGTGGTTGACGCCAGCTCATGCACCCATGGGCTGATCCAGGACGTGGGAGCGGAACTGGGCGACTCGCTGCGCGAGCGCTACGAGCGCCTCCGGATACTGGACTCGATCGAGTGGGTGCACGACCGGCTGCTGCCCGGCCTCTCAGTGCCGGAGCGGGTCGGCCTGGCCGCCGTTCACCCGACGTGCTCGGTGCTTCAGATGGGCTTGGCAGACAAGCTGCGGGCGATCGGCCGCGCGGTCGCCGATGAGGTGATCGTGCCCGTCGGAAGCACCTGCTGCGGGATGGCTGGCGACCGCGGACTGCTTCATCCTGAGTTACCGCAGTCTGCGCTGCGCGACGTCCGCTCAGAGCTCCAGGACGCCAGTCCGGACACCTGCCTGTGCAGCAACCGGACGTGCGAGCTGGCTCTGCAGGAGGTGACCGGCCGCGCATATGAGTCCTTCGTGCTGGAGCTGGAGCGGCGAAGCCGGCCCTGAGGGCGCGCGCCGGACCTTGATCAAGGACATTTCACACGACCTGACAGATGACGTGTAGCCCACCGACGGCCCGGGTACCAGTAAGCCTGACAAGGAGGAAGGATGGCCCAAGGTACAGGGCAGGCCAGTCGGGGATCCACCGACAAGGAAAAGGCACCGGGCAGGAAGTCCTCGGGACGGAACCGCGGCAGCACGGCCCCGCGTAAGCGGGCCGCGACGAGGTCGAAGGGAACGTCAAACGGCCGCGCCGCGACGGGCTCAAAGGGAGCATCCAAGGGCCGCGCCGCCACAAAATCGACTCCGTCCAAGCGGACCAGATCGAAGTCCTCCAGCAGCCGAACCAACTCCCGCCGCCGTTCGAGCTCGGTCAGCCAGCGCAAGCAGCAGACTCCGGTGGCAAAGGTCACGGCCCGGGTCACCAGCGGCGCTGATCAAGCGATCAAGCGGATCGGTTCGCTCCGCAGCCGGGCCGCCTCGGCCGGCAAGCTGGCGCAGCAAACGGCCCGCCGGACGGGTTCAGCCGTCCAGACGGCCGGTAGGACAGTCCAGCGCGCGGGGCCGGCGATCGACGCCGTACGCTCCGCGGCCTTGCCTCTGGCAGGGGCATCTGCCGGCGTGGCTGCGGCGGGAGCGGCCGGGCGGTCGATTCGCAGGCGCCGCCGACGGTCAAGTGGACTCAGGCGACTGTGGCTGCCCAACCGGAAAGGCCCGCTGGAGAAGGTGCGCGACAGGACCAGTCAGGCTCTGGAGGCCAAGCTGCGCGATGCCCGTGGAGTCGGCCAGGCGCTTCACCAGCGAGCGGAGTCACTCTCGGGGGCTGATGGCGTCCCGAGGCGGCAGGAACTCCTCTGGCTGGCCGCGGCCAACGCAGGGGTCTACTCCACGGCCGCGATTCGACGCGCCAGGAGGCTTCCCATCCAGCAGTCGATTGACATCGCGGTGCCGCTCGAGGTCGCCTACGACGAGTGGATGAAGCTCGAGTTCCTGCCCGAGGGCTCGCACCGCGTGCGGAACATCGAGCGAGACGGCGACACGCTCACCGGGCGCGTGGGAGCCCGGGCGTGGGAAGCCGAGCTCCTCGACGAGCGAGATTGCGACAGCTTCGCCTGGCGCTCGGTCAAGGGAACGGATTGCGCGGGCCTCGTCACCTTCCATCGCCTGGATGAGCGGCTCACTCGACTGGAGCTGCAACTGGACATCGCACCGCGCCGTCCGCTGGATGCCGCCGAGTTCGCGCTTCATCTGGCCGACGCGCGAGCGCGGGCGGACCTTCGCCGGTTCAAGGCTCGGCTGGAAACGATGAGTCCGGACGCCTACCGCTCCGGCGACGACGAAGACGACGACGAAGACCAAGACGAGGATGGAGCCGGGAACGACAACGGAGACGAGGACGGCGACGACCGCTAGGGCGAGGACCGCCGCCACGACACACAACGACAAGGAGGCCTGATGGCAGTCGCCATGCAACAGCCGCAATCAATGAGTCAGCTCCAGCGGCAACCCGGTCCCAGTGGGCTGGTCGACGTCCTGGATGTGATCCTGGACAAGGGCATCGTCATCGACGTTTACGTCCGCGTGGCGTTGGTGGGGATCGAGCTGCTCACGATTGATGCCCGAATCGTCATCGCCAGCGTCGACACCTATCTCCGGTTCGCCGAGGCCGTGAACCGTCTCGACCTCACCCAGGTCGGAAACCAGGAAACGCTGCCCGAGCTCCTGAGCGGGGCGACCGAGGACGCCGCCGGGAGCAAGACCAAGGGCATGCTCGAAGGGGCCAAAGAGGCGCTGTTCGGCGGCGACGACGATGACGAGGACGATAAGAAGGAGAGCGGGTCCGGTGGAGGAAGCTCGAGCGGCGGGCGCCCGCGCTCGTCCTCGAGATCGAAAAGCTCCGCCTCGTCCCGGGGACGCGGCCGCTAGCGGAGGTCTCGATGCCGCTCTATGTCTACGGGCTGATGCGGGCCCAGGATGGCGCTCGCGCCGTGGAGGCTCTGAACGGCCAGCCGGCGTCTCGGGTCCTCGAGTCGGTCGAGCACGAAGGGCTGTGCGCGCTGGTATCGAGCGTGGCGCCGGGAGACCTCAAACTCCGGCGCGAGAGCGCACTGGCCCACACCGACACGCTTCAGGCGGCGTTCGACCACGGACCCGTACTTCCGGTGCGCTTCGGGACCGTGCTGCCGGACGCCGCCGCGCTGGAGCGGGAGCTCCTCGCCCCCCGGGCCACGGCCCTCCTGGCGCGGCTGGAGGCTCTGGAGCACCTGACCGAGATGCAGGTCAAGGTGAGCTACCTGGAGGAACAGCTCCTGGGCTCGATCCTGGCCGCCGACCCACCTCTGGCCCGGCGGGCGAGCCGGATCAGAAACCTGCCGCCGGAGGCGACCCATTTCGACCGCATCAACCTGGGTGAGGCGATCCACCAGGCGGTTCAGGTACGGCGTGAGGAGGACTCGAGGAGACTGATCGACGAGCTCTCCCCCCTGGCCGTGGCTGTCAGCGTCCGCGAGCCACCGCACGAGCGGGCGGTGCTCAACGCATCCTTCCTCGTGGCCAGGGAGCGGCTGGAGGCGTTCGACTCCGAGGTCGAACGCTTGAGCCAGGAGGCCGCGGGCACGATGAGCTTCAGGTTGATCGGACCCATGCCGGCCCACTCCTTCGTCGAGGGGCAGTGGGAGGCCAGGGCGGCGCACGGGAGCTCTCAATGGGCCTGATCACCGGGCTGTTGACGTTGCCGCTGGCTCCCGTGCGAGGGGTGGCCTGGGTGACAGAGAAGGTGACCGAGGAGGCGGAACGCGAGCTCTACGACGAGCGGCGCATCCTCGGCGAGCTGGCGGAGCTCGAGAGCGCCCGGGAGCAGGGACTGATCAGTCAGGAGACATTCGATGGGGGTGTTGACGAGCTGCTGGCGCGTCTGGAGCTGGGGCGCTCACTGCAGCTGGAAAGAGAGGGACCAGTTGGCTGAGAAGCGCAGCAACACCAGAAAGAACGGCCGCAAGGAACCCGCTGAGCTGGCTCGGGCGGCGGTCACGACCGTGGCGCAGCTGACCGGGCGGCAGCCTGAGACAGTGCTGGGCCTGCGCAAGGCGGAGGACGGATGGCAGGTCGTGGTGGAGGTGCTGGAGATGCGCCGCGTCCCGAACTCCACGGACCTCCTGGGCTGTTACGTGGTCAACCTCGACGATGACGGCGAGGTCATGGGGTACGAGCGCCGCCGCCGCTATCAGCGGGGGCAGACCGGAGGTGACGAGCAATGAGCTCCGGCGACCTCTCCACCAGCGCCTTGAATCAGGCGCTCGGCACCTCGAGTAGGTCCCTGGCGGCTCAGCGAGGCGGCCTGCCCTCCAGCGCCGGGCCGTCCAACCTGGCCGACATCCTGGAGCGCGTTCTGGACAAGGGGATCGTGATCGCCGGCGACATCCAGATCAACCTGCTGGACATAGAGCTGCTGACGATCAAGCTGCGGCTGCTGGTGGCCTCGGTGGACCGGGCCAAGGAGATGGGAATCGACTGGTGGGAGGCTGACCCCACGCTGAGTTCGACAGCGCGGCAGCTGGAGGAGGAGAACCAATCTCTCCGCCATCGCCTGGAGCGCCTGGAGCAGGCGGCCGGGCTACCGGCACCTGACGGCGAGCAGAAGGCGGCCGATTGAGATGGCGGACCGGCGTACAAGAGGTAAGCGCCCATCCGGTGCATCCGGGGATCTGCCGTGGCAGCGGGTGCTCAGTGCGGTCGCCGACGCCGAGGCGCCCCAGCTCATTGAGGAGGTCACCGCCGGGGCGTACGCCCGGGCGCGTGCGATCCTGGAGGACGCGCTGGTGGATGAGCTGCTCCGCGCCGCGGGGGAGGGGGCAGCGCCCCGGCCGCCCGCGCCCCAGGGCTCCGCGTGGTGGGCCTACTGCGTGCTGCCTTCGCAGAACGCCACCGAGCTTGCATCCGGCCTCGCCGGAATCGAACCGGGTAGCCGGGTGGAGGCCGTGGTTGAAGGCGAGTTGGCCGCACTGGTGAGTCAGGTGCCGCTGGCGGAGTACGGCGATGAGCGGCTGCGCCAGCACCTGGAGGACATCACGTGGCTGGAGCGGACAGCCTGCGCCCACGAGGCCGTGCAGGAGGCCGTGCTGCAGCGTGAGGCACTCGTCCCGCTCCGCCTGTGCACCCTGTACCGCGACCCGGACAGCGTGCGCCGCGCCCTTCGGGAGAACGCCGAGGTCTTCACCGCGAACCTCGCTGCGGTACAGGGCTGTGCCGAGTGGGGAGTCAAGGTGTTCCTGGAGCGGCAGCCGGCGGCCGACGCTCCGCCAGCGGCCACCCCGGCGTCCGGGGAGGCCAGCTCGTCAGGCACCGATTACCTGGCCGGCCGCCAGCGGGCGCGCAACCAAGCCGCCGTTGCCGACGAGCTGTGCGCACAGTGCACCGACGAGGTCCATCGGGCGGTGGCGGCGGTGGCACGTCAGGACAGGCTCAATCCCGTGCAGCGCCCCGAGGCCCACGGGCGAGACGCCGAGATGGTCCTCAACGGGGCCTATCTCGTGGAGCGCGATCGAGGGCACGAGCTTCATGGTGTCGTGTCAGAGCTCGAGGCCAACTGGACGGCTCATGGCCTCGCCGTCGAGCTGACGGGGCCCTGGCCGCCCTACAACTTCGTCTCCGACTCGGCGGGGATGGTTTCGTGAGCATCGGGACGACTGCCTCCGACGGGCTCGCCAGCCACGGCAGCCGGGACGTCGCGCTGATCGATCTCGTGGATCGGCTTCTGGCCGGCGGAGTCGTGCTCGGCGGCGATATCACGCTCGCCGTGGCGGACATCGACCTGGTCTACGTGAGCCTGCGGGCGCTCATCTCCTCAGTGCCCGTCACGGGAGCGGGGAGATGATCTACCTGTACGCCATCACGGGACCTCTGACCGAGCCGCCCGAAGAGCAGGGCCTGGCCGGAGCTCCGCTTGAGACGGTCGGCGTGGGATCCCTCACCGCCGTTTACTCCAGCCACGAACAGCTGGAGCTGCGCCCGGACGTCGAGTCCGCATGGGCTCACGAGCATGCCGTGGAGGCCGTGATGAGCTCCCAGACGGTCCTCCCCGCGCGGTTCGGCACCACCTTCCCGGGCCTGGACGAGCTGCGAGACGCCCTGATCCCCCATGCCGACGCATTGGAGAGGCGCCTGGAGGAGCTGGAGGGCTGCGTGGAGCTGGCGGTGCGAATCGATCCGCTTATCCCAATCGACGGGCAGATGGCCGATGGCCGGCAGTACCTCATGGAAAAGCTCTTCGCCCAGCGCCGACGGGAGGCGCTGGCGGAGAGCGCGCTGGCCTGTCTGATGGAGTTCGCCGTGGCCTCCCGGGTGGCGCCCACGCCGTCCAGCGGGGAGACCGTGAGCATCAGCTACCTGGTGCAGACACGAGAGGTGCGGCGGTTCTCACGCGCCGTGGCCCGACTTCAGACCAGGTGGCCCGAGTTCGCGCTCAGCTGCACCGGTCCGTGGGCTCCCTACTCCTTCGTCACGGACGAGCCCGCCCTCTCTACCTCCACGGAAGCGGAGATCGCATGAAGGACAGCAAGGTCCTGGTCCCTCCGCCGGGCACGACGGCGACCGACGAGGTTTCGGCGGCCGACTCGCTCTCGCGACGGATCAACGCCGAGCCTGAGGAGGTGGAGCAGGGCCTGGCACAGCTGGTGCTCACGATCGTGGAACTGCTGCGCCAGCTGATGGAGCGTCAGGCGCTGCGCCGCGTCGAGGCCGGCGGCCTGAGTGACCAGGAGGTCGAGCGCCTGGGGCGGACGCTGATGCTGCTCGGCGAGCGAATGGAGGAACTCAAGGAGCAGTTCGGCCTGACGGACCGGGATCTGAACCTCAACCTGGGCCCTCTGGGCAACCTCTTATAAGGAGTGACATGCCGATAACACACGCTCATGATCGATACATGCGGGTGCTGCTGGAGCGGATCGCGATGGACCGCTACCCCAGCGGCGAGCTCATGGACCGAGTGGAGATCCTGCTCGACCGCGAGCACGTGGACGACTACGTCGATCTGCTGTTCGAGAAGGTCGAGAGCGATCGTTATCCGAGCAAGCAGCTGCTGGATCGCATCGCCCGCTGGACCCTGAGCACGTCGTAGAAAGCGCCGGCCTAGCCGACCTCCACAAGCGCCTGCTCATCCTGCAGCCGCTCGTCGTCCTGCTCGCCCATGACCTCCACGGTGGCCTCGGCGAAAGCGCTGTAGCCGCCGAGGTCGGCCACCACGTACCAGCGTCCCTCCTCAGGGATCGTCAGGTGCGCCGGCGGACGCCGATAGTGCCCGCCCCCGCTGTAGACGACGGGCAGCCGTGCCTCGCGGTACTTCGTGAAGTTGACCGGATCCAGCAGGAACACGTCGGCGGCCGATCCACTCCAGCGCACAATCGCGGTGCTCCCCTCAGGCTGCCGGCCCAGGTCGTGAAATGCGTATCGCATGTGTGCTTCCTTTCCGTCAGGACTCGTCCGTCACCTGAGTGGGCAACGGCTCCTGCGCCTCTTTCAGCAGTTCCCGTCTGATGTAGCCGCGGTTCTTGGCCAGTTGCGCCGAGATCCTCTGCTTGTGGATCCCATGCAGGTAACCGATGCACCAGTCGAGCTGCCCCAGAGCGTCCTCGGCCGCCTGCCGGTAGCGCTCACGCTGCTCCGTGCTCATGATCCCTCCTTCGGTTAGCCTCCCGCTAGCCGTACAAGGGGGCTACCCGCATGGAGGCGGATTACCCACCCGCGAGTTCTTCTGGGCTACTAGCAACCAGGGGCGCCGTGCAAGTCCTACCGCGTTCGCGGGACTAGCCGCGAAGCTCAAGCGTCAGGGATGACGGCGCGGCTGCCGAGCGCTTGATCGAGTAGACGCCGCCCGCCAGCTGGGGGAGCTGAGCCGGGCGCGGCGTCAGGTGGGGTGTGTCGGTGGTGGAGAGTGTGAGACGCAGACGGTCTCCCCTGCCGATCGTGACCAGCGTCGGGAAGATCTCGATCTCGTACTTCGTCACCCTTCCGGGCGCGACCGGCCGGGCCGATTTCTTGGTGTACGGGTGATAGGGCAGCAGGGTCAGGCCGTGGGCCGTCCAGGAGCGTTTGTGATCCACCGCGCGTAGCGATGCCAGAAGCGCGCCCTCGGTCAGCGGGTACGAGGCGCCGCTCGGCGTGACGTCCTCCAGGCTGGCGACGAGCTCCGTTTCCGGCGTCGTGGAGCTGGCGTAGATGGTGGCTGTAATGGGTCCGGCCACCGCACGCGGACGGGCGAAGGGCGCTGTGGTGTAGCTGGTGGTCCACGACCCGGCCTGGGAGGATTGGCTGTCATCGGAACAGGGCGCCAACAGCCCGGCTGAGTGCGCGGGAATGGAGATGCCGCCCATCGACCACTGGTCGACCGAGCGGTTGCACGGATTGCCCTGCGGGCTCCACGTGATCGTGTCGCCGGAGGCCGAGCGCGGGGGCCGGTTGCCCGTGAGGGCGCCTCCGGCTCCGAGGTAGAGCCGTGTCGGTCGCGCGCCGGTGAACGGGTACGTGGTCGTCTCGTCGAACCGTCCCGTGCCCAGGTCGTAGTAGTGCAGGGGCGTCCGGGTCCGGGCCATCCCCGTTCGCTTGTGCTTGAGCCAGGTGTCAAACCACTCGAGCTGCAACGGGTCGACCACCACGCTGGAACCATTGAGGTGCGCCCAGGGGCCGTCGATGAGCTGATAGCGCCCGGTGGTGCGCTGACCGGGCAGCATCGGCGCGGTGACGCTGCGGTGACCCCAGGCGTTCTGCAGCTCGGCGTAGTTGATCGGCTCGCCGCGCTGGAAGAGGTCGAATTCACCGCCCACCAGGTAGGCGGGGATCCGGTTGGCCACCACCCGGCGGATGACGTTCTGCGGGTTGCGAGCCTGCCAGTAGGACTGGTCGTAGGCCTCATCCCCTCCGGTGAGCACGTTCCTGGTCGCCGCGGCGTGGTAGGAGGCAAGTCCTCCCGCGTGATCGGCCTCGATCGAGGCCAGGTCGGCCAGGAGCGCCGGATCGCTGAGCGAGTCGGTCACGGGGTTGCTGGTGTTCGTGCCCGCGGTGAGCCCCAGGTAGGCCTCGTCGAACTCGAAGTCGATCAGCCCGCCCATGAACGACGTGTCCCGGTAGAGGTCGTTGGCCGTGACCATCGGGAAGATGGCCTTCAGCGGCGAGTGGCGGCCCACCGCCCCGGCGAGCAGCATCTGGTCGATGCCCAGGTATGACGGCCCGTAGGTGCCCACCCGTCCATCGGCATGCGGCAGGTGAGCGGCCCAGCGCATGACTCGGATGGCGTCCTGCTGCTGGACGGGATCGAACAGCCCCCACCGGCCATTCGAGTCGCCCGTGCCCCGCACGTCCTCCACGATCTCGATGTAGCCGCGCTGGGCGAGGTAGTTGTCGGCCCCGCCGGTGGCCGCGCCCCCGGAGGGCTGGGCGGCCGAGCCCGGACTGCTGGAGCCGCCCTGGCCCTTGCCGTACGGAGTCATGGTGAGCAGGACGGGGAACGGCCCCTTGGCCGGCTTCCCGGACTTCGTGGTGGGGTAGATCTCGTTGACCCGGATCGTCGTTCCACCCACGCCCTTGACGGGGATGTCGTTGACGGACGCGGTTCCATAGATCGCCTTCTCCGGCTTCCAGCGGCTCCCGTGAGCGGCGCTGGCGGCGACCACGCTCGGCGGCAACTGCGGGTTGAGGCCGACGAGACTGGAGGGCGCCGATTCGACGGCCGGCGCGCCCTGCGGCGGGGGCGGGAACACGGCCAGCGCGCTGGGGGCGCCAAGCAGGCCGACGCAGACCAAGGTCACCCCGGCTGCAATCGCGGCAACGAATGATCCGCGTCGGCCCACGTCCAAACAACTACCCAGTGGCCAAAAACTGACACGGCGGCGCCGGAACCGCCGAGCCTGGGCCAACGAGCCAAGGATGCGTTCGCCCGTTCGCCCACCCTCCAGCGCCAGACGGTGTAGGTTGAGCCCGTGGACCCGCGGACGTTCCTGCCGCCGCGCACCCTAGACGTCGCCAGCCCGCCGGAACCGGGGGATCGGGCTCGGCCGCTTCCGCCTCCGTCCAAGGGCCAGCCAGCGCTTCAGGGGGGCCGGCCGACCGTGGTGGCCTTCCTGCGCCACACGGGCTGCCCGTTCGCCGAGCTGACGATGCACAGACTCCGGGATGCCTCTGCCGCCTGGCCTGAGATCCAGTGGATCGCGATCAGCCACGCCCCGCCCCAGGCCACCGAGCGGTGGCGCGAGGCCGTGGGCGGCGCCGGGGAGGTCCACGTGCTCAGCGATCCCTCGCGCCGGGCCTATGCGGAGTGGGGCCTGGGCCGGACGAGCCTGGGTCATTTTCTGGGCCGCCGCTCGCTCAGAGGCGTGGCCGGCCTGGCCCGGCAGGGGATCCGCAACCGTCACCCACACGGCACGCGTTGGCAGGCGGCGGGGACGTTCGCCGTGGACGCGCGGGGGATCGTGCGCTGGCGCCATCTGCCCGCGCACGCCGGCGACGTGCCCGAGCTAGAACCCGCCGTGGAGGCGCTGCGATGATCGTGGAGCGCCTCGATCAGCCGCCCGCTGAGCTGGAGCAGCGCACGGGATGGGTCATCAAGCCCGAGGGAGCCTGCCGCGAGGAGGCGTGCGTTCCGCTACCCAGCCCATTCGACGTCCGGGAGATGGCCCGGCGACTGCAGATGCCGCTCGTCCACGATGAGAAGCACGGGGTGTGGGCGCTCGGACCCCAGGCCGAGGGACACGCCCTGCACGGCGCCGAGCTGCCTGACATCGTGCTTCCGGATCGCCAGGGCGAGGACTTCGCCCTGCGTTCCCTCCGCGGGACGAAGATGTTCATGATCGCCTGGGCCTCGTGGTGAGGATGCCGCTTCGATCTGCCCGGGTGGCGGAAACTCCGAGACGAATTGCACCCGCAGGGCCTGGAGATTGTGAGCGTGGCCCTGGACACGGGCGGCGTGGAGGCCGCCGGACCGTGGATCGACCGCGCCAAGACGTCACATCCCGCGCTGATTGATCAGGGTCACGTGCTGGATGAGCTGCTCGGGGTGGTCAACGTCCCGACCGGGATCTGGGTCAACGAGCACGGCCTGATCGTCCGCCCGCCCGAGCCGGCATTTCCGTGGCGTCCCCGGCAGCCCAGCGAGGAGCTGCTGGCGCAGCTTCCGGCCGTGGCGGCCGAGCAGCTGCGGGAGGCCCAGAAGATCCAGATCGACCCGGACAGCTACGTGGCCGCGCTGCGCGACTGGGTGGAGCAGGGGGAGCAATCGCGCTACGCGCTCTCGCCGGAGGAGGTGGTGGCCCGCTCACAGCCCCGGGACGAGGACCGCGCCCAGGCCGCGGCCGCGTTCGAGCTGGGGCAGCACCTCCAGCGTGCCGGCCACGCCGAGGACGCCGTGCCCTGGTTCAGAGAGGCACACCGCCTGCAACCTGAGAACTGGACCTACAAGCGCCAGGCCTGGTCGCTGGCCGACCCGCTCCAGGGTCCGACCGAGGAGTACGAGTCGGACTGGCTGACCGAGGTTAGGAAGATCGGGGCGGAGCACTATTACCCGGCCGTGGAGCTGTGAACTTCCCTGCGCTGGGGCCTGAGGGTCCTACAGATGGCTGAGGAGCAGCGCACGGAGGCGCAAGATCTGATTGAGTCCGGCGTGGTGCGGAGAGGTCACGAAGGACAAACGCTGGGGCGCGTTCTGATACTCGCGTCCGTTTTGCTCGCCCTGGGGCTGGTCAGCGCCCCGGCTGGATGGGCCGCGGCCAAATCCTCGTTCAGCGCGCACGGAAGCGTCGAGCAGGTGTACGTGACCGGGCTCTCGTCTCACGCGAAGGTGTCCCTGCTCAACAGCCATGGCCACACCGCGGCCACCATCCACGCCGACTCGCTCGGTGGCGCCCTGTTCCGGAAGGTGAGGCCGGGCGCCGGCTACCGCGTGACCTCCGGCGGGCACAAGTCCGGTCCGATCACGGTCCACTCCACCGCCTCGGCGCCCTGGGACCCCAAGACCTACAACCAGAAGATCTCACCCTGCGGGTACCAGTATCTGACCACGCGCGACGGCATCAAGCTGGCGCTCACCGTGAACCCGCCCACGGGCATAGCGGGCGTTGCCCCGGCCCCGTGTGACACCCCGCCGCCTCCGGGGGGATGGCCGACACTGATCGAGTACTCGGGCTACGCCTACGCGGATCCAGCCGGCCCCACCAGCGGGATCGCCGCCCTGGCCAACGTGATGGGGTTCGCCGTGGTGGACATCAGCATGCGCGGAACCGGCTGCTCCGGGGGCGCGTTTGACTTCTTCGAGCCGCTTCAGAGCCTCGACGGCTACGACATCATCCAGACGATCGCGCACCAGTCGTGGGTTCAGAGCCACAAGGTGGGCATGATGGGCATCTCCTACGGCGGCATCAGCCAGCTCTTCACGGCGCAGACGGACCCGCCGGCCCTGGAGGCGATCGCCCCGCTGTCGGTGATCGACACCACCGCGACGACCCTCTACCCCGGTGGCATCCTCAACACCGGCTTCGCCGTGGCCTGGTCGGTGGAGCGCCAGGAGCAGGCCCAGGTGGCAGGGGCAAAGGGCACCCAGCCCTACGCCGAGAGCCAGATCAAGGCAGGCGACAAGGTGTGCAAGGCCAACCAGGTCCTGCACGGTGAGGCGGCCAACCTGATGGCGAAGATCCACGCCAACAGCCACTACCACCCCAAGGTCGCCGATCCGCTTGACCCCATCACGTTCGTGCACAAGATCCACGTGCCCGTGTTCATGGCCTGCCAGTGGACGGACGAGCAGACCGGCGGCCACTGCCCGGACCTGGTCCAGCACTTCACGGGCACCAAGCAGAAATGGTTCAACTTCACGAACGGCGCCCACATCGACTCGCTGGATCCCGAGACCTACAACCACTGGTACGACTTCCTGGAGCTTTTCGTGGCCCACCAGGCTCCGATGCTGAACGCGTCCAAGAACCAGGGGGCAGCTCCCCTGATCTACCAGGCGGCCTTCGGCATCAGTGACCCTCAGAACGCCACCTTCCCGCCGGATCCCGTCCAGCAGACGCCGGTCTACTCGTCCGCGCTGAGCGCGTTCAAGAAGATCCCAGAGGTGCGGGTCCTGTTTGACAACGGGGCCGGCGAGTCGCCCAACGGCCAGAGCGCGCCCGGCGACCCCTACCCGGGATTCACGCACTACTTCCCCAAGCTGCCCGTCCCGGGCACGAAGGCCCGGTGGTGGTTCTTCGGCGCCCATGGCAGGCTCGCCGCCCATGCGCCCAGGCACAAGGGCGTCAACCACTACACCACTGACGCCCACGCCCTGCCGCTGACCGACTACAAGGGCGAGGGTGGACAACCTCCCAACACCGGCACGGGTGGGCTGTGGGGCAACGCCTCGCAGTGGGCGTGGAGCTGGAAGCAGAACCCGGCGGGCACGGCGGTGTCGTACGTGTCAGCCCCGCTCAAGAAGACGATCACGGTCGTCGGCGCGGGAGCCATTCACGTCTGGATCCGCTCCTCCGCCCGCGACGTCGATCTCCAGGCCACCCTCAGCGAGGTCCGTCCTGACCACAAGGAGACGTTCGTGCAGGACGGCTGGATGCGAGCCAGCGAGCGCAAGCTGTCCACGAGCGCGAACAACATCTTCAAGCAGAGGAGCACGCTCCTGGCCCCGATCCCCAGCGAGCTGCCCCGCGACGTCAAGCCGCTGCCCAAGGGCAAGTTCGCCGAGGTCGTGATCCCGCTCTACTACGAGGGCCACGTGTACCGCAAGGGCTCACGGGTCCGGGTGACGATCGCCGCCCCGAACGGCGCCCAGCCGATCTGGTCGTTCGACTTCACCCGGCCCGGCGGGAAGGCCAAGGTGTCGGTGGCCTTCTCAAAGAAGATGCCCTCCAGCCTGATCCTCCCGGTGGTGCCGCTGAGCGTGCCCACCGGCCTGCCGGCATGCCCGAGCCTCCGCAACGAGGACTGCCGGCCCTACAAGGCGTTCAAGAACCAGACCTGAACGCCCCGTAGGGGCGTCCCGGTGCATGCACCGGGACGAGGGTCGGCGCATGCGCCGACCCTAGCCGGGCCACATGTGGCCCGGCTGCGGGCGTGCATGCACGCCCGCCCCACCAGAGGGCTACCCGGCGCCCCACAGCTTCTCGAACATCTTCGTGTAGGCATCCGAGCCGTACCACTCGCCGGAGGCCTGGGCGGCGGGCGTGAGGGCCAGCGGCGCGACGTTGGCCGCGGTGAACAGGCGCAGCGGGGGCTTCTCGGTGACGATCGGCTTGCCCAGCATCATGCGCATGACCTCGTCGGCGTTGGCCCAGCCCTCGTAGGGGAAGCTCTCGCCGACTTCTGCCGATAGCTGCCCGGACTTGATCGCCTGGAGGGCAGGAAGGTCACCGGCTGAGCTGACCAGCTTGACCTTGTTGGCATATCCCGCCTGCTGGATGCCCTGGGCCACGCCCTGATTCAGGGCGTCGAACTCCGGTGTCACGTACTGGATGCCGGGGTGGCTCAGGAGAGCCGAGCTGGTCTGCGAGGGCACCATCGACGCGTTGGCCAGCCCGATCTTCTGGCTCACCACCTGACAGCTGGGGCACAGCTTGTGCAGCCGCGCCACCTCCTGGGCCGAGTAGGCCAGCGTGGATGGCGAGTCTGTGTAGGGCATCACCAGGACCTTGGCGTTGCCGTTCGAATCGGCCACGACCCAGTCGGCCTCGGCGGCGACCAGGTTCCCCGCCTGAAGCGGGGAGTAGGCGAGCTTGTCGTCGCCCAGTCCCTTGACGGCGCCGGGGACGGAGGCGGGCGGGGGGAGCTGGTTGACGATCAGGATCGGGAGGTGATGTGCCTGCGCGCTGGCGAACGCGTTGGCGGCGAGCGCCACCGGTACGGCGTCGGTGACGATCGCGCTGGCGCCCTGGGACACGGCCTGGTTGACGCAGGACGCGGTGGTCGAAGGGTTCGCCTCAGCGCTGCACACGTGCTCGGTGATCCCGACCTTGCCCAGCGCGGTCTTGAGGGCGTCGTTGCCGATGGCAAAGGCCGGCGCCTGCAGGGAGATCGGGATGTACCAGACGCTCTTGCCGTGCAGCGAGGAGGTGTTGATCGCCGGTCCGGGCGCCTTGAAGCTCGTGGTGGGCTGGCTCAGCTTGGCCACCGTTGCCTTGGCCTCGGTCACGCCGGCTGAGGACGTTCCGGAGGCGGCGGTGCTCGGTGTGGTGCTCGAGCTGCCGCACCCGGCGCCCAGCACCGCGGTGCCCGTGACGGCGGCGACCATGGTCACCGCGCGCCTGATTCTGGTCAGAGGTAGAGGTTGGGTCATGTGTTCCTTTCTCGGTGTCAAGGGAAGGGTGTGTCAGGCCACGACGCGCCGGCGGAGGACGGTCGTGAGCAGCACGGCGACGATCAGGGCCGCGCCGTAGAAAACGTCGGAGATCCACGTGCCGAGCCCGAGCTCCTGAAGCCCGAGGATCCCGGTGGCGAGGAAGTAGACGGCGATCAGGGTGCCCACCGGGTTGAACCTGCCGGGCAGGATGACCGCCGTGCCCAGGAAGACGGCGGAGACCGTGGGCAGCAGGTAGGTGACCGAGCTGTTGGGGTCAAAGCCGCCGACGCCCGCCGACACGATCACTCCGCCGATCCCGCACAGCGTTCCGGCGACCACGAAAGCCCCAAACCGGATCCGGTTCACGCGCACCCCGGCCAGGCGGCTCACCTCACGGTTGGCGCCAACGAAGCGCATGTGCCGGCCGAGCGGGGTGAAGCCGAGCACGTAGGCGAAGACCAGCGTCAGGACGATCCCGTAGTAGAAGGAGATCGGGAGCCCGCCGACGTCGGCCAGGGCGATCTGGCCGAAGGAAGAGCTCAGTCCGCTGAGGACGTTGAGGTGGGAGATCGCCAGGGCGATTCCCGTCAGCAGGGTCGACATCCCCAGCGTGACCACGATCGTGTTGACGCCGGCGTACACGACCAGCGCGCCATTGATCACTCCCGCCAGGACGCCGACGGCCACGGCGATGACCGAGGCCACGACGACATTGACGTGGTGCAGCGTGACCAGGACCGGCACGATCGTCGCCGACAGGCCGAGGATGGCGGCCACGGACAGGTCGACGAACTCGCCCACGATTACCGTGCACAGGAAGGCCAGGGACAGGAACACGAGCGCGGTCTGGGTCTGGGACCCGAAGATCGCCTGGAACGTGCCGCTGCGGTCGAAATTGGAGGACTCCACCGCCGAGTACACGGCGATCATCACGCCCCAGAGCGCGATCAGCCCGTAGCGCTCGGTCAGCTTGAGGGCGACCCTCATGACATCCCCTTGCCGTAGACGGCGTCGATGATCCCCTCCGGGGTCAGCTCCCCGGTGAGCTCGGTGCGGATGCGGCCATCCTCCATCACTAGGACGCGGTCACACATGGCGGCCAGCTCGGTGGCGTCCATGCCGGCGAGGATCACCGCGGCGCCCCGCTCGGCCACGCGGCCGATGGCCAGCTCAAGATCACGCCGGGCCCCCACATCCACACCCTGGCTGGGTTCGTGGAGAACGAGCAGTCGCGGTTCGCCACGCAGCCACTTGCCCAACAGGACCTTCTGCTGGTTTCCCCCGCTGAGCTCGGCCACCGTCATGCCTGGGTCGGCCGGGCGAATGGCCAGCTCACCCATGACCTGAGCCGCCTCCTCACGCTGCCACGCCCTGGACAGAAGCACCCGCCGGCTGTGCGCACTGACCCGGGGAAGCGTGATGTTGTCGGCGACGGTCTCCGAGAACGCCAGGCCCTCGACCTCACGGCGCTCGGGAACCAGGGCCACCCCGGCTTTCAATAGGGACCGAACCGACGCGGCGTGTAGGTCGTGCGCCTTCTCACCCAGGGTGAGCGTGCCCTGCGAGGCCGGCCGCGCTCCGGCGAGCAGGTACGGAACCTCGTCGAACCCGGATCCCAGCAGCCCCGTCAGGCCGAGCACCTCACCCGCCGCCACCGAGAACGTGGCCTCGGTGACGGTCTGGCCGGTCAACCCCTCAATCCGGGCCAGAGGGCCCGCAGGCGCGGCCGCGGGGCGCGGGCGCCGAGGCACTCGCTGGAGCTCACGGCCCAGCATCAGCCTTATCAGCTCGTGCTCGGTGAGCTCGCTGGTCCTCAGCCCGTCGGCCACGACCTGGCCGTCCCGCAGAACGGTCACTCGGTGCGTGTGCTCGAGCACCTCCTCGAGCTGGTGGCTGACCAGCAGGACCGAGCCCCCACGGGCCACGATGTCCCGCAGCAGGGTGTGGAAGTGCCGGCGCGGCTCGGGTGGGAGGGCCCGGGTTGACTCGTCGAACATCACCAGACCCCGGCCCGGCTCGTGGTGTTGCAGCGCGCGGGCGATCGCCACCTCGGCGCGCTCGGCTGGCGAGAGCCCGGCCACGGGGGCGTCAGGTTCGATCTGCGCACCCAGCTCGGCCAGGGATGCGCGAGCCAGCTCTCGCTCAGTGCGCCAGCGAATGGCCCGGCTCAGCCGGCCCACCCGGAAGCTGCCCACGCGCATGTTCTCCACCACCGAGAAGGCGTCGATGAGGCCCAGGTCCTGGTGGACGACCGACAGGCCGAACGTCTGCATGTCGGATGGGTGCACCGGCAGCTCCACCGAGCGGCCGTCGATGAGCAGCGACCCTCCCGGGTCAGGCGCGTGGTACCCCGAGAGCACCTTGACCAGGGTGGATTTCCCTGAGCCGTTCTCGCCCACGAGCCCGTGGATCTCTCCGGGGTCAACGGTGATCGACGCGGCGCTCAGGGCCCGGCTGGCCCGGAACGTCTTGGAGACGTTCCGCAACTGGAGTCGGGGCAGCCCGACCGGCCCGTCCGGTGGCGCGGCGACGCTTTCCATTGGCGCAAGTGTCAATGTCTGCCCGGTCCTCATGATTGGATTCGGCCCGACGCTGGTACTCCGGGGCCTCCTGATGCAGAATCGCTGAGGACGCCCGGGCTGTTCCATCTTACGGAACAGCGTTCCATTATGCGGACCGGGGCGGCGGCTACGCGCTTGACCGAGCGGTCTCGGAGAGCCTCCCGGGCCGCAGGCCGGCCGTCTCACGCAGCAGCAGAGCCCCCAGGGATTGGATCTGGCCCGCCAGCCGCGACGTCGGACCCACGACGCCCAGCGCGGCCAGCGGCCGGTCACCGTCAAACACCACGGCAACGGCCACTCCCGAGACCCCCTCAAGGTACTCGTCCTGCTCGAAGGCGTAGCCGGCCTCCCGGGCCAGAGAGACCTGACGGAGGAGCAGGCGCCGCTCGATCGGCGTCTTGGGGGTGGTGGCCACCAGCGTCAGCTCGTTGACCACGCCCTCCACCTCGTGCGGCGGCAGGCCGGCCAGGAACGCCTTGCCCAGCGCGCCGCCGGGCGGGATCTGCTGGCGCAGCCCCACCGGGGAGCCCACGGCCAACGGATGCGGGCTGTCCCGTCTGGCCACCAGCATGGCCTGGCGGGTGGGCCAGTCCACGACCGAAAGCAGCACGGTCTCACCACTGGCCGCGGCCACGGCATCTATCGCGGAGCGACAGAGCTGGAGGGCGTCCAGGTTCTCCCGCACGATCGACCCCAGCTCCAGCAGCCTGATGCCCAGCGCATAGCGTCCGTCGGCCGCCTGCGTGAGCAACCCGCACGCCCGCAGCGTCACGGCCAGACGATGCGCCGTCGCCTTGGGAAGCTCGGCCCGCCGGGCCAGCTCGCTGAGCGTGAGCGAGGGCTCATCCAGGGAAAAGGCGGAGAGCAGCCGGCAGGCCCGGTCAACCGAGCGGTTCGACGGCGAGCCCGCCCCGTCACCGATCAGGGCATCAAGTGAGGCGCCTCGGTCCATGGCTCGGACCATAACGGGTCGCCCATCGGTCGGCCGGGCGGAGGCGGGCCGCTCAGCGCAGCTCGCTGAGCGCGTCCCAGACTCCCGCATCGTGCGTGGGCACGATCGGGACATCGGGATTCTCAGCGGCGTAGCCGCGCAGCTCCTGGAGCGAGGACATGAACTGGGCGTCATCCGCTGTGCGCCAGGAAATGAGCGATTCCGTCAGGTTGCGGCGGGTGTAGATGGCGTCGCCGGCCAGCAATGCCTCGCCGCCGCGCAGTCGGACCAGCACCGCAAGATGGCCAAGCGTGTGACCGGGCGTGAAGACGAGCCGTACGCTGCCGTCGCCGAACAGGTCCAGGGTCCGCGAGAAGGGTCCGTGGCCGGCCGCGCCCTGGAAGCTCAGCGTCCGCATGCGCCCGGCATCCGGCAGGTGATGGGCCACGTAGCCGCGCAGAACCGCGCCGCGCCCCCGGGTGGCCCGCCATTCCTCCTCGCTGCACACGAATTCGGCCGTCGGAAAGTCACGCATCCCGCTCGTGTGGTCGACATGCAGATGCGTCATGACCACGAGGTCGATGTCCCCCGGTTGCACGCCGCGGTCCGGCAGCTGAGCGGCCACCGCGTTCTCAGGGCGCATCCGGAGCGTGCTGAACGCGAAGGCGTTGATGACACCGAAGTCCTTACGGAGGTTCGTGGCCGCATCGGCGTGTAGCCCGGTGTCGATCAGGAAGGGCCCCACGGACGGGTGACGGACCAGGAAGGCGCCGATGGGGCTGCGAAGCCATTGCTCCTTGGGCACGCCGATGCCCAGCGCCCTGCGCCAGGACCCGCCGGCGTCCTGACGGTAGAACCAGCCAGGCGGAGCCAGCGAGTGGCCACAGGGCAGCAGGTCGACCTCCACGCAGGCGCCCTCGGAGCCGGGGCGCAGCGGCACGGGGGCTGGACTGGTGGTGGTCATGGCCGCCGCAGATCCTGACCGTCCCGGGAACGTTGGGCAACCGGGTTGGCAGAAATCCCCTGGTGGTTGTCATTGCGGCCAGGCCCGGACCGCGTCAGGATGGGGCCATGCAAATCGCCTTTCTCCTCTACGAGGGCTTCACGGCCCTCGACATCATCGGTCCCTACGACGTGCTCAGAAACCTTCCGGACTCCCAGGCGGTGTTCGTGGCCGAGCGCGAGGGGCCCGTTCGCAACGAGTCAGGCACGCTGGCGCTGGTGGCCGATCAAGCGCTTGACGAGCTTCCCACTCCGGACATCGTGGTCGTCCCCGGCGGCTTCGGAACCCGATTGCTGCTGGAGCACGAGCCCCTCCTGTCGTGGCTGCGGGAGGCCCACGAGTCCACGCTGTGGACGACGTCGGTGTGCACGGGATCGCTGCTCCTGGCGGCCGCCGGGCTGCTCAAGGGGGTGCCGGCGGCCACGCACTGGCTGGCGCGGCCGACGCTGGCCTCGCTGGGCGCCCGCCCGGTCTCAGAGCGTGTCGTCAGGCAGGGCAAGATCATCACCGCCGCGGGAGTCTCGTCAGGCATCGACATGGCGCTGCGGCTGGTGGCGCTCATCCAGGGCGACGCCGCAGCCCAGGCGGTTCAGCTGGGCATCGAGTACGACCCAGACCCACCGTTCGATGCCGGTTCCCCGGACAAGGCTCCGCTGGAGATAGTCACCGCGGTGACGCGGGCCTTTGCCCAGCAGGAAGCGGCTTTACGGGATAGAGCCGCCCAATGAGGCGAGTCGTCATCGTCCTCTTCGGAGGCGTCCAGGCCCTGGACGTGACCGGGCCGGCCGAGGTGTTCTCGATCGCCACGCGGCTCGGCCGGGGGTCCTACCGGATCGAGCTGGCGGCCGCCGAGCAGAGCACCACGACCACCTCCAGCGGGCTGCTCCTGGTCCCCCATCGGACCCTGGGCTCGATCCGCCAGCCGGTGGACACACTGATCGTCCCGGGGGGCGAGGGGACCCGCGAGGCCATGGCGGATGAGCGGCTGATCAGGTGGATCGCCCGCGCGGGCGCGCGGGCACGGAGAGTGACCTCGGTGTGCACCGGAGCCTTCCTGCTGGCCGAGGCCGGGCTGCTGGACGGGCGCCGAGCCACCACCCACTGGAGCGCGTGCGGCGCCCTGAAGAGGCGCTATCCGCAGGTCAGCGTGGAGAGCGATCCGATCTTCCTGCGGGACGGGAACGTCTGGACCTCCGCCGGGGTTACCGCCGGCATGGACCTGTCACTGGCCCTGCTGGAGGAGGATGCCGGGAGCGAGGCCGCGCTCGCCGTGGCCCGCCAGTTGGTGATGTTCGTCCGGCGTCCCGGTGGCCAGGCGCAGTTCAGTACCCAGCTCTCGGCCCGCCTGGCCGATCGCGAGCCCCTGCGCGCCGTGCAGGACCGGATCGTGCAGAACCTCCAGGAGGATCTGAGCGTGGAGGCGCTGGCCGCCGGCGCGCATATGAGCCCGCGCAATTTCGCCCGGGCATTCAAGCGCGAGGTCGGAGTGACCCCGGCGGTCTATGTGGAGCGGGTCCGCGTGGAGCGGGCTCAGCAGCTGCTCCAGGACCACGAGCTGACACTTCCGGCGGTGGCTCTGCGGTGCGGCTTTGGCAGCGAGGACCGCATGCGCCGGGCCTTCCACCGGCGGGTGGGCGTGGGACCGGCCGCCTATCGGAGCCGGTTTCGCCCGGCGCTGTCCCGGGCGGCCTGAGCCGCTGGGTGGGCCCGGGCGGCGGCCCTACACCTCAAGCGTCATCCCGTCGTGGGCGGCGGTGACGTCCAGGTCGTCCACGTGAGCCAGCATGTCGTCGCTCATGTGGGTGATGACGAGCTGGCGGCATTCGAACCTGGGCCTCATCTCCGAGAGGGTTTGGTAGTCCAGGTGGCCCTGCACCCGCTTGTCGTAGTAGTTGCACTCGCACACGAACAGATCCGCGCCGCGCGCGGCATCCGCGAGCCTCTCGGTCCACTCGGTGTCACCTGAATAGGTGAGGACCTTCCCGCCGTATTGCACCCGGAGGGCGTAGGAGGGGGCGCCACTTCGGTGGATGACCTCGAACGGGGTCACGACCGCCGGGCCCATCACCACGGGTTGGCCTTCCTCGTACTCCACGAACCGCAGCTCGAAGGGCCGAGGGCCGGCCGGGGCACCGGGATAGAGCGCCTCGAACGCCGTGGTCAGGCGCTCCTCGGTCCCGACCGGACCCGAGATGACCAGCGGCTTGCTGCGCCTGGCGAAGCGCCCGTCCAGAATCAGCCAGGGCAGCCCGCCGAAGTGGTCGCCGTGCAGGTGCGACAGGGCCACCCAGCCGATCGACGCGGGGTCGATCCGCTCCCGCTTGAGGGCCTGGAGCACGGTGGCGCCGCAGTCGATGAGGACCGGCTCGCCGCCTCCCTCGAGGTGGAAGCACGTGTGGAGGCGGCCGCCGCTTCCGAACGCATCACCACAACCGAGGAAGCGAAACCGGACGGGCGACATGGTTGGCGGACGATATCGCTGGACGGATGATTGATGGCCGCCCGGCCCGGGGGCTATCGTCAGATATCCGATGCGCCAGTTGCGAGCATCTCTTGTGGCGATCGTGGCCGTTCTGGCCGCCGGGGCGGCGCCGGTCGTGGGCCACGCGGCGGCCGGACCTTCAGGCACGGCCAGCTCGGCGGGGCAACGACTGCCCGCGACCCACTGCCCCGCCTTTCCGGCCGACAACGTATGGAACACCCGGGTCACCGGCCTGCCGGTCGACCGTCACTCCTCCCAGTGGCTGCGCCACATGGCGGCCTCATCGACCAACCTCCACCCTGACTACGGACCGGGCGGAGGATCGAGCCCGTACGGGATCCCCTGGACGATCACGGCCTCCAACCCGCAGTTCGTGCACGTCGGCTTCCGTTACGCCAGCGAAAGCGATCGGGGCCCCTACCCGTTCTCAGCCCACACTCCGATCGAAGGGGGCCGCCAGGCCAGCGGTGATCGCCACGCCATCATGGTGGACCCCAAGACGTGCGTCCTGTACGAGCTCTTCGACGCCCACTTCCGACCCCACGGTCGATCGACCGCCGGCTCGGGTGCGATCTGGAGTCTGCGCTCCAACCATCTGCGTCCGGCCACGTGGACCTCGGCCGACGCCGCCGGGCTGCCCATCCTGCCCGGACTGGTCAACTACGACGAGGTGACCTCGGGCCACCTGAACCACGCGATCCGCTTCACAGCCGACACCACCGACGAGCGTTTCATCTGGCCGGCCCGCCACCAGGCCGGGGCGACGCACAACTCCAGCTACCCGCCCATGGGTGCCCGCTTCCGCCTGAAGGCCGGCTTCTCGCTACCTCGGTCACGCTGCGGCAAACCGTGCCAGGTGGTGATCAGAGCCATGAAGACCTACGGCATGATCCTGGCCGACAACGGCAGCAATTGGTACTTCGGGGGCACCACCGACTCACGCTGGACGTTCACGATGGTGGACCAGCTCAAGCAGATCCCGGCCAGGGAGTTTCAAGCCGTCGACGAGTCCTGTCTGATGATCAAGGGCAGCTCCGGAGCGGCCAGGCAGCCCGGAACGGCGGCCTACAACAGGGCCTGCCGGTGAGCGGTTACGGGGTCAGATCCGCCACCAGCCGGGCCGCCGGCTGGACGTCGGTGACCCGCGCCACAGCCTGCCCGGCGTAGAGCGGGCCTGAGTCCACCAGCCCCTCCGGGCCGTCGTCGGTGGGAGGCTCGGATCCCAGCAGCGGCATCCAGGAACGCTGCCTGGAGGCGGCCCGCGCCTGAACAGACGCCGGCATCCGCGCGATCAGCGGACGCGAAACCACGTGGGCGGTCGTGATCCATCGCGGGCAGCGGGCATCGTCGCCCAACCACCGATCGGTGGCGGCGTTGGGCACCACGCGGTGAGGCGCCCGCGGCCAGCCGAGACCGAAGAGCTCGGTGAGCACGGTGGTCGTGGCCTGGAGGCAGCGGTGCTTGTACTCAGGGTGGGCCCGGCTCTCCTCGCTGAGCAGGAACCGGGTGCCCACCACCGCAGCCGCGGCGCCGGCTTCGAGCCCCGCGGCGACGCCGTGGCGGTCGACGATGCCGCCCGCCGCCAGCACGGGGATGCTCACAGCGGCCCGCGTCTGCTCCAGCAGATCAAGCGCGGGCGTTGCACCGCGGACGTGGCCGCCCCCCTCCACACCCTGGGCGATGACCGCGTCGGCGCCCGCCGCGGCCGCCGCTTTGGCCTCCTGAACCGATCCGCACTGGTGTATCCACGTCCCGGCGGCCAGCCGCCGCGGCTGGCCCCAGAACGTGACGATGGCGTCAGCCGCTGATGCCGCCTCGACGTCGCCGGGCCGCAGAAACGGGAGCAGCAGGTTGACCGCTATCGGAGCACCCGTGAGGGCGCGGGCGGCGGCCACCTCCCGGGCGATGGGGGCCCCGACCCCAGCGATGGTGCCCAGGCCTCCGGCCTCTGAGACGGCCGCGGCGAGCTCGTGACGGGCCACCCTCCCCATGCCGGCCTGGACGACCGGCACCTGCAGACGGTGGAAATCAAGCGACTCAGCCATGGCTCGTAAGGGTGTCTACCGCAGAGGTGCCCAGGACGCGCCCCCGGCGGTCCAGCGCCTGCACCTCGTAGTAGCGCGCCGTCGCGTGGCGCCGGACCACTGTCTCGAAACCAGTGCGGGGGGCGATTGTCCCGAGCGGCCTCAGATGCTGGGGCCGCGACCCCCCGAGGAATCGCCAGGCCGCCACGTCGCTGGCGCCATTCCAACTTGCGTAGAGCCGCAGGACACCGCTCGGTCGTCGCACGACAGCCAGCGCGGGACGATCCAGGGGCCGGCCGTTCCAGGGAGACCGGAGGGCCCGGTAGGAGGCCATCCCCAGGGGGAACTGCACGTTGAGGACCTGGCGGCCGCCGGGGGTGTACTGCGAGAAGACGCCCTGGGACCCCCAGTTCACCAAGACGTCGTGGTCAGGAAGAAGCTGGGTGCTCCCGGCCACGCCGGCCAGGAGCGGCGGCGAGTGCGTGTAGCGCGCGGTCAGCCGGGCGGTCATGGTATGGCCGTTCAGCCTCAGCACCTTGGCCGAGGACTGCCGCTCCTCCTGGGGAAGCCCCGCGTCGTCGAACAGACTGAGCGTCCCGTCAGGATGCATCAGCGCGTCGTGCTGCCACTCGAATCCGGTTCCGGGACCCATCCTGAAGCTCGGGTCCTTCCCCCCCAGACTCCACCGGACCTTTCCGGTGCGTTTGGCGATCTTGTACACAGCCCAAGTGTTTCGGAGCGAGATGAGCAGGTCCCCCCCGGGTAGCTGCTGGATCGAGTTGATGTGGTACGGGTCATACCAGGAATCGGGCTTCGGGCGCCCGACGTATGACGCCTTGAAGGGAATGTGGCCCAGGGCGTGCCATTCCCACAGGACCTGACCGGTCCTGATGTTGATCTCCTGGATCACGCAGTCCAGCATCGCCCCGGGCGCGGGTCCACCGACGCTCCTCAGATCCGCGGTCGTGAAAACGTAGACGTCGATCAGAGCTGTCCCCTGCGGCGTGATCTGGAACTCATGCGGGTCAGCCACATAGCCGTTGCCCGCGCGCACGGTGGCCACAGTGCGGTAGTGCTGATCCAGAATCACATCCTCCGCGTGGCTAAACAGGCGCCCCTGCCACCACGTGAGCACTCGCCGCCCCCGGTAGCGCTGCACGGCCACATCCGTCGCGCCGTCGTCGGCCGGCCGGTGGAACCAGACGACGTTTCCTCGCCCGTCCAGGACCAGCACACCCCGCTGTCCGGAATCCAGGAAGAGGTCGCCACCGCCCGGCCGGCGGTCGGAGGTGACGTCGAGGACGGGCGGCCTGAGATCGGGGCGGGAGTGGAAGTGCTGTCTGGGGGGACCGCTTGCGCCCGAGTGGGTGTCCCGGGCCGCGCCCGCAGGCCCATGCGGATGGCGACCCACCGTGAAGGAGAAGCTGAGGTACGTGGCGCCCGGATCTCCGGAGGCCGTCCCGTCCGCCCCGGAGCGCAGCGCCGCCCGCACGCGCACTGACTCCCCGGGGCTGAACCGGCGATCCGGTGCGAACCCCGCGCCGGCAGCGGACGGAAGGGACACCAGGTGCCCGGCGTGGTCGCCCGACCGTGATCCCCGGACGCTCACCGAAACCAGATCGGATGGAGTCAGCGACGAGAAGATGATCTGCGTCTGCGGCGAGGCGTCGGGTGTCCCCGGAAACGGGATCACGTGCAGCGAGGTCCGCGCGGCTTCCGGCGCCGCCCGCGCCGTGTGCCCGCGCGCGGGATCAGCCTGGACCCGGGGGGAGGTGCCCAGGACGTGGCCCCGCTGATCCAGCGCCTGAACGGCGTAGTAGAGGGCGGTGGTGTGGCGCCGCACCCCGGTCTCAAAGCCCGTCCTGGGTGCGGTCGCGCCCAGCTGTCGCAGACGGTTGGGGCGAGGGCCCGCCTCAAAGCGCCAGGCCGCCACCTCAGTGGCGCCGTTCCAGCTCGCATAGAGGCTGGCCTGACCGTCCACGCGCCGGACCGTGAGCGCCGGCGGCGTGTGCGGTCGGCCCCTCCATGGGGACCTGTAGACCCGGTAGGAGTAGGACCCCAGGGGCAGGCTTGCGTTGAAGATCTGCCGGCCCTGAGGGGTGTACTCCGAGAACGCCGACGCCGAGCCCCAGCCCACGAGCCGGTTGTGATTGGGCAGGGTCTGCAGGTTCCCCGATGTACCGGCGAGCAACGCGGGCGAATGCGTGATCCGGGTGAGCAACGACACCTGCCGGGTGGTCCGGTCGAGCCTCAGGAGCTTGGCCGAGGACTCTGGCTCCTCCTGGGGAAGCGCGCCGTCGTCAAACAGGCTGAGAGTGCGGCCAGACAACCGGGCGTCGTGCTGCCATTCGAATTTCGTTCCCGGGCCCATGTTGAAGCTGGAGTCCCTCCCGCCCAGCGTCCAGAGCACGCCCCCGGTGCGCTTGCTGATCTCGTAGACGGCCCACGTGTTGCGGGCGCAGATGAGCAGGTTGCCTCCCGGCAGCTGCTGGATCGAGTTCAGGTGGAAGTAGTCATAGGGCACGCCAGAGCGAGGCGAGCCCTGGTATGACGCGCTCAGCGGCACGTGCTGCAGCGCGTCCCAGTCCCACAGAAGGCGTCCGGTCCTCACGTCGAGCTCCTGGATGACATCGTCGACCACCTGGCCGGGCCTGGGGCCGCCGACGCTGCTCAGGTCACCGGTCCTCGTGACGACGGCGTCTATCAGAGCCGTGCCTCGCGGGGTGAGCTGGAACTCATGCGTGTCCGCCCTGTAGCCGTTCGCCGCCCGCACTATGGCCACCGTCCGGTAGTGACCGTCGGTGATCACGTCGACCCCGCCGGACCGCGGATGGCCTTGCCACCAGGTGAGCACCGGGCGCCCGCCGTATCGCTGCACCCTGAGATCGCTGGCCAATTTGCCCTCCGGAAGCGAACGGAACCACACCAGGCGCCCGGCCCGGTCCAGGATCATCGGGCCCGCCTGGGGCAGCACTCTCGCCAGGTGACTGGGCACGGGAGTCAGAAGCATGTCTCCGGAGCGGCCGTCCGGATCCGAGGTCGCGCTCACGACCGGCGGACGCAGGTCAGGACGGGAGCGGAAGTGCTGCGTCGGCGCCTGCGCGGATCTGGCCAACGCCGGCGCAGCCAGAATCGCCACCGCCACGACGAGCGCCGCACGGCGCGACACCCTCACCGGTACCCGATCACGACGATGTGGCCGGTGGCCGTGTCCCGGCCGTTGGAGAGCGTGACCTGGGCGGCCAGCTGGTTGCCCGTGGCCCTGGCGAGCGCTGCCCGCCCGGTGGGGGTGAGCCGGAACTGGATGGGGCCAAGCTCACCGGCTCCAAGTGACTCGGCGCTCCTGGTGGCGATCACCGCCCCGCCGGCGGTGATCCCGGCTTTGATGTGGCAGGACAGCGGCGCGTAGCACGCTGCCAGGATGCTCCCCGCCCCGTGAGGGGAGACGAACACGACGGTCCTGGCGATCTGGACACTGGGCGACTGCAACACGCTCTGAGGCGGTGCTGTGCCGCTGACCGAATAGGGGATCAGGGTGATGTTTGTGGTGGCGTGAAGCTCCGAGGCACGGACCGTCGCCTGCACCCGCAGGCGGTGGCCGGCAGCGCGCTGAAGCATCCGCCGGCCCGGGGACGACAGCTTGAAGGCGATCAGGCCTCCGCTCTCGGCGGGGACCGACTGAGAACCGGCGCCGCCCAGTGCCGAGCCACCGGAGGAGATCGTCAGAGTGACCCGGCAGGGACGGCGCCTCAGGCACCCGACGGGCAGGGTGGTGAATCCGCCACCTGTGCGGACGAATGCGGTCCTCCCGAAGATGGCCAGATGATCCGGGTCACGATGCAGGCGGGAGGTGCCCAGAACATGGCCTGAGGAATCCAGGGCCTGGACGGCCAGGTCGCGGGGCTCGGTGCGGAGCCTGATCATGCTCTCGAAGTGCTGCCGCCGGGGGCTGCGACGGAAGCCCCTAAACGCTCTCCGGTCGCCGCCCAGGACGCGCCAGGCCGTCACCTCGGTGGCCCCATTCCAGCTGGCGTAGACCTTCAGACTGCCGTCTGGCCCAGGCACGACGGCGAGCGGGGGGCGGGTGCGGGGGTGCCCGGACCAATGAAACCGGTAGGCGCGATAGGAGTTCACCGGCCGGACGAAGGTCCCGTTGAAGATCTGGCGGCCCGCGGCGCTGTACTCCGAGAAGTCGGCGGTGGAGCCCCAGCCCACGAACATCTTGCCGCCCAGCAGGAGCTGGGCGTTCCCTTCCGAGCCGGCCAGAAGCGGTGGTGCGTGGGTGAAGGTGCGACGCAGCCGGGCCGTCATGGCGTTCCGGTTTAGGTCCAACCGCTTGGCCGAGGACTGGAACTCCTCCTGGGGCAGGCCCGCATCGTTGAACACGCTGAGCGTGTGACCGTGCAGCCGGGCGTCGTGCTGCCACTCGAAGTTGGTGCCTGAGCCCATGCGAAAGCTCGAGCGCTTGCCCCCCAGCGTCCAGATGACCTTCCCCGTGCGCTCGCCGATCAGGTAGACCGACCAGGTGTTCCGCGCCGAGATCAGCAACCGCCGGCCTGGCTGCTGCTGGATCGAGTTCAGGTGGAAGTAGTCATACGCGCCGTGGCCCCCGGACGGGGCTCGGTAGGACGCGGTCAGCGGCACGTGTCCCAGGGCGTGCCATTCCCACAGGACCCGGCCCGTCCTGATGTCGAGCTCCTGGATGACGCAGTCCAGGACGGTGCCGTTGCGGGGACCTCCCACACTGCTCAGGTTGGTCCTCACGGGGACGTAGGCATCGATCAGCGCTGTCCCCTGAGGAGTGATTTGGAACTCGTGCAGGTCCGAGGAGTACCCGTATCCGCCGTGCAGCTCGGCCACCTGGCGGTAGGAGCGATCCAGGATCAGGTTCTTGCCGCCGGCCCCGTGACCGTTGACGACCCTCCCCTGCCACCACGTGAGCACTCGCCGCCCCCGATATTTCTGGACCTCCAGGTTGAATGCTGAGTACCGGAGGGGCCGAAACCAGACCAGGCGGCCTCGGCTGTCCAGGATCAGCGGGCCCACCTGCGGGCTGTTGTTGGGGGTCAGGAAGATGTCTCCCGAGCTGGTATCGGGATCCGACGTTACCTTGACCACCGGGGGATGAAAATCGACCTGGGAGTGAAAGGTCTGAGTGGGGGTGGGCGGGATTCTGGCCGTGGCGGCCGAGGGCTCCGTCGGAACGGGTCTGGCGACGGAGAAGGAGAATTGACGCGGCGCAGCGGCGGCGGTGGACAGGGCGGCTGTCACCTCGACGCGTTCGCCCGGAACGAACGACCGCGTGGGGACGAAGGCCACGCCCCGCCGCGCCGGCAGCGTCACGATCCGGCCTCCGTGGCGGCCGCTGCGCGACCCGCGGACGGCGAGGGAGCGAAGATCGTGGCGGCTCAGCGAGCCGAAGATGATCTGGCTCTGGGGCGAGGCATCTGGGGTTCCGGGAAAGGGGATGACCTCCAGGGAGCCGGGCGCAGCGGCCCGCGCCGCGGTAGCGGCAATCATCAGCAGCCCCACCGGCACCCAGGCGGACAAGAGATACCTGCTCAGACAGCCACCTTCTGGCCCTCGGCGGCGGCAGCACTCCATTGCGGCTCGGGCCGTTCGCTGTGGGCGTACCTGCCGCCTCGCAACAGCGACGCGGCCGCCGCCACCAGACACGCCACGATGGCGAAGACGAACGCCTCCCGCAGGCCATTCTGGAAGGGGCCCGAGATCAGGTGAGGAAAGAACGTCCGGCCGGTCAGCAGAGCCTGCGTGTGCGCTCCCAGGCCGGCCAGGGCGTGGACGCCCACGAGATGCTGGACGGGGTTGTAGCCCAGGAAGGCGGCGAACAGAACAGAGATCGGGGGCAGGTGGGCGGCGTGCTCGGCCGTGGCGGCGGGAACGCCGTGGGCCTGCAGTCCGGGACCCAGGGCGTGTGGGAGCGAGGACGCGAGACCGGCGATGAGCAATGTGAAGAAGATGCCGATGGAGAACACCTGGGCCGAGTTCTGGAAGGTCTGGTTCATGCCTCCGCCGGCGCCGCGGTCGCCGGCGGGCAGGCTGTTCATGACCGCGGCTCGGTTGGGGGAGGCGAACATGCCCATGCAGATGCCGTTGAAGGCCAGGACGAGCGCGAACACCGGGTAGGAGAAGTCGATGGGCAGCGCGATCAGCAGGGCGAAGCTGATGGCGACGCCGATCATGCCCCCGCTGGCGAAGGGGCGGGCGCCATACCGGTCCGATAGATACCCGGACACCGGCCCGCTGACCAGCATGCCCATCGTCAAGGGCAGGATGTAGATCCCGGCCCAGAGCGGCGTGTCCACGAAGTTGTAGCCGTGCTCGGGCAGCCAGATGCCCTGGAGCCAGATGATCAGCATGAACATCAACCCGCCCCGGGCCACGGCCGAGAGGAACGTGGACAGAGTGCCGAATGTGAAGGCGCGAATGCGGAACAGGGGCAGGCGGAACATCGGGTCCCGGGCCCGCCGCTCAACCATCATGAACACGACCAGCAGCGCCACGCCGATGACCAGGAGCGCCATCACCCGGGCGCTCATCCAGCCCGTGGGGTGGGTTCCGTAGGGACGGATCCCGTAGGTGATGGCCACCATCAGGCAGATGAGCCCGGCCGCGAAGGTCAGGTTGCCCCACCAGTCGATGCGAGCCCGCGTGTGCACCCCCAGCTCCTCGAGCTTCAGATACGCCCACACCGTGCCGAACAGGCCCACCGGGACGGAGATCAGGAACACGAGGCGCCAGCTCACCGGGGCCAGCAGGCCGCCCAGTAGCAGCCCGATGAACATCCCGCTGACCCCGACGATGTTGTTGATCCCCAGCGCCATCCCACGCTGGTTCTGGGGGAAGGCGTCGGTGATGATGGCCGCGGCATTGGCCATCAGGCAGGCCCCGCCCACGCCCTGGACGATCCTGAACACGATCAGGTAGTCGGCTCCCGCTCGTCCATGGAGCCAATCCACGGCCAGCAACAGGGAGGCGGCCGTGTAGATCACGAAGCCCAGGTTGTAGATCCGGACGCGGCCGAACATATCGCCAAGCCGCCCCAGGCTGACGATCAGCACGCTGCCCACGACCATGTAGCCCAGGATCATCCACAACAGGTAGAAGCTGTTGGAGGGGTCGAGCGGATTGAGCCGGATGCCCCGGAAGATGTCCGGCATGGCGATCAGGGTGATCGACACGTCCAGGGTGGCCAGCAGGACGGCCAGCGTGCAGTTAGAGAGGGCTAACCACTTGTAGGTGCTGGATCTTCGGCCTGGCATGGCGTTCCTGGCCACCAGCAAAGCACAGCCTGGCGGGCCCGGGGTCCGACGGCCGTCGGCAGGCGGCCAGGGTTCAGCCGACGGCGGGCGGCGCGGTCACTGGCGTCGCCGGCGGCGCGGTCACGCGCGCAAGCACGGGGGGCTGCTCCTCCGCCGCGTCAGTGATCGTTCCGTTCAGACGCTCCATCAGCTTGCTCATCCGCTCGGGGCCCTGCGGACGGGCGATCAGGTACCCCTGGACGAACTCACACCCCAGCTCCGCCAGCAGGTCCCACTGCTCCCGGCGCTCAACTCCCTCGGCGACGACCCTGAGGTTAATGCTCCGGGCCAGTTCCAGGATCCCCCGCACCAGGGCGCTCTCCTGGTCATCATGCGGGATCTTGTCCAGGAAGGGCTTGGCGATCTTCAGCATGTCGATGGGGAACTTCCTCAGGTAACTGAAGGACGAGAACCCGGTGCCGAAGTCATCCACGGCCAGCCGGACGCCCAGGCTCTTGAGCTCCTCCAGGCGAGCCATCGTGGCCTCGGTGTCCGACATGAGCACCGTCTCGGTCATCTCGAAGACCAGACGAGCCGGGTCCATCCCGGACTGCTGGATGGCACGACAAACGTCGGTGACCACGTCTGGGCTGGAGAACTCCGCCGCTGAGAGGTTGACCGTCATGCCCAGGTTGCCGTCGCGGTACAGGTCCTGCCAAGCCACTGCCTGCTTGGTGGCGTTCTCCATGACGATGCGTCCGATGTCACGGATGAGCCCACTCTCCTCGGCCACCGAGATGAAGTCGCTGGGTCCCAGGAGGCCCTGCTCAGGATGGGCCCACCGCACCAGCGCCTCGAACCCGACGATGCGACTGGCGGTCATCTCGACGATGGGCTGATAGTGCACGCGGAACTCGTTCTGCTCCACGGCTCGCCGCAGCTGGCCCTCCAGCTCCAGTCGCTTGAGCGCGACCTGGTGCATGTAGGGCCGGAACGTCACCGCGGTCGCCTTGCCGCGCGCCTTGGCGGCGTACATGGCGGCGTCGGCATTGCGCAGCAGCTCGTCGGGATCTGTGCTCCCGCCCTCGCTGATGCTGATGCCGATGCTGACCGATAGGAACACCTCGGTGGTGGAGACCAGGAACGCGACCGTGAGGAGATCCTTCAGCCGTGCCGCCACCGACTCGGCGTTCTCTGGCTCATCCAGCAGCACGGCGAACTCATCTCCACCCAGACGAGCCGCCGTGTCCCCGGCCCGGATGCACCCCCTCAGCCGATCGGCGAACTGCACCAGAAGCTCGTCCCCCGCGGAGTGGCCGAGGCTGTCGTTGACGCGCTTGAAATTGTCCACGTCCAGGAACAGGACCGCCACGGGATGGTCGAGCATCGACCGTCGCTGGAGCGCGTGCTCCACACGGTCATGGAACAGGATCCGGTTGGCCAGGCCGGTCAACGGATCATGGAAGGCCTGGTGGGAGAGCTGAGACTGCAGCGCCACCTGCTCGGTGACGTCCCGGGCGTTGAGCACGACGCCCGCCACCGTCGGATCGTCCAGGAGGTTCGTCAGGGTGGTCTCCACGTAGCGCCAACTCCCGTCACTGTGCTCGCAGCGGAACTCAATGCAGGCGGGCTCGCTGCTGGCGCGATGCGCCGCCTCGCCTATCACGGCCACTGCGGCGTCGCGGTCGCTCTCGTGGATGAGATCGGTGAACCTGCGCTTGAGCAGCGCATCGCGCGGATAGCCGAGGACTCGCGAGACGGAGGGACTCTGGTAGATGACCTCTCCCGCTCTGTCCATGACCACGACGATGTCCGAGGCGTGCTCCACCAGCGACCCGAACCGGGCCTCGCTCTGCCGCCTGCGGCGCTCGGCTTCCTCGTGGCGTCTGAGCGCCCCGCTCAGGCTCTGTACCAGACCCGACATCCGGGCCATGACCAGCAGGAACAGGATGACCGTGGGCACCACGGTGGTCAGCGGCGGGAGATCGGTATTGCGGAGCGTGGCGAAGATGCGCACCAGCGGAGCCAGAAGGGTCACCACGGTCAGGAAGATCAGCCGGCGGCGGGTGATCTTCGCCCCCGTCGCGTGGGGTGGGCGTTGCGAGAGCTTCCGCATCGATGGGTGCACCGCGGCCGCGCCCCAGAACAGGTATGCGGCCAGGTATCCCAGGTCCACCGGCGACCCGGTGTGGTACGTGTTGTCCAGGAGCCCGGCGGTGTAGAAGCTGTCCGCCGCCAGAAGGGCCAGCAGGCTGGCGCACAGTAGGTAGTACGACGTGTGACGGGCCCCCTGGCTGAGCATCAGGTGCGCTGCGAAGCCGAGCAGCATCAGGTCCCATAGCGGGTATGAGATCGACAGAGCCAGTTCGAATGGCCCCAGGTGTGCGGGATTGTGGATCTGTGGCTCGATCAGATAGACCCACGTCAGCAGTCCCGCGCTGGTCACCACGATCATGACGTCGATCAGCGTGGCCCGATCCCGCGCCCACTCTCGGCTGCGAACGAGCATGATCAGCGAGATCACGAGAATCGGGTACGCAGCCGTGTAGGCAACGTCCGCGAGCCCCGGGAAGGGCGCCGAGACGCCCACCACCACCTCGTAGTAGGCCCGGACCAGATCGCCGGAGACGAACGCGAGCTGACCCAGTGCGAAGAGGTACCAGGCCAGCGGGTTCCGGGGCTTGTTGCGCCGGACCCCGTAGATGCTGATGGCGACGGAGGAGAGCCCAATGGTGTCGTAGACGGCGTGATGGCCGAGCGCCGTGTGGGCCAGGAAGTAGACCCCGGCCAGGACCGCGCCGATGCCCAGGTAACCCCAGGCCACCCAGGGTGAAGCGCCGTTGTCTTTGGCGGGCTGCGGAGCTGCCGCGCGCGGCGGCTGAGCTGGCTCGCTCGCCGCCCTCCGCGGACCCTTCAGTCGCTCTTGGACCAGCACACTCATTCCTCGGTCACGACCCGAATCGTGCCTGCCGTCGGATCGCTGAGCCCGCGTACGGTCCCGCCCTGGTCAAGCGTGCGGCGAATGAAGTCGATCGTCCTACTGGTCAACCGCTCGCCGGGGAACACGTTCGGTATACCGGGGGGGTAGACGGCCACCGACTCGGCTGCCACCCGGTCGACCGCCTGCTCGATGGGGATCATTTCGTGCCGCCCGAAGAACGCGTCCCGGGGCGTCATCGCCAACGCACCCCAGCGAGGGGGTAGCTGTGCTTCACGCGAGGGGCGCTTGTGAGGGCGCCGGGACAGCTGTTCCACGGCAGATTCGAGCCCCTGAACGAGGGCCTGACAGCTCTCGGCCGGAGATTCCCCGAGCCCGAACACCGCCACCAGCATGTGCTCACCGCGGAGCTCCAGGTGCAGGTCGTGCTGATCGCGCAGGATGGCCGCGATCTCATACCCATTCCCCTGGGCGCCGCGAACATCGATGGCCAGTCGCAGGGGGTCGTAATCGTAGACGCCGGGATGCTGAAGCAGGCGGTCATCCATGACCTCAAGACCGGGAAGCCCCCTGATGGCCGCTCGGGCCTCGGCCAGCACCGAGATCGCGTCCTCGATGAGCGCCGGGCCGCGCGTTGCCGCGTTGCGACGCGCGGCATCCAGGGATCCGAGCAGCAGGGAGCTGGGGCTCGTCGAGCTCACGAGCGTCAGCGCTCGCTGGATCGCCGTCTCGTCGACGAACCGCTCGGAGCCGTGCGCGAGGTGGAGCATGGCCGACTGCCCCAGGCTCCCCACGAGCTTGTGCGTTCCCGACAGAACGAGGTCGGCGCCCGCCGAGAGGGCATGCTCAGGCAGGGCGTCGTGAAAGGCGAAGTGCGATCCCCAGGCCTCGTCCACGATCAACGGGACGTCCCAGCTGTGGGCGATCTCGGCCAGCGTCCGGACGTCGGCCACCGCGCCGTAGTAGGTGGGCGATACGACGACCACGCCCACGGCTCCCGGCGAGTCGGCCAGGGCAAGCTCCAGCGACTCGGGTAGCGGACAGTGGGCGATGCCCAGCTGCGGGTTCAGCTCCGGCGCGATCCAGGTCGGACGCAGTCCCGAAAGAATCAGGCCGTCGATCGTGCTGGCATGGACATTTCGCTGCACGATCACCTCGCGACCCATGCCGGCCAGAGCCAGGCAAATCGCCTGGTTGCCCTGGGTGGCGCCATTGGAGAGAAACCACGTCCGCTTGGCGCCCCAGGCGTCCGCGGCAAGCTGCAGGGCCTCGTCAAGAGGCGTCACCTGCGACCCCACGTCCACCCCGGGGGTGATCAGCGGGATATCAAGCGCGATCGCCTGCTCACCGAGCGCGTCCCGAAACGCGGGATCGCTGCCGTCGCCGCCCTTGTGTCCCGGCACGTGAAAGCGACCCGGACCCCGGAGGGCATAGCCACGGAGAGCATCGAAATAGGGTGCGGTCAGCTGCTCCGAGCCCTCCCGGGGCATCGATGTAGGATGCTGCGGAGTCGAGGTTGCGGTCCCTCGTGACTCGGCTTCGAGTGGCACGGCCATCGTTTCGGCGCTATCGACCGGCTCCGTCCGGTTCTTTAGCGCATCCCGGGAGGTGGGACACGGCCTGGACGGATGGTCAGAGTTCGGACATTCGCCATTTCCGTGGTCCGGTGGCGGTTCACCCGGAGGCGGTGGGTTCGCCGGGACCGAGCGGATGCTTAGGGATGGCCCGGTGACTCAAGGACACGGCGGACAATTTCGATTACACCCGTGTGTTCTCAGTGATCCTGGCATGCTCGGCGAGCCTGGCCTGGGGCTCATCGGACTTCCTGGCGGGCGTGGGATGCCGTCGGGTCAGGCTTGCGGTCGTCCTCCTGGTCTCTCAGCTCTTCGGCCTGGCCCTTCTGGTGCCGGCCCTGGTCGCTCAGGGAACTCCGCCGCCTGCGGCCTCCTTCTGCGCGCTGGCGGTGCTGGCCGGGCTGCTCAACGCCGCGGCGCTGGCCGCGTTCTACCGGGGGCTGGCTCGCGGCCCGATCGGGCTGGTAGCCCCGATCGCCGCCACCGAGGCGCTCATCCCGCTGGCGGTTGGCCTGTTCGAAGGGGAGCGACCGTCCGCGCTGGCGATGGCGGGCATCGTCCTGGCGCTGGCCGGCGTCGTCCTGGCCGCCAGGCCCCGGCGGGAGTACGACCATGAGGAGCAGGGCGTCTCGCACCTCCCGAGCATCGTCCTGGCGGTGATGGCGGCGATCTGCTTCGGGCTCTTCGTCGTGGCCATCAAGGGGGCCAGCGAGGGCGGCGCGCTCTGGGCCGTGACGTTCAGCCGGCTGACGACGGTGGTCGCGCTCATAGCCGCATTCCCGCTGATGGGGATCGTGCCCAGGCGGCCGAGCCTTCGCTGGTTGAGCAGCGCCCGCACCGGCCTGGCGAACCTCCAGGCTGACATGCCGGCACTGCTGAGCGTTGGCGCGCTGGACGTGGGAGCGAGCGCGATGTTCGCGCTGGCCGCGGCGAATGGTGCGCTGAGCGTGATCGGCGTGCTGGGATCCGCCTACCCGGTGGTGACGATCGCCCTGGCGGGGATCTTCCTGCGTGAGCGGCTGGGCGGATGGCAACGCGTCGGGACGATCGGCGCCCTCACCGGCCTGGCCCTGATCGCGGCGCGCTGAGTCCTGACGGCCTCGGTGCGGGGCCGCCGCGGGACGCGACCTAGGCGGCCTCGGCCACGAACTCCGCGGTCTCCACCGGGTCAACGGCCTCCTGGTGGTAGTACTTGCCGCCGCGCATCCAGGAGGCGACGGCAGCCAGGGCACAGCAGGCCGCCGCAAAATAGAAGGCGGCATGGATCCCGCTGGCGAAGGGGTGAGCGACCAGGCGGGGGAAGAACGTGTGTCCGGTCAGGTAGGCGGCTGTGGCGTGCGGGAGGTGTGCGACCACCGGGTGCAGCAGAGTGCCCATCGGGTTGTAGCCCAGGAAGGCGGCGAACAGGCTGCCCACCGGCGGCAGGTGCGAGACCTTGACCGCGAACGCGTGCGGCACACCGTGGGCGGAAAGCCCGTGATACAGCGCGGGCGGGAGTGAGGATGAGAGGCCGATGATGATCAGGCTGAAGAAGATGCCGATCGAGAGCACCATGGCCGCATTCATGAACGTTCCGGCCATCCCGGCGCCGGCCCCCCGCTGATCAGGCGGCAGGCTGTTCATGATGCCCGTCTGATTCGGGGCCGCGAACAGCCCCATGCCGATTCCGTTGAGCGCGATCAGAGCGCCGAAGGCCCAGTAGGGGAAGTTGACCGGCAGCGTGATGAGCAGGAGGAACGCCACCACGGCCAGGATCATGCCCCCGGTGGCGAAGGGCCGCGCGCCGTAGTGGTCGGCCAGGCGGCCGGCGATCGGCCCAGCCAGAAGGAAGCCGGCCGACAGCGGCAGCATGTAGATGCCCGCCCAGAGCGGCGTGGAGGCGAAGCTGTAGCCATGCTCGGGGAGCCAGATCCCCTGGAGCCAGATGATCAGCATGAACATCAGCCCGCCCCGTGAGAGCGCCGACAGGAACGAGGCCACGTTGCCGGCGGTGAAGGCCCGGATGCGGAACAGCGGGATCCGGAACATGGGCGCCTCCACCCGACGCTCGATGGCCACGAACGCGGCCAGCACGGCGATGCCTCCGATGAGCGCGCCAAGCACCCAGGGGTTGGTCCAGCCCATGGCGTGACCGCCGTAGGGAAGGATCCCGTACGTGATGCCCACCAGGACCGCGATCAGCCCGACCGCGAACGTGAGGTTGCCCAGCCAGTCGATCTTGGCCTTGACGCGGACGCCCCGGTCCTCAAGCTTCAGGTAAGCCCACACGGTCCCGAACAGCCCCACCGGCACCGACACCAGGAACACCAGCCGCCAGGACACCGGTGCCAGCAGGCCGCCGAGCACCAGTCCGATGAACGACCCGGCGATGGCCGCGACCATGTTGATGCCCAGCGCCAGCCCACGCTCCTGAGGCGGGAAGGCGTCAGTGAGGATCGCCGACGAGTTGGCGAACAGGAACGCCGCCCCGATCCCCTGAACGATGCGCATGCCGATCAGCCACAGGGCTCCCCCGCTCCCGGTCATCCAGGTGACCGAGAGAAGGATCGACCCCAGGGTGAAGATCGCAAAGCCGAGGTTGTACATACGCACGCGCCCGAACATGTCCCCCACTCGGCCCAGGCTCACGACCAGGACCGCCCCGACGACCATGAACCCCAGCATCATCCAGAGCAGGTAGCTGGTGTTGGCGGGAACCAGCGGGTTCAGGTGGATCCCGCGGAAGATGTCAGGCATGGCGATCAGGACGATCGACTGGTTGATCGTGACGATCAGGATGCCCATCGTGGTGTTCGACAGGGCAAGCCACTTGTAGCGGTCAGAGTGCGCGGGCCGCCGGAGGGCGTGGGCGATGACGCTCATGCTTCGTTGGACCTCAGGCGCTCGATCAGCTGGTCCAGGATCCCCACCGCGCCGGCCAGCGTCTCCACCTCGTGGTCGTCCAGCCTGGATATCTCCTCTTGCAGCAGCGCGTGGTATTCGGCCCGGAGACGATCGAAGGCGTCTTCGCCAGCAGGCGTGAGGCTGACCAGGACGGCCCTACGGTCGGTTGGATCGGTGGTTCGCTCCACCCACCCTTTGTCAGCCAGCCGGTTGACCAGCAGGGTGATGGCCGGCTGGGTCACCCGCTCCTCGGCGGCCAGCTCGGTGATCCGGCGCGGCCTGGCCCGGAGGCTGCGCAGCACCCCGACCTCGGTCCGGGAGACGACGACGCTGCTCCTGCTGAGGAAGAGCTTCGAAAGCGTGTTGGCGCGCTGCGGCAGCCCCTCGGCGATCTCCTCGAGCTGGGCGGCGCGCCGGCGGGTGGGTTCGCGGCGCGGCGTGGGTTCGGGGAGCGGCGTGCGTTCGGCGCGCGGCGTGCGTTCGGGGAGCGGGATGCGTTCGGGGCGCGGCGTGCGTTCGGGGCGCGGGGCGCGTTCGGCGCGCGGTGTGCGTTCGGGGCGCGGGGCGGGCTGGATCGCGTTGCGCCGCGGGCGCGTGATTTGGCTCTTCCCCATCAGCGGTTTATATTAG
>JBJMLC010000006.1:0-8141 GCA_045805485.1 Solirubrobacteraceae bacterium | reverse complement strand
CGGAAGTCCTGGTCGTAGCGTCCGACGCGCTGGGCGTTCAGGTCGATGTGGAACAGCTTGCCCGCCCACAGCGCCTGCCCGATGGCGTGTAGGAATGACAGACCGGCCATCGTCTCGTGTGCCACCTCCGGATTGACCCCCACGATCTCAGGACGCTTCAGCGTGGTGATGAAGTGCAGGGCATGGCCGACCGTGGGCAGGAAGATGTCGCCCCGCGGCTCGTTGGGCTTGGGCTCGATGGCAAAGCGAATGTCGTACGCCTGCTCCACGACGTAATCGGACAGCACGTTGATGGCCTCCCGATAACGCTCCAGCGCGTCGCGTGGATCCTTGGCCACCCCGGCCTCGGTTCCCTCACGCCCACCCCAGAAGACGTAAACACGTGCTCCCAGCTCCGCCCCCAGGTCGATGCTCTGCATCGCCTTCCCGATCGCGGCCCGCCGGACGCGCCGGTCGTTGGACGTGAACGCGCCGTCCTTGAACGCGGGGTGGCCGAACAGATTCGTGGTGGCCATCCCCACGCCCAGGCCCGTCTCGGCCAGGACGGCCTTGAACCGGGAGACGATCCGATCACGCTCGGTCGGAGTCGATCCCCAGGGCACGAGGTCGTTGTCGTGCAGTGAGATGCCCCAGGCCCCAAGCTCGGCCAGCCTGTGCACGCTCTCGACGGGATCCAGAGGCGCACGGGTCGGCTCACCGAAGGGGTCGCGGCCCGGGTTTCCCACCGTCCACAGTCCGAACGTGAAGCGATGCCCGCGCGGCTGGGCGCTGGTCTCCGCGGCGGCGGGGGCCGGTTCGACGGTCATGAGAGACTCTCCTTGTCGGCCGTTGCGATCCGGCAACGATAACTCTGGAGCCAAGGCCGTATCAGCGGCACGGGGGTCGTCTTGCCCGGCGACACGCGGTCAGCGGACGCCCCGTGGTGGAATGGGTCGCGGGCCTGGACCTCCTCCAACTGCTCCAGACCGACGATCCGGCCACCACCCGCGTCGTGGCCGACGCCGGAAGCGGCAGCGGCCGCCAGGTCGTAGGCTCCTGTCCAAACCGCCGTGCCTCTCGTTTCTGACTACCTTCCGGCCGAGCACCGCTATGACCGGATGCCCTACCGGCGATGCAGCCGCAGCGGCCTTCACCTTCCGGCCATCTCGTTGGGCCTGTGGCAGAACTTCGGCGAGGACCGTCCGCTCGAGACGAGCCGGGAGATCCTCCGCCGGGCCTTTGACCTGGGGATCACGCACTTTGACCTGGCCAACAACTACGGGCCGCCCTACGGGACCGCCGAGCAGAACTTCGGCCGGCTGCTGCGGGAAGACTTCAGGCCGTACCGGGATGAACTGGTGATCTCGACCAAGGCCGGCTATGACATGTGGCCCGGACCGTACGGCAACTGGGGGTCACGGAAGTACCTCCTGGCCAGCCTGGATCAGAGCCTCCTCCGGATGGGGCTTGATTACGTGGACATCTTCTACTCGCACCGGGTCGATCCGGACACTCGGCTGGAGGAGACGATGGGTGCCCTGGACACCGCGGTGCGCCAGGGGAAGGCGCTGTACGTGGGCATCAGCTCCTACTCGGCCGAGCGCACCGCGCACGCCATCGAGATCCTCAGCTCGTTGGGGACCCCGCTGCTCATCCATCAGCCCTCCTACTCGATGTTGAACCGCTGGGTGGAGCGTGATCTGCTGCCGCTCCTGCAGGAGGAGGGAGTGGGTTGCATCGCCTTCTCGCCTCTGGCCCAGGGACTCCTGACCGACAAGTACCTGCAGGGCATCCCGGACGGCTCGCGGGTCAGGAGTGGCGAGCATTTCGCCGAGGACATGGTCAGCGCGGAGAACCTGGAGCGGGTGCGGGCCCTGCACGAGATCGCCGCCCAGCGGGGCCAGTCGCTGGCCCAGATGGCGATCGCCTGGGTGCTCCGGGACGCGCGTGTCACCTCGGCCCTGGTCGGTGTGTCCAGCGTCAATCAACTGGAGAGCAACGTCGCCGTGCTGGACCGGCTGGATTTCGACGCCGCGGAACTGAAGGAGATCGACCGCTATGCCCAGGAGGGCCACGTGAACATCTGGCAGCCCTCCAGCGAGGCCTGAGCTACCGGACGGCGCGAAGGGCCGGATACAGCGCCCGATAGCGCTCCCGCCGTTCACGGTAGACGTCCACCCATCCGGCCACTGGCTCGATCCGCCCGGCCGGCTTGACCGTGGCCGCCACCGCCTCGTGAACGTCGGCCCACGTGCCCGCGGCCACTCCACCCAGGAGGGCCGCGCCGAAGGCCGCGCCGTCGGCCACGGCGACGCGCTCCAGAGACAGCTCCAACACCGAGGCCACAATCCTCAACCACAGATCACCTCGAGCGCCGCCGCCGGAGACCCGGCCGAAAGCCGGCTGCGTGCCCAGCCCGGCTACCAGGTCCAGCGAGTCCCGCAGGCCAAAGGCGACCCCCTCCAGGACAGCTCTGACCAGCGCCCCGCGGTCATGGCGGAGTTCCAGTCCCACGAAGGCTCCTCGGGCATCGGGGTCCGCGTGGGGCGTCCGCTCGCCGGCCAGATACGGAAGGAAGATGAGGCCCTCGGCCGCGGGTGGCCACCGACTCGCCTCAGCCAACAGGTCGTCGTAGGAGCTGCGCGGTGCCACCGCATCCCGAAGCCAGCGCAGCGATCCCGCCGCCGAGAGCATCACCCCCATGGCGTGCCACGCGCCGGGGACGGCGTGGCAGAAGGCGTGGACCCGCGCCTGGGGATCGGCGGCGAAGCGCTCCAGGGCGGCGAACACCACCCCTGAGGTTCCGATCACCACGGATACGGGACCGGGCCGGTCCACACCGACTCCCAGGGCACCCGCCGCTTGGTCGCCACCGCCGGCGGCCACCGGAACCCCATCGCCTGTGACACCAGAGATCTGCGGACCCTCCAGCGCGGGGGGCAGCCACGCCGCGTCAAGCCCCAGCACGCCGAGCACCTCCTCGCTCCACCGCCGCTCGGCGACGTCCAGCAGCAGCGTCCCCGAAGCATCCGAGACGTCCGTGGCGTGCTCCCCACACAGGCGGAGCCTCACGTAGTCCTTGGGCAGCGCGATCCGGGCGATCCGCCCGTAGTGCTCGGGCTCATGACGCCGCATCCAGAGCAGCTTCGGGGCGGTAAATCCGGCCAGCGCACGGTTTCCCGTGAGCTCGATCAGCCGCTCCAGCCCAATCTTCTGCTCGATCTCCCGGCACTCCGAACCGGTGCGCTGATCGTTCCACAGGATCGCAGGCCGGATCACGCGCCCGGAGGCATCGAGCGACACGAGCCCGTGCATCTGGCCGCTCAGGCCGATGCCGGCCGGCGCGCCCGCGCCGCGGCGAAGCTCGGCCAGAACCTGCTCGGTGGCCCGCCACCAGTCCTCGGGGTCCTGCTCGGCCCATCCCGGACGGGGCGTGGACAGCGGATAGGCGGCCTCGGCTGACGCCAGGACACCTCCAGCCGGGTCGATGGCCAGGCCCTTGACGCCGGAGGTGCCGACGTCGATCCCGTACAGCGGCCCGCTCATCCTCCGAGCGCGACCGGGCTCTGGGTGTCGGCCGCCGCGTAGAGGGCCTCGATCGTCCGGGCCTGTCCGACCGCGTCCGCCCGTCCCAGGAGCGGCTGCGCAGTGCCGCGAACCGCGGCCGAGAAGTTCTCCACCTCCAGGCAGTACGGGTTCACGCTGGGCAGCTCCAGCCTCTCGGTGCGCTCGGCACGCCGGACCTCTATGACCGGACTGCGGCAGTGCCAGGGATCATCCAGGAACAGCGACCCCTCCTCTCCGACCACCTCCAGCTCATCGCGCTCGGCCAGCACCAGGCCGCAGTCGAAGTGGGCCAGGACCTCTCCTCCGAAGGCCAGAGTGGCCACCAGTGTTACATCGACTCCCCCACCGCCCGTGACCTGCTGGGCGCTGACCCGCTCCGGCTCGCCGGCCAGCATCCGAGCCGCGTTGACGCAATAGCAGCCGACGTCCATCAGGCTGCCCCCGTCCAGCTCCGGACTGAACCGGACATCCGACGGATCGAGCGCGAAGAAGCTGAACGCGCCCCGAACCGCCCGCAGCCGACCGAGGGCCCCCTCGGCCACCAGCTCCTGAAGACGTGTCGCCTGGGGGTGGTGGCGGTACATGAACGCCTCCATCAGGAGACGATCCTCACGCTCGGCCACGTCGAACACACCCTCCACCTCGGCGCTGTGCCGACTCAGCGGCTTCTCGCACAGGACGTGCTTGCCCGCCTCCAGCGCCCGCACCGTCCACGGGATGTGGAGTGAGTTCGGCAGCGAGATGTAGACCGCCTCCACGTCCGGATCCGCGAGCAGTGACTCATAGTCTCCGTGCGCTCGCGGAATCCCGTGCTCGCGGGCGAACACGTCGGCTCGCCGCTGTTCGCGACTGGCCACGGCAACCGGCGCGGCGCCGGCGGCCACTCGCAATCCGGCCAGGAGCTTGGTGTTGATCCTGGCCGTGGACAGAATGCCCCAGCCAACCGGCGAGGTCGAGGCTTGGATCGATGGCTGGCCGGAGCTCACGTCACGCGCACGCTAACGCCTCCACAGGACCCGTGGGCTCAGCCTGAAATGTTGGATTTGTATGAAGGTCTGGACATCGAGGCGCAGTTTTGAGAGCGTTCACAATCGGACGGGTCACACGACCTGTGAGAGAGAGGAGCGAGGATGTCGGACAACGAGTATTTCGGCGACGCGATCGAGCGCTTGGAGTGGGATGAGCGCAAGGAGGAGGACACTCCGTACAAGCGCTGGACGCAGTTCACTCGGCGTACGGCGCTCACCGGCGGCGCCGCGGGTCTGGCCGCGGTCATCCTGGAAGCCTGTGGCGGAAGCAGCGGCGGCACGGGCACGAGCGCGGCCGCGAGCAGCGGCGCGGCATCTTCGATCTTCGGTGTGGGCGGCGGTTATCACTTCACGCTCGTCAACCACGTGACCACCAACTCGTTCTTCACGCCGACCCAGAACGCCGCGGCGGATGCCTGCAAGCTCCTGGGCTGCTCGTACACGTGGACGGGCTCGTCGACAAGCAACGTCTCCGAGATGGTCAACGCCATCAACAGCGCGGTCAGCGCCAAGGTCGACGGCATCGGCAGCTGCCTGATCGATCCCAAGGCGTTCAACAAGCCCGTGCAGTCATCGCTATCGGCCGGCATCCCGCTGGTGGCCTACAACGCCGACGAGCCCCAGACCGGGCGCCTGTCCTACATCGGTCAGGATCTGTTCCTCTCCGGTCAGGAGATGGGCAAGCGCATCGCCGAGCTCGTCCCATCCGGCGACATCGCCCTGTTCATCGCCACCCCGGGCTCGGCCAACATTCAGCCCCGGATTGACGGCGCCAAGGACACGCTCAAGAGCCACCCTTCGATCACGCCCCACGTCGTGGCCACCGGAGCGGCGCAAAACAATGAACTGACCGTGGTCAACTCGTGGGCTCAGGGCCATCCCACGGCCAAGGGCATGTTCGCCGTCGACGCCGGCAGCACCCAGGCCGTGGCCCAGACGATCCAGAAGCAGGGACTGCGGGCTAAGGGCTGGAAGGGCGGCGGCTACGACCTGCTGCCGATCATCCAGCAGCTGCTGGCGGCGGGCGAGATCGACTTCACGATCGATCAGCAGCCCTACCTGCAGGGCTTCTACCCGATCCTGCAGCTCTACATGTACAAGGCCTCGCAGGCCCTGACCGGCATCGCGGACGTCAACACCGGCCTGAAGTTCCTGGATAAGACGACGGTCGTTCCTTACAACTCCACCAAGAGCCGCTACGAGGGCTCCAGCACGACGCCCGGCGTGCAGAAGTCCTAGAGGCCTCTCGGCAGGCGGTCAGCTCCCAGCCATGGCGGTCGTCTCAGACACGCCCGCGGCCAGCGCTTCTCCTGAGGGTCCGGCTCCCCGCCGGACCCCCGGAGCTGCGCCGTTGGGTCTCCTGAAGCGCTTCCTGGCCCTCCGCGAGGGGAGCATCATCGTCGTAATCCTGGTCACGTTCGCGTACTTCGCCATCACGACCGACCACTTCTTCACGGGCAGCAACTTCAAGGCCCTGCTGCCCTACTTCTGCTTCCTGGCCATCATGGCCGGTGGACAGGTGTTCGTGATGACGCTGGGGGAGATCGACCTCTCGATCGGGGCGAGCTTCCTGTTCACGCCGTTCATGTACTGGAAGTTCACTGACATCGGCCTCCCGCTGGTGCCCAGCCTGATCCTCGCCCTGGTGGTGGCCGCGTTTGTCGGCTCGGTCAACGGCTTCTTCACCGCCTACGTCGGGATTCCCTCATTCGTGGCCACCCTGGCCATGCTGTTCTTCCTGGACGGCCTGACGCTGATCATGTCTCACTCCCAGCAGATCAACACGCCGGGAACATCCGTCACGACCACGAGCACATTCGCGACCATCTTCGGAGCCGGCACGTACTCCGAGCTCGTCTGGGCGCTGGTCATCGCGGGGGTTCTTCAGGTGGTCCTGTCGTTCACCCGCTGGGGGATCTACACGGTGGCCACGGGCGGCAACCGCTTAGGGGCCGCTGAGGCCGGCATCAGGACGCGACTGGTGCTGGTGCGGAACTTCACCCTGTGCGCCACCACGGCAGGCTTCGCGGGCATCCTGGAGGCAATCCGGACCAACAGCCTCACGCCTGACCCGTCAGGATCGAATCAGTTCCTGCTGTATGCCGTGGCGGCGGTGATCATCGGCGGCACGCTGATGACAGGTGGCGAGGGCACCGTTGTGGGCGCCCTTCTGTGAGCTCTGTTCATCGGCATCCTTCAGGACGGCCTGATCCTGAAAAACGTCAGCGCCACGTACGAGGACCTGTACATCGGGATCGCCGTCATAATCGCCATGACGATCTACGTGGTGGTGCGGCGCGTCCGCCAGGGGACGGGCCGTGGCTGAGGCGGCCTTCGCGGGCGAGAAGATCGTCCCGCCGGTGACGGCGGACGACGACGTTCTGCGCGTCGAGCACCTCAGCAAGCGGTTCGGTCCCATCACCGCCCTGCGTGACATCAACATTCATCTACGCAAGGGCGAGGTGCTGGGGCTGCTGGGCGACAACGGGGCGGGCAAGTCGACGCTGGTCAAGATCCTGAGTGGGTTCCACAAGCCGGACGCGGGCACCATGTGGGTGAAGGGCGAGTCCTACGTGCCTAAGAGCGTCACCGACGCACGGGCCCACGGGATCGACACCGTGTTCCAGGATCTGGCGCTGGTCGGTCAGCTCAACGTCGAGCAGAACATGTTCCTGCGGCGCGAGAAGATTCACAGCCCGCTTCCCTTCCTGGCCAACCGGGCAATGCGCAGGGAGACCCGCACGGCGCTCGATCAGATCGGGATCAACATCCCGCGCCTGGACGTCCCGGTTGCTCGGCTATCAGGCGGCCAGCGCCAGGCGATCGCGGTGGCCCGCACGGTCTCAGGCGACGCGGACATCATCCTGCTCGACGAGCCGCTGGCGGCGATGGGCGCCAAGGAGGGGGCGCTGATCCTCGACCTGATTGCCCGCCTGAAGGAGGAGGGGAAGGTCTCGATCATCATGATCCTCCACAACTACGCGCACGTGTTCCAGGCCTGCGACCGTGTGAGCCTGATTCAGGACGGGGTCATCACGCTCGACAAGGCGACGTCGGAGACCTCCGTGGCGGAGCTCACCGAGATCGTCGTCGACGAGTACCGGCGCGCGCGGCTGGCCGCGCAGTCGGACACCGCTTGATCTAAGGGAGGTAGAGCAAATGAATACGCGCGCGGCTCTGTGCGCCGTCGCCGTCGTCGCCTCGGGGCTGCTGGTCGCCCCGGCGGCCGATGCGGCGCACCACCACGGGGGAGGTCTGTCCGTGAGGAAATCGGGCTTCGGCTCGCTGCCGAACGGCACCCTCACCCCCACCCCGATCGACCGCTACAAGCTCGCCAACGGGCACGGCATGACGGTCTCGATCATCACCTACGGCGGGATCATCCAGTCGCTGCGAGTGCCGGATCGCCACGGCCGCAAGGCGAACGTGACGCTCGGCTTCGCCACCCTCGGCGGCTACCTGAGCCCCGCGTACCTCAAGAGCAACCCGTACTTCGGCGCGCTCATCGGCCGCTACGGCAACCGCATCGCCAACGGCATGTTCAGCCTCAACGGCCACACCTACAGG
>JBJMLC010000005.1:0-8276 GCA_045805485.1 Solirubrobacteraceae bacterium | reverse complement strand
CCAGAAAATCCAATGTGAACGGGACGCGCGGGAGATGCTCCAGAAGGGCGGTCTACCTGAGCCTGATCGCGTCGAGTACGGCCACAGCTGCATCCGGCTCTTCTGGGAAGAGACGAAGGTCCTGCTGGTGGTCGACATCGACGAGCCGCCGGAGGGCTACGACCTCGTGGATGAGGCGCTGGAGGATCTCGACGACGAAGACGCTGAGGATCCGGAGGACATCGACTGGGAGGACATCAACGAGCACCTCAAGCGCTTGGGCGAGGATCGGAAGGAGGTGAACTAGGCAAGAACCGGTAACACTTCCAGCCATGGGTGAGAGCTCATGAGCGGGCCTGCAGCCAGAGTTGCCCTGGTCACCGGCGGAGGACGAGGGATCGGGCGCGGCATCGTGGAGGAGCTTGCCGCGGAGGGCCATCGGGTGGCCGTGGGCGACCTCGACCAGGCGACCGCCTCAGAGGTCGCCGGGCTGGTCGGCGGGCTTGGCGTGCCCATGGACGTCACCGACTCCGCCAGCGTCAGCGACGCATTCGCACGCGTGGAGCGGGAGCTGGGCCCGGTCGAGATCCTCGTCAACAACGCCGGCTGGGACGAGTTCCGCCCGTTCCTGGAGACTGATGAGGCGTTCTGGGACCGGATCATCGACCTGAACTTCAAGGGCTGCCTGCGGACGTGCCGGCGAGGCGTGCCGGGAATGGTCGAGCGGGGCTACGGGAGGGTGGTCAATATCGGATCGGATGCCGCGCGGGTCGGCTCGTCTTTGGAGGCCGTGTATTCCGGGGCCAAGGGCGGCGTCGTGGCGTTCAGCAAGACGCTGGCGCGCGAGGTGGCCAAACATGGCGTCACCGTAAACGTGATCTGCCCGGGCCCGACTGAGACGCCGATGCTGGCCGAGATCGCCGGCTCTGGTCAGGACTCGGAGAAGGTGCTCGAGGCGATGCGACGGGCCGTCCCAATGCGGCGACTGGGGCGACCGGATGACATCGCGCCGGCGGTCGCGTTTCTGGCCTCGGATGGCGCAGGTTTCATCACGGGCCAGACGCTCTCAGTGAGCGGCGGCTTGACGATGGCCTGAGGCGACGTCAGACCGCTGCGGGGAACTGCTCGGTTCCGGCCAGCACCGCGTTGAGCAACCCGGGAAAGCGCTCGTCAAGCTCCGCCCGGCGCAGGGAGTTGATTCGCGTATTGCCGACCACTCGCTGACGGATCACGCCGCACTCGCGCAGGACCCGGAAATGGTGGGCGCAGGTGGATTTGACGATCGGGAGGTCGAAGTCCTTGCAAGCCTGTTCGCCCTCTTGGGCGAGGCTCGCGACGATCCGCATCCGCATCGGATCGCTCAGGGCGTGGAGGACTGCCGGCAGCTCAAGGTCCTCGGCTGCGGGGCACTCCTCCCAGTGCGCCTCTGGTGGGTACTCGGCCGATTCGGCTCTCGCCGTCGCTCCCATTTTCACAATTGTAGTTCGAGAATCCGAGACCTTGGCGGGCGAGGCCCGGTGCACTGGGAGCTCGGGCGTTCGGCCGGACAAGATGGCGGCGCTTCCGAGACGGCCCGATCCGCCAGAATGCGCTCCCCCGTGCCCCGCTGCTTCGTTACTCGCCAGCTTCCAGGCGAAGCGCTCAAACGCCTACAAACACGGCATGAGGTCGAGGTCTGGCCGGACCGCGCGCCCCCCACACCGGAGCAGCTACTGGAGCACGCCGGGGATGCGCAAGGACTGCTTAGTCTGCTCACAGACCGTCTCGATGCACGGGCCATGGAGGGGATGCCGAACCTCAAGGTCATCTCCAACTACGCCGTGGGCTACGACAACGTCGACCTCACGGCAGCCGCTGCAAGGGGCATCAAGGTGGGCAACACGCCGGACGTCCTGACCGACGCCACGGCCGACCTGACCTTCACGCTCCTCCTGGCGGCAGCCAGGCGACTTCCTGAGGCCTTCGCGGCGGCTCGCGATGGAGAGTGGCTGGGCTGGGAACCCGCCGGCTTCCTGGGCGCCGAGGTGCACGGTCAGACGCTCGGGATCGTCGGGTTCGGCAGGATCGGGCAGGCGGTGGCCGCTCGAGCGGGAGGGTTCGCGATGCGCGTGATCCACACGACCTCAAAGAGCGGCCCGGCCGACTGCGACTGGCTCCTCGATGAGTCCGACTTCGTCTCGCTCCACACGCCGCTGACGCCGACCACCAGGCACCTCATCGACGCGAACGCGCTGAAGCGCATGAAGCCAACGGCCATCCTGATCAACACCGCCCGCGGACAGCTCGTGGATCAGCCGGCGCTGATAGACGCGCTCAAGAGCAGCCAGATCGCCGGCGCCGCCCTCGATGTCACTGACCCCGAGCCCCCAACGGAGAACGATCCGCTGCTCAGCGCGCCCAATCTTGTCCTCACACCCCACATCGGTTCGGCCACGCGGGCCGCCCGGGAGCGGATGGCCGACCTGGCGGTGGACAACCTGCTGGCGGGACTGGAGGGGCGGCCGCTGCCCCACGAGGTGACGAAGGCGTGAGGATGCCGAGCCCATGAGGATCCCAATCCCATGAGGATCGCCGTGGTCGACATCGGCACGAACTCCACGCGGCTCTACATCGCCGAAGTCCAGGACGGGCGGGTCACCGACGAGCTGATCCGGCGCACGACCGTGACCCGGCTCGGCGCCGGCGTGGACAAGGACGGACGGCTGGCTGAGGACGCCATGGAGCGCGTCTTCACGACCCTCGGCGACTACCGAAAGGCCATCGACGACCACAAGGCGGACAGGGCGGTGGCCGTCCTGACGAGCGCCGTGAGAGACGCAAAGAACGGCCAGGAGTTCGCGCAGCAGGTCGCCGACCGCTTCGACCTCGAGCCCCACATCCTGAGCGGTGACGACGAGGCGCGGCTCACCTACCTAGGGGCGACGAGCGAGCGTGACCCGGACGACACGCCCACGCTCGTCGTGGACATCGGTGGCGGCTCGACGGAGCTCGTGATCGGCACGGGCGCGGATATCACGTTCCACCGCTCGACCCAGGCCGGCGTCGTTCGCCAGACCGAGCGCCACCTCCACCACGACCCGCCCACCCAGGACGAGGAGCAGGCGCTGGCGGAGGACGTCCGGGCGATCCTGGCCGATGGCGTGCCGGAAGAGCAACGGAACGCGGTGAAGCACGTGATCGCGGTCGCCGGCACGGCCACCTCACTGGCGGCAATCGCCCAGGACCTCGACCCCTACGACCCCCAGAAGGTCCACGGGTACGTCATCGACCGCGCCGAATGCGAGCGGATCCTTCGCCGGCTGGCGGGGGTGGCTCTGGAAGAGCGGAGGCAGGTCAAGGGCCTTGATCCGGCTCGGGCCCCGACGATCGTGGCCGGGATCATCATCCTGCTGGAGGTGCTGAGCGTCTTCGGGCTCAGCGACGTGGAGGTCTCGGAGAACGACATCCTTCGAGGGGCCGCGCTGGAGTACGCCTGAGGCCATATCCTGGGCTGGTCGAAGGGGCGGTCCGGGGACGGGCGCAAAATGCCCAGAAATCAGGCGAATTCGGTTTCACGCCTAAACGAATGGTGGATGCGTGTCCGAATCCTGACTGGACGAATGTTCGATTGCCTTTCCGGTCCGTAGGCTCCATGATTCCTGTCCGGGGCTGGGGCTATCTCAGCTCCGATCATAGGCTCGGGCGAAGCCGCAGACATCGGCGCCTCCCGCCGTCCGAGCCAATCTAAACCGGCCCTTTCTGGCACGTACCCCTGCCCGTCCCGATTGGGCCAAACCTGGATCGGAAGCCGCCCGCTGAAAATGCGGGCGGTTTTCGTTCTGGGGGCGGCGGTGGTTTTCGTGGTGGGGGCGCGAGCTCCTGTCGTGGCGCGCGGGCCCGTGGTGCGGGGCGGGGCGGTTGCGTCGTGGAGGACGGCTGCGGTTTTCGTTCTGGGTCGGGGGGCGGCTGTCAGGCTGGCGCGGCCAACACCTCCCGCAGCACCTCCACTCCATCCCACACATCGACGAACCTCGTCACCAGCGGCGACAGCCCAAGCCTGATCAAATCCGGGCGGCGGAAGTCGACGATCACGCCCCGGTTGATCATCGCGGCGCACAGCGCCTGCGCCCCGGGATGAGTGATCGCGATGTGGGCGCCGCGTCGCGTCCGGTCGCGTGGGGACGCGACGGAAACGCCGAACGCACTCAGCCGCGCGTCGACCAGCCCGATGGCCAGCTCGGTCAGGGCCATGCCCTTCGCCCGGATCCGATCCATGCCGGCTCGCTCGACCAGCGCCACCCCCTCATCCACCGCGGCGAGCCCCAGCACGGATGGGGTCCCTGACAGCAGCCGGCGGATGTCCTCGGCCGACTCGTAGCCGGAAGCCATCTCGAACGGTTCGCGGCGACCCAGCCAGCCCCAGATGGGCTGCCGAATCTCCGGCAGGAGCTCGCCGCGCACATACATGAAGGCCGGGGCACCCGGCCCGCCATTCAGGTACTTATAGGTGCAGCCTACGGCCAGGTCGGCGCCGTCAGCGTCCAGCGACACCAGCACGGACCCCACTGCGTGGCTCAGATCCCACAACATCAGCGCGCCGGCGTCGCGGGCCAACGAAGTGATCGCGGCCATGTCCGCCATGAACGCCGTCCGATACGACACCTGAGAGAAGCTGACGAGCGCCGTCCGCTCGCTCAGAACCGGAAGCACCGACTCAGGACTCGGATCGGACTCCAGCCACACGATCTCAAGCCCCCGCGCCTGAGCGATCCCCTCCAGCACATATCGATCCGTCGGGAAATTCCCGGTGTCGGTCACGATCTGCGTGCGACCCGGGCGCAGGTCGAGTGCGGCGCACGCCAGCTTGTAGAAGCACACGCTCGTGGAGTCGCCGACCACCACCTGCCCGGGTGCCGCTCCCACCAGCGCCCCCAGACGGTCACCCACAACAACCGGCAGGTCCATCCAGCCCTCGTCCCAGCCCCTGATCAGCCTGTCGCCCCACTCGTCATCAACCAGCCGGCGCAACCTCAGCCGCGTCGCCAGCGGAAGCGGGCCGAGGGAGTTGCCGTCCAGGTAGATGACGTCGGCCGGGAGGTCGAACAACTCCCGGAACTCGCGCAGGGGGTCGTGGGCGTCGAGTGCCTCGGCGTGCTGGCGGTGGATCAAGCCAGGTTCGAGCGCCGGGGGTAGGCGACGGACGGATCGGTCAGGACGTTCACGACGGCTGGTCCTCCGCAGCCGAAGGCCCGTTCCAGCGCCGGGCGCAGCTCATCCGGCGTCGAGACCAGCTCGCCGTGGCAGCCCAGGGCCTCGGCCACGACGTCGTATCGGGTCTCCGGCCGCAGGTCTGCGGCCACCGAGTACCCATAGATGGCCTCCATCGGGTGCTTCTCCAGGGCCCAGATCCCGTTGTTGCCGATCACCACCACCACGGGCACCCCGTGGCGGGCCAGTGTGTCCAGCTCCATCCCTGAGAACCCCAGCGCGCCGTCGCCGGCCAGCAGCACGACCTGGCGATCCGGATGGGCCAGCTTGGCGGCCAGGGCATAGCCCGGCCCAGAGCCCAGGCAGCCGTACGGACCCGGGTCAACCCAGCAGCCGGGCTCATACGAATTCACCACGCGCCCGGCGTAGGACACGAAATCTCCCCCGTCCCCCACGACCACCGCGTTGCGGTCAAGCATCGAGGCCAGCTCGCCATAGATCCGCATGGGGTGAAGCGGCGCTCGGGAATCGGCCAGGTCGGCGGCCTCGCCGGCGCGCTTCTCCTGCTCGACGGAGCGCAGGTGAGAGATCCAGGGCTCGTGATCCGCGCCGGCGGCAGTCGATCCCAGCGCGGACAGCGTCGCCGGCAACGCCCCGTAGCACTCGGCCGCCACCTCCCGGGGCAACGGGCGCTCGGGCTCGGCGACGTCCACAAAGATGATCTGGGCCTCAGGCGCGAACACCGCCCCAAACCCCAGGCGGAAGTCCAGGGGCGTACCGATCACGACAGCAACGTCGGCCCCGGAGAGGGCAGCGCCTCGGGCTCGGGAGAAGTACAGCTCGTGGTCGGCGGGAACGCATCCGCGCGCGAGGCCGTTCAGGAAGACCGGGATTCGGAGCGACTCGGCGAGGACGCGGAGCGAGTCCTCCCCGTGCCCCCAGTAGAGCCCAGTGCCAGCCATGATGACCGGGCGCTCTGCGCCGGAAAGGAGAGCAGCGGCCTCGTCGAGGGCGGGGGGATCGGCGGGCAAGGCATCGTAGGCAACTGCAAGGGGTCGGGGCTCCTCCGCCTCCCCAAAAACCACATCCAGCGGAAAGTCCACAAACGTCGGCCCGGATCGGGGCGCGGAAGCCACAGCAAACGCCCGGTCGACCAACGAAACAATCTCATCAGTAGCCCGCGCCGTCGCCGCCATCTTCACCACCGGCGCGACGAACGGCACGTGGTCGATCTCCTGAAGCGAGCCCTGGCCCCAACGGAGCTCGGGGGCACGGCCTCCCAGGACGACCATCGGCGACGCATTCTGCGCAGCCGACGCCATCGCGCTCATGCCATTCGTCACCCCGGGGCCGGCCGTCAGAGCGCAGACGCCAACAGACCGCGTCACCTTCGCCCAGCCCTCGGCCGCGAAGGCCGCCGTCTGCTCGTGGCGGACGTCGATCAGGTCGATTCCCTCGGCCCGGCAGCCGTCGTAGATGGAGAACAGGTGCCCTCCAGACAGCGTGAACAGCTTGTCCACCCCGTGGGCCAGGAGGCGGCGGGCAATCAGCCGCCCGCCGTGGAATCGGGTCTGAGGAGGTGCATGCGCTTGGGCCACGGTTACCGGACGCTAACAGTGGACTTAGGGTCGGGGCGTAGGATCGGGACGAACCCGCGACCAGGAGGTGGGGAAATGCAGCTCTTGCAAACGCCGTCCTCTGAGCACGAGGAGTTCGATCGGCTCTGCGAGGAGCTCCAGGAGTTCGAAACGCTGCCAAGCACGCGGCGTGAGATCGCGCGCACAGAGCCCCAAGACGACCAGCTGAACGACCAGATCCTGGAGTGCCTCGTCAGTCCCGTGTAAGGACCGGGCCGCTCAGGAACGCGAGACCCCTCAGGAGCCCCAGACCCGTCAGGCTCGCCTAAGCCACGCTCAGGAACGCCTAAGCCAAGCCGCGGCGTCGCTCAGCGAGCGGATGCCGTCGAACCAGCGATCTCCCATGCCCACCGCGGGGACCTGGTTGACACCCTCGGACTTCAGCGCGGCCGCGGTGGCATGGAGCTCCTCGTCGCGCCACTCCTCGTCGGCGGCGGCCAGGCACTCCTTGATCGGTATCGCGGCGGCGGCCGCGGCGTCGGTTAGGACGGAGGACTTCTCCAGGTCAAAGCCGCCGCAGAAGGCCAGCCGGCTGGCGGCCAGGGCGAACCGAGCTCCTGAGCCGATCTCGGAGGCGTAGGCGGCGGCCCGCATGGCTCGCGGTACGGGTACGGGAAAGCGTTCGGGCCAGACCAGTGGCAGGCGGACGGCGCGGGCCAGCCCCTCTACCTGCTCCAGCACCGCGGAGTTGTCCGCCCACTCGCGGCGGTCATCCAGCACCTGACCCGGGGTCGGGACCCACTCCACGTCTCCCAGCAGGCGCTCGATCCGCTCGGCCGCGATGTACGAGAACGGGCAGGCGAGGTCAAAGAAGAAGATGGCCCGGGTGCGAGCGCGCGCTGCGGGCCCGGTTTCCTCCACACGGAGCGCCGTCGCCGACTGTCCTCCGCGCCCGGCCGAGCCCGCCGCGCGTCTTCCCGTCCCCGACTCACGCAGGGCGCCGCCTGCGGGGCCGCTTCCCTGGGCAGCCGACCGCGCGCCGTTCGATGCACCCGAACGCGCGGTCGCGAACTGCTCCATGAGAATGAGATCTCCCATTGGGTTTCTTTACGGCCTCTCGGGCCCAAACCTGTTGCCAACTGGACGAATTGGCGTGGGCTCCCCGGGGCGGGCGCGCCGAGCTGCGGGGCGGCCGCGCGGGGGCTGTGGCGGCTCGGAAACGGCCGCGGCGGCCCGGAACGCTTTGGCACACCCCAGCCGCTGCGCGCGGGGCGGCGGAACGGACCGGGGACGCGCGAAAGGGTGCCCAGGCGCCGGAAACACGGCCCTCCACGGACAGTACGGACCCCGCACAGGCGCCCCGAAAAGACCGCACAGACGCCCCGAGGAGCCTTCGCCCGCCCCTAAAGAAACCGCAGAATGCAGGACTTTTCCTGGGAGAGGGGGAAACCCGCGGTTTCGGTCACCAAATTCGGAGATGATGCGCATGAAATACGTCCGGAACACCCCCCAGAATGCACGTGATCCTGCGCT
>JBJMLC010000004.1:0-12179 GCA_045805485.1 Solirubrobacteraceae bacterium | reverse complement strand
CCATGGCCGTGGCCTACCCGCCGGGAGGCGTGCCGACACCGTCGGACCCGGCCCTCAGCGGAACTCTGTCCCTCAGTGTCGGACAGGTCGACACAAATGGACAAATTTCGCGGACCAACCGGATGCGGGATACTCCAGTCTGTGGGGAGACCGAGCCAGAGGGCCTGGCATGTACTCGTCGGCGTGGCGCTGACGCTCCTCCTGGGATCGGCAGGCGCTCAGGCGCTGACGTTCAACGCGGGCTGCGCGGGAAGGACCGGCAACGTGGCCTCGCTGAGGGCGGCCATCCACCAGGCCAACACCGCGGGCGGCACGAACACAATCCGCCTGGGGGCCGGCTGCCTCTATGACGTCAAAAAGATCGACAACTATTGGTATGGGCCCAACGGCCTGCCGGCCGTCGCCGGCACGATCATCATTGACGGCCATGGGGCCACGATCGCTCGGGACGCGCAGGCCCCGAGGTTCCGCCTGTTCTATGTCGGCGCAGACCCCAGCAGCGCCAGGACGCAGGGCTACACGTCGCCCGGCGGCGGCCGTCTGACCCTCACCGGGCTCACGCTGAGCGACGGCTACGCCCAGGGAGGCGACTCAAACGGGGGCGGCGGGGGCGCCGGGATGGGCGGCGCGATCTTCAATCAGGGGACCCTCCGAATCGTGGACAGCACGCTCACGGCCAACACGGCGCACGGCGGCTCCGCCATAGATGCCGCGGCAGGGACCGGGGGCGGCGGCATCGGGACCAGCTCCTCAGGTGCTGACGGGGGTGGATTCGGCCCCGGGAGCTTCGGGGGAGCGACCGGTGGGGCAGGACCGGGCGATACGTACATCGTCAGCGGCGGCGGTGGTGGGTTCACCGAGTCCGAAACCGGGCACGGAGGCGACGCCGGTGGTGTCGGGGGCGGGCCCGCCACCGGCCTGGGCGGAGCGGGTGGAGCGGGCCACGACGTGGGTGCGGCCTCAGGCGACGGAAGCGGCGGAGGCGGAGGCTTGGGTGGCTCCGGCTCCGGGACGGCTAGTGAGGGCACGGGTGGTGGGTTCGGCGTGGGAGGGCTCGGCGGCCCCCACGGCGCGTTCATCGGCGGGGGTGGCGGCGGCGTGGGTGGCGGCGGCGGAGGAGGGGGTTCCGGCACCGGCGCCACCGACGGCGCCGGGGGCGGCGGCGGCGGATTCGGCGCTGGAGGCGGGGCAGCCACCGACACCGGCCGTGGAGGAAATGGCGGCTTCGGCGGCGGGGGCGGGGAGGGAAGCGGCGCTCCGGGCTTTGGCGGCGGGTCACCGGATGCCGCTCACGGCGGCGGCGGCGCCGGCATGGGCGGTGCGATCTTCAACATGCAGGGCACGGTCACGATCATCAACTCCACCGTGGCGGGCAACAGCGCTGTCGGCGGTGTGGACAACGTTGCTGATCACGGCAAGGGGATTGCGGGGGCGGTCTTCAACCTGAGCGGGAGGCTGATCGCGGTCGACTCGACGTTCGCCCGCAACGTCGCGTCCACCAGCGCATCCGGGATCTACAACCTGGTCTATGACGCCCACCTGGCGCGTTCGGCCCTGACCACGCTCAGTGGCACGATCGTGGCCAACGGCGTCGGCCCCTTCGACCTGGCTTCCAGGAAGGCGAGCTACATCGCGCCCTCACCCAATCTGGGCACCGCCAAGGTGGACGTGTCCAGGTTCGACCTGGTCGAGACGATGAAGGCCGAGGAGCAGACCACGATCACCGGCTCGCCACTCACCGCCGACCCCAAGCTCGGAGCGCTACGGGACAACGGCGGTCTGACCCAGACAATGGCGCCCGCGCCCGGAAGTCCAGTCCTCGACAAAGGAAGCGCACTGGGCCAGCGGAGGGATCAGCGAGGCGTCCGGCGCCCGGCTGACTTCCCCGGCCTCGGCAACGGCGCTGGCGACGGATCGGATATCGGCGCGGTGGAGCTACAGCAACGCTGCCGGGGACAGGCGACGCCGGCGCAGGCGTGTCATCCGCTCGCGGTCGTCATCACAGGCCCGGGCAGGGTTTTGGGCTCAGGCATCTCGTGTCCGTCGACCTGCACGGCCAGCTTTGGGGCCACCACCAGGGTCGCTCTCACGCGGAAGCCCGGCGCCGGGGCCGTGTTCACAGGCTGGGGCGGTGCCTGTCATGGAACCGGGGCGTGTCGGGTCCCCATGAACCGCGCCCGGCGGGTCACCGCCACGTTCAAGCGGCGTCCCTGATCCGAAACGATCCCGGCCCGGCTACTCCGCCACGTCTCCTGTCTCCGTGGGACGCTTCCCCGGAACACCCGCACTCTGTCCGAGGTAGCGAAGCGTGAAGATCGTGGCGACGATGCCCACGATGATCAGCACGATCTGCAGCCACGTCGGGGCGCCGAGGATGACGTGACCCGCGAAGTAGTACTCGAGCGTGATCAGCGTCGCCCAGGCCAGCGCCGCCACGGCGCTGACGGCTAGGAAGAGGTGAAATCGGACACCAGTGGACCCGGCCACCAGCCCCGCAATGTTTCGCAGGCCGGTGATGAAGCGGGCGATGAATATCGGAGCCACCGCGTGATCCTGGAACCACTCCCGCAGCTGTTGTACCCGCTCGGGCTTCTGTCGGAAAAGCTTGCCCAGGCGCAGGAGGAGGCGGTCGCCCTTCCAACGACCCAGGGCGTAGCCGATGGTCGTGCCGACCAGAGCGCCCAGAGCGCCGACCACGATCACTGCCACCAGGGGCAGCCCGTGCTTGGTGGAGGCGTCGATGCCGCCGGCCACCAGCGCTGTGCCTCCGGGGATCGGCACGCCGATCGACTGGAGCGCGGTGGCCAGAAAGATCACGATCAGGCCGTATTCATGGATGAGGTGGGTGACCTCGTGCGAGCTCACGCGGCTGGGTCATTCTGCGCAGGCGCGCGGTTTCGTTTGTCTGAGCTCGTGATCATGGCCGTCCCCAAATCCCCCATGAGGAGAGTCTAGTCCGAGGCTCTGGAGCCCCTCGGGGCGGTTGACCAAACACGATTTGCTGACTAAGGTCAGAGAATGGCCGAGCCGATGGTCGACCAGGTCCGGCGGTTCAACCGGGTGGTGATAGAGCGGGTGGGAGCCCTGAGCGACCGCTTCCTGGGGCTCCGGCGGCCGCTTGGCGAGGCTCGGCTGCTGTGGGAGGTTGGGCGCGACGGGGGGGAGGTGCGTGAGCTCCGCTCGCGGCTGGGACTTGATTCCGGGTATCTGAGCCGGCTGCTGCGCGCGCTGGAGGCCGACGGCCTGGTGACCGTGGGCCCGAGTGCTCGTGACCGCCGGGTCAGGATCGCGCGGCTGACCGGGGCCGGTCGCCGGGAACGCGCCAGGCTGGATAAGCGCGCCGACGAGCTCGCTCGATCGCTTCTGGCCCCCCTGGGCGGCGGTCAGCGACAGCGGCTGGCCGCGGCGATGGGGGAGGTCGAGCGCCTGCTGACCGCATCGAGCGTGGAGATCAGGACAGTGGATCCGGAGCATCCAGATGCCCGGTACTGCCTCGCCGAATACGTTGCCGAGCTGAACCATCGCTCGGAGCGCGGCTTTGACCCAGCTGTGGGGGCCACCGCGCTGCCCCATGAGGTTCGGCCGCCGGCCGGCCGCTTTTTCGTGGCCTACCTCCACGGAAAGCCCATCGGTTGCGGCGCGGTCAAGTACCACCGCCAGATGCCGGCCGAGATCAAGCGGATGTGGGTCGCCCCCGAAGCCCGCGGCCTGGGGCTGGGACGTCGCTTCCTGGAGGCGCTGGAGGCATCCGCCCGCAGGGCGGGGGCAGTCGTCGCCCACATCGAGACGAGCGCGGTTCTCACCGAGGCGATGGCCCTCTATCGATCGGCGGGGTGGAAGGAGGTCCCGGCCTTCAATGAGGAGCCCTTCGCCGACCACTGGTTCGAAAAGCGGCTGAGGTGAGCCGGCAGATGAGCGCATGAGCGTCTTCACCGACGCCGAGCTCCGGTACATGACCGGGGGCAGACAGCTGGGACGGTTGGCCACGGTTGGTGCGGACGGCACGCCGCATGTCGTCCCGGTGGCCTGGATCTACAACGCGGCTCGCGATACGATCGACGTCACGGGCAATGAGCTGGAGCAATCGAAGAAGTTCCGCGACGTCGCACGGACGGGGCGAGCCGCGATCGTCATCGATGACCTGGAGAGCATCGATCCCTGGCGCCCGCGCGCCGTCGAGGTTCGCGGCCGCGCCGAGGCGATCACGCTCCCGACGCCACTGATCCGCATCCACGCGGAGAGGATCATCAGCTGGGGACTTGGCCCAAGCCGCAGCGCGCGCAGCGTCGCTTGATGAATCAGTCCGGCGGGTCTGGCGCGCTTTGGATCGGTCATCGATCGACGATCACCATGGTGCCCGTAACACGGTCACGAACCGTTCGACCGTTGCGCGACCCCAGCGCCAGAACCAGCTGGGAAGCCATCCCACCCAGGAAGAGCTGTCCGCATCCGGCGAACGGGTTGACGCGGTTCTCCTTGTAGAGCTGCATCATCGCTCGCACGCGCGCTGGTTGGTCACCCTCGTACGTGCGCTCAATCTCCTTGGCCTGTGGTGCGAGCGCGTTCAGGCGCTCGTGCTCACGCTTGGCGCGCGCTGCAAAGGGCGGCCCCGTGACCAACGACCACGCACGATCGAACAGCACCCCGATCACAGCGCTGCGAACGGTGATCGGGCCACCGGTTCGCGCATCGACACGACGCAGGCCGAGCACGTGGAAGCCGGCGCCGCGCCAATTCCGAGTCGCGACCCCCAACCCCTCTGACGCCGCCAGCATCGCGTCGGGCCACGGCGACGCCCGCTCCTGATCCGGCTCTCTGATCCACTCCGGTGGGTCCTGGATCTCGGGAGGTCCGTCGGCGACGTCGCCGACGTCGCCGCGGAGGCGCGCATAGGCAGCTACTCCAGCAACGCCCAGGCTGGCAACGGCCCCCATGCCGCCGATGAGGGCCGCAGCATCCACAACCGCCGCCAGGAACCTCAACCGGAGTGACGCGACTCGCACTTCACGATCTTGTCGTGGGGCACGACGCATACGACCGCGTCGGCTCAGGGGTTGGCGGGATCCCGGTCGAGCTGGATCTCGACGGTTACGCCCGTGCGCTCGTCACCTTGGGCCTGGGCATGGCCTGTGTGGCGCTGGCCTCGAATCCGCATCTCCACGGGGCCTCCACCACTGAGGTTTCGCCACCAGCGCTTGCGCTCGGGCCAGCCGACGTTAACCGTCACCCGGTCCCCGTCCTGCCGGTAGGAGACGGGAAATGTGTACTGGTGGCCGCTGCGGCTGCCCGTCACGGTGATGAGGGCCAGACCGCGGCTCAATAGCGGATGCATGGGCGAGCTCAGCACCACTCTCACGATCGGATTGGCGGTCCGGTTGAAAACTGCGAATGGTGCATGACTCCGGGGCACCGAAGCGACGGTATCGGCTCGGACGCGCCCGCGCTCTGAGTGCAGGCTTAGCTGTCTATCCCGGGCGGCCGCGGCGCGCCGGTTGCTGTCTCGGCGCGAGTCCCCGCCACGTCGTTTCGACTACGGTCCGGACCAGGTCTCGGCGCGGTCTCTGGCGGTGCTCGAGCCACCAGAGGGCCAGCCCTGTCATCGCTGAGCGGAGCAGTTCCGCCGTCGTCTCGATCATCTCCGGCTCCAGACGCAGTGACTCCTCGGCCTCGAGCAGTGCGGCTATCGCCCGGCGGGCGGTGCCGCGCATCGTCTCGTGGAATGCCTGTATGTCCGGATCACCTGTCGTATCTCGGAAGAGCATTGACCAGGCGAAGGGGTGGCTCTCGACGTAGGCGAACCAAGCATCAGTCACGACTTCAACGCGTTGGGGGAGTGGGTGCTGGGCCGCCTGAAGGCTTCGGCCCACCACCTGGAGGTTCTCGTCAGAGATCGCCACTCAGTGTCCCGGGTGCGGCCTAGAACAACCCCGTGATCGCGTGTGCGGCGTGCCACGCGAAGTCGAACAGGGGGGAGGGGATGATGCCGAAGAAGACGACGCCCGCGGCGAACACGACGCCGACGAGGGCCACCTCGGGCTGGCGTAGCACGCGGCCGGCGGCGTGCGGCGGGCTCTCGTCGGCCTCCTGCGATCCGCCCGCGATCGGGGCCAGCTCACCCGGCATGGGGCCGATCGTGGCTGGGCGCTCATCAGGCATGCGGCGGCGCATCCAGATCATGGCCACCACGCGCAGGTAATAGCCCAGCGAGATCATCGAGCCGATGACCAGGATGATGCCCAGCCAGGTGTAGTTGCCGTCCACCAGGGCGTGGATGAGCTGGAACTTGCCCACGAAGCCAACCGTCCCGGGCATACCCGCCAGGGCGAGCATGCCGATGGTGATCGGCCAGGCGAGCCACCTGTTGCGGGAGCCCAGCCCGGAAAGGGTGGAGATGTCGTCAGCCAACTCCGGCTGCTCGTTCTCACGCCCCACGATGCAGGCAAACGGCGCCATGTTCATGGCCAGGTACGCGATCAGATAGAGCACCGCGGCCTGGATGCCAAGCTGGCTGCCGACGACCACGCCGCACAGCATGTACCCGGCCTGAGCCACCCCGGAGTACCCGAGCATCCGCTTCAGCGACGACTGGCCAAGCGCCCCCACGTTGCCCACGATGATCGTGATCGCGGCCAGCGTGGCCAGCATCGGCGCCCACGTGGCCTGCGCGCCGATGGCGGCCACGTCGAAGAAGCGCAGGAACACCCCGATGCCGGCGGCCTTCGTCGCCGTGGCCATGAAGGCGGTGATGGGGGTGGGCGCGCCCTCGTATACGTCCGGAGTCCACTGGTGAAAGGGCGCCACCGACGTCTTGAACGCGAAGCCCACGATCACCAGGCCCAATCCGGTGAAGACCATCGGGTCGCCCAGGACGCCGCCCGAGAGCTTGCCGGCCGACAGGGCATTGCCGATCGCCGCGAAGTCGGTGGAGCCGGTCGCTCCGTAGATCAGAGCCAGCCCGTAGAGCAGGGTGGCCGAACCGATCGACCCGATGATGAGGTACTTCAGACCTGACTCCAGCGAGGCCTCCCGCCGGGTCTGGGAACCACACAGGATGTACAGCGGGATCGAGAGCATCTCGATGGACAGGAACAGCGTGACCAGGTTCTGGGAGGAGACGAATGAGGCCATGCCGAAGATGCTCAGCACCAGCAGGGCGTGGTACTCCCCGTGCCCGGCATCTCGTGGCGCCCAGGTGCGACCGGAGAGCAGCACGGTGGCGATCCCGGCTGTGGCGAAGAGCATGATCAGCTCCAGCGAGAGGTCGTCGATCCGCAGGGCGCCGGAGACGATCGACGCCGGGTGATGGAAGCGCCAGATGGCCAGCCCGATCGTCGCGGCCAGGACGAGAATGGCGGCCGCGGGCAGGATGCGCTCTCGGATCACGGGCGCCCGGAACAGGCCGAGAAGCAGCAGGATCACACCCCCGCCGGCCAGGGCGAGCAGGGGCGAGAATGCGGCCCAGTCGATGTGCGGGCCCTGGGCACTGGCCAGCAGGAGGCTCAACGTGACACCTCCGACGCGGGCGCAGCCGCCGTCAACCCGGCGGGAATCCGCTCCGCGGTCCGGGCGACCCGGCGGGGCAACTGAGACTGAAGGTGGGCCGGGGCCAGGGTCCTATACAGCGTGGCCTGGGAGCGCCTGAGCCCCCACTGGGGATAGAAGGCCAGGGCCAGGATGACCACCACCAATGGGACGAGAGCGACCAGCTCAGACGGCCGGACGTCCCGCGAGGTGACCTGGGCGCGGACCCGATTGTGCATCGAGCCGATGAACAGTCGCAGGGCGTAGAACGCGGCCCCCACCACGCCGATGAAGGCGATGATGGCGATCGCCTGGTGGGCTCGGAAGGTGCCCAGCAGGATCATGAATTCACCCACGAAGTTCGAGGAGCCGGGCATGGCCAACGTGGCCAGCGAGACGATCAGGAACAGCGCCGCCAGCACGGGCGCCCGGAAGGCCATCCCACCCATGTCCTTCAGCCTCTCCGAACCGCCGGCCCGTGCCGCCAGGGCCGCCACCACGAAGAACAGTGGCGCGGTGACCAGCCCGTGGTTGACCATCTGGAGCAGGGCTCCCTGCCCGCCCTGGGGCCGCAGCGAGAAGATCCCCAGCGTGATGAAGCTGAGCTGGGCCACGCTGGAATAGGCCACCACCAGGCGCGCGTCCGGGGTGGTGAACGCCGCCGCGGTCCCCCAGATGATCGAGACCAGCGCTATCAGCAGCATCAGGTTCTGGTAATGGGCCGAGGCGTAGGGGAATAGCGGGAGCACGATCCGCAGGAACCCGTATGCGGCCACCTTGGACACGACGCCTGAGAAGACGGCCACCGCCGGGATGGGCATCGATTTGTAACCGTCGGTCAGCCAGCCGTGGAAGGGGACCAGGGGCATCTTGATCAGGAAGGCCAGGGCAAAGCAGGCGAAGATCCAGTCCTGGCTGGAGTGCGAGAGCGGGAGGTGCTTCAGCGAGGACAGGACGAACGTCAGCGGAGTCCCGTGGCTGGAGGAGGCCAGCACGCCGGTGGCCACCGCCGCGGCCAGCATGAGCAGCGACCCCACCAGCGTGTAGATGAGCAGCTTGGTCGTGGCTCGGACCCGCTCGCCGTCCCCCCACATCCCGACCAGGAAGTAGAACGGGATCAGCATCAGGTCGAAGAAGGCCACGAACAGCGCCAGGTCCTGGATGCAGAAGGCCCCCAGGACGGCGCTCTGGGCCAGGCCCAGGTGGAAGTAGAACAGCCTCGGCCGCTCCCACTCGCGGAACGCCGACCAGCCGAGCGCGGCGCTGAACAGGAGGCAGGTCAGGACGACCAGAAGAACGTTCAGGCCGTCCAGGCCGAGCTTGTAATGGATCCCCAGCGAGGAGATCCACACGCTGTCGGTCTGGAACTGCAGGCCGCTGTGACCAACCTGGAAGCGGATCAGGAAGGAGAGTGCGATCCCGAACGTGACCAGGCTGCCCGCGAACACCCCCCAGCCGGCGAGCCTACGGGGCAGGGCGGTACACAGGACCGCAATGGCCAGGGGCAGCCAGATGAGGATGGAGAGAGTCACGAGCTGGAGATCAGGAAGTAGGCGGCCACGCCTGAGATGCAGATGACCATCACGGCGGCGTAGTAGCGCAGATAACCGGTCTGGATCCGGCGGACGGCCACCGATCCGGCGCGCACCACGACCACCGGCGCGCCGGTGATGACCCCGTCGATCACGGTGCGCTCAAGCACGAAATCGACCATCCGGCCCACCCACAGCGCGGGTCTGACGAACAGGAAGTCGATCACCTCATCGAAGTACCAGCGGTGGGACAGGAACTGGTAGACCGCGGACAGGCGCTGGCGCGCCCGGACCGCGAGCCCCGGCGAACGGACCCAGATGCGGTAGGCGATCACGATGCCGACGATCGCCACCACCGCCCCGATGGCCAGGCCGAGCCACTCGTTGCCGGTGGACACCTCCAGCGAGGCCAGGGTTGAGCCGGCGAATGTCGGGGCCAGAAAGTGGCCAATGGCGTCATCGATGCCCGGGATCTGGAGCACGCCCGCCAGCGTGGCCAGCACGGCCAGGGCGGACATGGCGACCTTCATGGGGAGCTCCCGCTCGGCGATGAAGTGACCGGGCCCGGGGAACCCGATGTCCGTGTCCTCCTCCTCGCCGGTCATCGGGTTGCGAGGCACGTCGGCGTGGGCCAGATGCCCCTGCTCCAGCTCACGGGCCTCGGGCACGGGGTCGCCGTAGAAGGCCCGGAAGATCATCCGGAACGTGTAGAGCACGGTGAGGAAGGCAGTGAGGTAGCCCAACACGCCGAGGACCGCGAAACCCCCGCCGCGCTGGTCCAGGAAGTCCAGGATGCCGTCCTTGGAGAACCAGCCTGAGAACGGCGGCATGCCGCCCAGCGCCAGGCCGCCCACCAAGAAGCAGACGAACGTGAAGGGCAGCGCCTTTCGAAAACCGCCCATCCGGTCAAGCGACTGCGCTCCGGCCATGGCGCCGATGATCGACCCGGCCCCCATGAACAGCAGCGCCTTGAAGAAGGCGTGCGTCATCAGGTGGAACAGCCCCGCCGCGTACGCGCCGGCCGAGACGCCCATGACCATGTACCCGATCTGGGACATGGTCGAGTAGGCGATGACCCGCTTGATGTCCGTCATGACCAGCGCGATCGTGGCCGCCAGCACCATCGTGAACCCGCCGAGGGCGGCGCCCACGGCCGCTGCGGTGGGTGCCAGCTCGAACAGGGGATGCATGCGGGCGATCAGGTACACCCCCGCCGTGACCATCGTGGCGGCGTGGATCAGCGCCGAGACGGGGGTGGGGCCCTCCATCGCGTCCGGCAGCCAGGTGTGCAGCGGGAACTGGGCCGATTTGGCGAACGCTCCCACCAGAAGCATGAGGCAGGCCACCACCAGGTCCGGATTGTCGGTGGCAAACACGCGCGGCGCGAGCGCGAATGTCTTGCCGAAGTTGACCGTCCCCGTGTGCTTGAACAGGAAGAACGTCCCCAGCACGAGCCCCACATCGCCGACCACGTTGATCAGGAACGCCTTGAGTCCGGCTCGAGTGGCCGTCGTCCGGCGATACCAGAACGAGATCAACAGATAGGACGCGGCACCCACGAACGCCCAGCCCACGATCAGCAGGATGAAGTTGGCCGCCAGGACGAGCAGCAGCATCGAGAACACGAAGTAGTTCAGGTAGCTGAAGTACCGCCGATAACCCGCGTCCTCCCACATGTAGGCCACCGAGTACAGGTGGATCAGGGCCGACACGCCGGAGACGACCAGGATCATGAACACCGACAGCGGGTCGACCAGGATCTGCATCTTCGCGTCGACCCCCGCCGAGACGTCGTAGTCCCACAGCGCCGAGGTGAGCTGGCGATGAGCAGGGTCGCGGCTGAGCAGCGAGATGAGCACGGCCAGGCTCAGGGCGAAGGAGGCGAAGATGGCCAGCGTCCCGATCCATCCCGCGCTGCGCCCGGGCAGGTACCGCCACAGCAACGCGATGGTCACCGTTCCGAGGAGCGGGCAGAGCAGGACGAGCCAGGCGAAGGTTGTGGTCATCCGTGCAGCTCGGACAGTTCGTCGGCGTCGATGGGCAGGCGTCGGCGGTACAGGGCCACGATCAACCCCAGGCCCACGACCACCTCGCAGGCCGCCACCACCATCACGATCAGAGCGAACACCTGCCCGTCCTCACCGCCCCACATGCGGGCGAAGGCCATCAGGGCCAGGTTGGCCCCGTTGAGCATCAGCTCCAGGCACAGGAGCATGACCAGCGGGTTGCGGCGGGCCAGGACGCCCCCGGCGCCGATACAGAAGATGATCGCCGACACGGTCAGGTACCAGCCGATGGCCACTACCAGCCTCCTCGGTCCACGCGGACCGGTTCGCCCCCTGCCTCGACCTCAAGCGCCGGCTCCTCCGCCAGCTCGGGGCGGGCCGGGCGCACTCCGGCGGCCTCGGCCATCGTGCCCGTGTACAGCGGACGGGGCGCCCGGATCCGCAGCTCGGGCTCGGCCGGCTCGTCCTCAAGCCCCCGCCGCCGCCGGGCCAGGACAACCGCGCCGACCGCGGCGACCATGAGCAGGATCGAGGCCACCTCGAACGGGAACAGGTACGTGGTCAGGAGCTCCTTGCCGATGTGAGCCGGGGTTCCGAACCCGGAGACATACGGAGCCCCCTTTCCCTTGATGCCGCTCAGGGCGGAGCCGAGCATGGCGATGATCAGCTCGGCCGCCAGCCCGACGGCGAAGATCGGCCCCAGCACGCGCAGCACCGGCCCGCTGGGCAGCTGCTCGCCGCCACCCACGTAGGCCACCACGAACACGTACAGGACCATCACGGCGCCGGCGTACACGACCACCTGAACGAAGGCCACGAACTCGGCCCTCAGCAGCAGGAACAGTCCGGCCAGGCACACCAGGTGGCAGGCCAGCGAGAGCACTCCGTAGAACGGGTTTCTCAGGATCACCACCCCCATGGCGCCGGCAATGGCGCCGATGGCCGCCACGAAGAACAGGAACTGGCTCAGGGCCGCCTCACTCCTCCTCGTTGCGCAGCGGCGTGCGCTCCACGGGATCGGCCAGCAGCATCTCCTTGGTGAAGATCAGATCGGAGCGCGTGTAGTCCGAGAGCTCATAGTCGTGCCCCATCGTGATCGCGTCGAACGGGCAGGCCACCT
>JBJMLC010000003.1:0-8478 GCA_045805485.1 Solirubrobacteraceae bacterium | reverse complement strand
GCCCGACTACGGCACGGTCGACGACGTGCGCGACTTCATCGAGGCCGCGCACCAGCGGGGGATCCGCGTGATCGCCGACCTCGTCATGAACCACACCTCGAGCGACCACCCGTGGTTCCAGGAGGCCCGCTCGAGCCGGGACAGCCCGAAGCGCGACTGGTACGTGTGGTCGGACACCGTGCACCGCTACGAGGACGCCCGGATCATCTTCGTCGACACCGAGACCTCCAACTGGAGGTGGGACGACGTGGCCGGGGCGTACTACTGGCACCGCTTCTTCTCCCACCAGCCGGACCTGAACTACGACAACCCCGAGGTCCAGGAGGCCATGCTCGGCGTGCTGCGCTTCTGGCTGGACATGGGCCTGGACGGGTTCCGGCTGGACGCCGTCCCCTACCTGTTCGAGCGCGAGGGGACCAGCTGCGAGAACCTGCCTGAGAGCCACGCCTACCTGAAGCGGATCCGGCGCGAGGTGGACGAGCGCTACCCCGACCGGGTGCTGCTGGCCGAGGCCAACCAGTGGCCGGCCGACGTGGTGGAGTACTTCGGGTCAGGCGACGAGTGCCACATGGCCTTCCAATTCCCGGTGATGCCGCGGATGTTCATGGCCATGCGTCGCGAGGAGGCGGCGCCCATCTACGAGGTCCTGGAGAACACACCTCACATCCCCGAGACGAGCCAGTGGGGGCTGTTCCTACGCAACCACGACGAGCTGACGCTGGAGATGGTGACCGACGACGAGCGCGACTACATGTACAGCGAATACGCCAAGGATCCGCGGATGAAGCTCAATCTGGGCATCCGCCGGCGCCTGGCCCCGCTGCTGGACAACGGGCGAGACGAGATCGAGCTCATGCACGCGATCATGTTCTCGCTGCCGGGTTCGCCCGTCCTGTACTACGGGGACGAGGTCGCCATGGGAGACAACGTGTTCCTGGGCGACCGGGACGGCGTGCGGACACCGATGCAGTGGACGGGTGACCGCAACGGAGGATTCTCCCGGGCCGACTTCGCGCAGCTGTATGCCCCGCCCCTGATGGATCCCGTGTTCGGCTTCCAGGCGGTCAACGTGGAGGCCCAGCTGCGCACCCCAACCTCCCTGCTGCGTTGGCTGCACCGGTTCATCGCACTGCGCAAGGAACATCCGGTGTTCGGGTTTGGCACCTACGAGCCGATCCAGGTCTCCAACCCCAGGATCTTCGCCCATCTGCGGCGATTCGAGGATGATCTCGTCCTGTGCGTTCACAACCTCGCGCGCTCGGCCCAGGCGGTCGAGCTGGACCTCCGGGCCAACGAGGGGCGATATCCGGTCGAACTGTTCGGCCGCTCGCGCTTCCCGCGGATCGGAGAGCTGCCCTACCTGTTGACGCTCGGGTCCCGTGGCTTCTATTGGTTCGAGCTGGTTGAAGAGCAGGAGGAGGCGGAGCCAGGTGACTGAGCCGGTGGGGATGCGAGACCTGGAGCTCTCCCAGCTGCTGGACCACGAGAGCCTGCGCGACTGGATTGCCGAGCAGCGCTGGTACGGCGCCAAGGCTCGGTCGATCGCCGGCGTGGAGATCGTGGAGCACCTTCCCCTGCGTCAGGACCCACCCCTGGTGCTGGCCCTCGTCCAGACGCGCTTCGCCACGGGCACGCACGAGCTCTATCAGCTCCCGCTGGTGTTGATGCGGGCCGGCGAGAGCGTTGATGGCGGCGGCGACGGACCGTGCGGTGCGGCGATCACCTCCGGAGACGACTGGACGGTGTACGACGGGCTGGCCGACCCTGCGCAGGCCTGGGAACTGCTGCGGATGATCGGCGCCGGCGAGGGTGCCGATACCGAGCATGGACGCTTCAGCTTCCACGCCGGCCAGGAGCTGTCCCTGATCGACCCCGAGGGCTTGGCCCGCCTGATGGGCGTGGAGCAGTCGAATTCTTCGGTGGTGTTCGAGGACCGACTGGTGCTGAAGGTGTTTCGCAAGCTTGAGCCGGGGATCAATCCGGAGCTGGAGATGCTGCGATTCCTTCAGGGGCACGGCTTCGAGCACATCGCACCGCTCCAGGGTTACTACGAGTACGAGGGCCAGGCGCTGGCCGCCACGCTGGGTGTCGTGCAGACGTTTCTGCCTGACGCCGTGGGAGGCTGGGAGCTGGCCCTGGAGGAGATCCCGCGAGATCCGGAGAGGTTCCTGGGCCGGCTGGCCAGCCTGGGAGAGATCACCGCCCGGATGCACACCGCCCTGGCCACCGACGCGGGCGATCCAGCCTTCTCCCCGGAGGAGCCAAGCCAGGAGATGCTCTCGTTGCTGACGGCCACCGTGGACGAGGACATCGAGCGGATCTTCGTCCGCCTCCCAGACAGCGACGCCGTGGCGCCGATCGCTGGCCGGGGCCAGGATGTGCGCGAGCGGCTGGCCGCCCGGGCGCAGATCGGAACCGGGGGTCGTGTGACCCGGACGCACGGCGATTACCACCTTGGCCAGACCCTGAGCACTCCTCGTAACTGGGTCATCATCGATTTCGAGGGCGAGCCTGCCCGCCCGCTCCCCGAACGCCGCCAGAAGCGCTCCCCGCTGCGCGACGTGGCCGGGATGCTGCGGTCGTTTGCGTACGTCAGCTCGGCGGTGGAGATGATGGCCGGGCCCCGGGCGCCTGAGGACTTCGAGCAGCGGGCGCGGGAGTGCTTCCTGGGCCAGTACCTGGAGCACGTGGACGCGACGCTGCTGCCCGCGGGCGAGGCCGCGATTGCCAACCTGCTCTCGATCTACGAGCTGGAGAAGGCGATCTACGAGCTCCAGTACGAGCTGAACAATCGCCCTGACTGGGTCCCGATTCCCGTGGCGGGTATACGAAGGTTGCTGGAGGCATCGTGACCGTCATCGCATCGACAGAGCTCGAGCTGCTCGTCCACCGTGAGCACTCCAATCCCCACGCCGTCCTGGGAGCCCATCCGGAGCCTGACGGCATCGTGATTCGGGCGTTCCGGCCCGCGGCCTGCGGCATCACGGCGCACACCAAGGATGGGAGCAGCGTGGAGCTGGAGCAGATCCACCCGGCGGGCGTGTTCGAGGGTGTGCTGGACGGGGCGGAGCTGCCGCTGCGCTACCGCCTGGAGATCGATTACGGCGACGGCGGGACGTTCACCATCCACGACCCGTACTCATTCCTACCGACACTGAGCGAGCTCGACCTGTACCTGATCGGCGAGGGCCGGCACGAGCAGCTCTGGGAGAAGCTGGGCAGCCATCCCATGGAGATGGGGTCCGACCCACCCGTGCCCGGCACGGCCTTCGCCGTGTGGGCTCCGGCCGCCCGCGCGGTCAGCGTGGTGGGCGATTTCAACTCCTGGGACGGGCGGCTGCACGCAATGCGCACGCTGGGATCAAGCGGGGTGTGGGAGCTGTTCCTGCCTGAGGCGGAACCGGGCACGCGGTACAAGTACGAGATCGTCGGCGCCGACGGCGAGCTGGTCCTGAAGGCCGATCCGTATGCCCAGGAGACCGAGGTGCCGCCCAAGACCGCCTCGGTGGTCTTCCAGTCTCAGCACAGCTGGAGCGAGGACGACTCCAGGTGGCTCTCCCGCCGGGCCGCGGCCCAGCCACTCCGCCAGCCCGTGTCCATCTACGAGGTCCATCTGGGCTCCTGGCGGCTCAACACGCTGGAGGACAACCGCTCGCTTTCCTATACGGAGCTCGCCGACGAGCTCTGCAGCTACGTCAAGGACATGGGCTTCACCCACGTGGAGCTCCTCCCGGTCATGGCCCACCCGTTCACCGGCTCCTGGGGCTACCAGGTCACGGGCTACTTCGCCCCCACGCCGCGCCACGGCTCGCCTGACGAGCTGCGCCAGTTCGTGCAGCGGATGCACGAGTCAGGCGTGGGAGTGATCCTGGACTGGGTTCCGGCCCACTTCCCTCGAGACCAGTTCGCGCTGGCCCGGTTCGACGGGACGGCGCTGTACGAGCACGCGGACCCACGCCGCGGCGAGCACCCTGACTGGGGCACACTGGTGTTCAACCTGGGACGCCACGAGGTCCGGAACTTCCTGATCTCCAACGCCCTGTTCTGGCTCCGTGACTACCACGTGGACGGCATCCGGGTGGACGCGGTGGCCTCGATGCTGTACCTGGACTACTCCCGGCGGGAAAACGAGTGGGTGCCCAACCGCTTCGGCGGTCGCGAGGACCTGGACGCGGTGGCATTCCTCAAGCAGCTCAACGAGGTGATCTACAGCCACGAGCCGGGGATCATCTCCACCGCGGAGGAGTCGACGGCTTGGCCGGGCGTCTCACGCCCCACCTACCTGGGGGGGCTGGGCTTCGGCTTCAAATGGAACATGGGCTGGATGCACGACACGCTGGGCTACTTCCAGCAGGACCCCATCTACCGCCGCTATCACCACCACGAGCTGACCTTCTCACTCATGTATGCCTTCAGCGAGAACTTCATCCTGCCCCTGTCCCACGACGAGGTGGTGCACGGCAAGGGATCGCTCCTGGGCAAGATGCCCGGCGATCGGTGGCAGAAGCTGGCCAACCTGCGCGCGCTGTACGCCTACATGTGGGCCCATCCCGGTAAGAAGCTGCTCTTCATGGGATCGGAGTTCGGGCAGGAGAGCGAGTGGAGCCACGAGCGCTCGCTGGACTGGCACCTGCTGGAGCGCCCCGACCACGCCGGGATCCAGGCACTGGTCCGAGACCTCAATCGCCTCTACCGCGAGGAGCCCGCCCTCTGGGAGCTGGACTCCGACCCGGCTGGGTTCTGGTGGATCGAGCCCAACGACGCCGATGCCAACGTGGTCGTTTTCGCCCGGCAATCTGCCGATGCCGAGCGCGTGCTGGTGTTCGCCGCCAACCTGTCCCCGGTCCCCCGGGAGGGCTACCGGATCGGCCTGCCCCGATCCTGCCGCTGGCGCGAGGCCATCAACACCGACTCGACGTTCTACGGGGGCAGCGACGTGGGCAACCTGGGCGGGCTCGATCCCGAGCCGATTCCCTGGCACGGTCAGCCGGTGTCCGCGCAGATCACCCTCCCGCCGCTGGCCGCGGTGTGGCTGGTGCCTGACTGCTAGTGGAGCCCTTCCCCTGGGAGCGGCCGCTGGGGGCGCGGCCCCTGGACGACGAGCACGTGGAACTCCGGGTCTGGGCCCCCCGGCCGGAGTCGGTGGCGGTTTCGCTGGGGGGGCACGAGATCTCGATGGAGGAGACGGGGGTGGGGGTTTATGAAGTAGTCGCCCCGGCTCACGCCGGGGACGACTACTGGTATTTGCTGGATGGCTGCCGCGTACCTGACCCGTGCTCTCGCTGGCAGCCGGAGGGGCTCCGCGGGCCGTCCCGCGTGGCGGTCGTGGAGCCGCCATCGCCGCTGGGGCGTCGGCCGGCGATGAAGGATCTGGTGATCTACGAGCTGCACGTGGGCACGTTCAGCCAGGAGGGGACCTTCGAGTCGGCCATCCCCCACCTGGACGGGCTGGCCGACCTGGGGGTGACCGCGATCGAGATCATGCCCGTGGCCGAGTTTCCCGGCCGCTGGGGCTGGGGCTACGACGGCGTCTACCTGTCGGCCGCCCAGTCCTCCTACGGCGGCCCGGCGGGACTTCTGGCCCTGGTTGAGGCGGCGCATCGCGCGGGACTGGCGGTGATCCTGGACGTGGTCTACAACCACGTCGGGACCTCTGGGGTCAAGGCGCTCGACGCCTACGGGCCCTACTTCACCGAGGTGTACGACACACCGTGGGGCCGGGCGATCAACTACGACCAGGCCGATTGCGATCCAGTGCGTGAGTGGGTGCTGCAGAGCGCAGCGGGATGGGTCAACGACTTCGGCGTCGACGGGCTGCGGCTTGACGCCATCCATGCCATCTTCGACTCCAGCGCCGAGCACATCGTGGAGGCGGTGGCCCGGCGGGTCCACGCGGTCCGGGACGATGCGCTGGTGATTGCCGAGAGCGGCCTCAACGACCCCCGCGTGATGCGGCCCGTCCAGCGCGGCGGCTACGGCTGTGACGGTGCCTGGGCCGATGACTTCCACCACGCCCTGCGAACGCTGGTCACCGACGAGCGCGACGGCTACTACGCCGACTTCGGGGGCGTGGGGCAGCTGGCCAAGGCGTGGCATCGCCCGCACGTCCACGACGGGACGTACTCCGGCTTCCGCCGCCGGCGCTTCGGCGCTCCCGCAGACGACGTGCCACCGGAGCGTTTCGTGGTCTTCTCCCAGAACCACGACCAGGTGGGCAACCGCGCGCTGGGCGACCGGATGCCACCGCCAGCCCGGCCACTGGCCGCCTTCTGCACACTGCTGTCGCCGTTCGTGCCGCTGCTCTTCATGGGAGAGGAGTACGGCGAGACGGCGCCGTTTCAGTTCTTCTCCGACCACAGCGACCCGGACATCGCGCAGGCCCCGCGCGAGGGAAGGCAGGCCGAGTTCAGCTCGTTTGCCTCCTTTTCTGGCGAGGATGTGCCAGATCCACAGGACCCGGCGACGTTCGAGCGCTCAAAGCTCACGCGGCGTCCCGACCCGGAGCTCCGGGCGCTCTATCGAGAGCTCCTGGCGATCCGGCGGGAGCTCCCGCCGGGCGATGCGGATGAGATCTCCTTCGACGAAGCCAACAGGTGGCTGAGAGTGAGGCGGGGGGCCTTCGAGATCGTGTGCAACTTCGGAGACGAGTCGATCGCGCTGGACGCAGCCGAGGAGGACATCCGCCTCACCACGTCGCCCCTCACCGGCGACCGTCAGCTTCGCCTTGCGCCCCATTCAGGTGTGCTCGTTCAGCGCGTGGCCGTGCGCACCGCGGTGCCCTCATGAGGGAGGTCTGGCCGGGACGACCCTTTCCGCTGGGAGCCACCTTCGATGGGTCAGGCACCAACTTCTCGCTCTTCTCCGAGCACGCCGAGGCCGTGGAGCTGTGCCTGTTCGACGAGCAGGGCAACGAGGAGCGCATCGAACAAACCCAGCGCCGCGCGCTGAACTGGCACTGCTACGTGCCCGGGATCGGTCCCGGCCAGCATTACGGCTACCGCGTCCACGGCCCCTACGTCCCCGCCGAAGGCAAGCGCTTCAACCCGGCCAAGCTGCTGCTCGACCCGTACGCGAAGGCCATCGACGGGGTGGTGGACTGGGCCCACGACGCCAACGTCCTGCCGTATGTCCCCGACGGCACCGAGGAGGCCGACTTGGAGGTCGACGACGAGGACGATGCCCCCGCGATGCCCAAGTCAGTGGTGGTGGGAGACGACTTCGACTGGGAGGGGGATCGACCGCCCCGCGTGCCCTTCGCGGACACGATCATCTATGAGACGCACGTCAAGGGATTCACCATGCGCCACCCCGAGATCCGCGAGGACCTGCGGGGCACCTACGCGGGTCTGGCCTCGGAGCAGGCGGTGGAGTATCTGCGAGACCTCGGTGTGACCGCGGTGGAGTTGCTGCCCGTCCACCACATCAGCGACGAGTCGTTCCTGTATGAGCGGGGGCTACGCAACTACTGGGGCTACAGCACGATCGGGTATTTCGCTCCCCACTCGGAGTACGCAGCCACGGGGCGGCGCGGGGAGCAGGTCAGGGAGTTCAAGGGGATGGTCAAGGCGCTTCACCGGGCCGGCATCGAGGTGATCCTGGATGTGGTCTACAACCACACCGGGGAGGGGAACCACCTGGGGCCGATGCTGGCCTTCAAGGGGGTGGACAACCTCTCCTACTACCGCTTGATTCCGGACGACCGCCGGCACTACATGGACTTCACAGGGACGGGCAACTCGCTCAACCCCGTCCACCCCAGCGTCCTGCGCCTGATCATGGACTCGCTGCGCTACTGGGCGGTGGAGTGCCGGGTCGACGGATTCCGGTTCGACCTGGCATCCGCCCTGGCCCGCGAGTTCTTCGACGTGGACCGGCTGTCGGCGTTCTTCGACGTGATCCACCAGGACCCGGTGCTCTCGCAGGTGAAGTTGATCGCTGAGCCCTGGGACGTGGGCCCCGGGGGCTACCAGGTGGGCGACTTCCCGGTCCTGTGGTCGGAGTGGAACGGCGTGTACCGGGACACGATGCGTGACTTCTGGCGGGGGCAGGCCACCTCTGGCGACTTCGCCCAACGCCTGGCAGGCTCCTCGGACCTCTACGAGGCCGACGGGCGAGATCCATTTGCCTCGATCAACTTCATAACGGCCCACGACGGATTCACGCTGGCCGACCTGGTGTCCTATGAGCACAAGCAGAACGACGCCAACCTGGAGGACAGCCGGGACGGGACCGACGACAACCGATCCTGGAACTGCGGCGTGGAGGGCGAGACCGACGATCCCCAGGTCCGGGAGCTACGTGCCCGGCAGCAGCGCAACTTCCTGACCACCCTCCTGGTCTCCCAGGGGACGCCGATGATCCTGGGCGGGGATGAGGTGGGCCGCACCCAGCGGGGTAACAACAACGCCTGGTGCCAGGACAACGAGCTGTCCTGGTATGACTGGGCCGACACGGAGCGTCATGCCGACCTGCTCGGAT
>JBJMLC010000002.1:0-12096 GCA_045805485.1 Solirubrobacteraceae bacterium | reverse complement strand
CCGTTGAGGGCCATCAGCCCATGATCGGCGACGCGATCGTCAGCAATGGCGGGGGACTGCTGGTCGCCATCGACAAGCTTCCCGGGGCCAACACGCGGGGGGTGACGCACGCGGTGGAGCAGGCCCTGGATGAGCTTCGTCCCGGCCTGAGTGGCGTCAAGATCGACAACTCCGTCTTCCGGCCGGCCACCTATGTGCGGGACGGCCTGCACAACCTGGTCATAGCGCTGGTGGCCGGGGCCGTGCTGATGCTGCTGGCACTGGTCGCACTGCGGCGCTCGTGGCGCTCGATCCTGATCGCTGCGGCGTCGATCTGTCTGTCGATGATCACCGCGGCCACCGTGCTCGACGTCCTCGGCTACAGCTTCAACGCGCTGACGTTCACCGGGTTGGCGGTGGGGCTCGTGGTGGTGGTCGACCAGGCACTCTCCGACGACCGGCGGGTCGGCAGACCGCTGGGCATTGGAGCGCTGATCGCCGTGGTGGTGGCGGCGCCCCTCTTCCTGGTCCGCGGGATGACCGGAGCGTTCATCCATCCGGCGGTGCTGGCGTACCTCCTGGCCGTGGGCTGCTCACTGATCGTCGGCGTGACGTTTGCGCCTGCGCTGCGCTCGGTGCTTGAGGGGGTGGGTGGCAAGGCTCGGCACCTGCGCACCTCGGGACTGATGAGCCGGGCTCGTGAGGCCTACGGTCGCTGCCTGGGCTGGATGGCCCGGCTGCCCCGAGCGCTCGCGCTGACCATGTGCGTGCCCGGGCTGGTGCTCCTGGGCTTCGCGCCCACGCTCGGCGAGCCCCAACGCCCGACGTTCCACGATCGGGACGTGGTCGTGTCGCTGGAGGGATACAAGGACATGTCGCTGCCCGAGATCGACCGGGTGGCTCGCCGGACCTCCACGCTCCTGGAGCGCCTGCCCGGCGTCCGGGACGTGGCGGCCGGAGCTGGCCGGGCGGTCAACTCGGGTGAGATGGGGGAGACCAACACCGCCCAACTCTGGGTGAGCGTGCGGCCCGGCGCCGACTACGAACGCACGCTCCAGGAGGTCAACGGGGTGGTGTCGCAGCTCCCCGGTGTCCTCTCCCATGTGGGGACATACGAGAGCGAACGCAGCACCGGCGTCTTCGCCGGGTCCGGCTCGTCACCCGTGATCCGGGTCTACGGCCAGGACTACCCGGTGTTGGCCAGATCTGCGGCGGAGATCCGGCACGCGATCCTGGGCATCCCAGGGGTGCAGAGCGCCCGGGCGCTGCTGCCTGAGAGCGAGCCCGTGCTCCAGGTCCAGGTCAACCTCCAGAAGGCCCGGCAGTACGGGATCAAGCCGGGCGATGTCCGCCGCGAGGTGAGCACGCTGCTCTCAGGCCTGACCGTGGGCAACTTCTTCGAGCAGCAGAAGGTGTTCGACGTGGTCGTGCGGGGGACTCCGGCCATCCGGAGCAGCCTGAGCAGCGTGGGTGCCCTCCTCCTGGATACCCCGTACGGAGGCCACGTTCGCCTGCACCAGCTGGCCAGTGTGCACGTGGTGTCCAATCCGATCGACATTCGCCACGACTCTGTCTCGCGGTTCGTCGATGTCAGCGTTCGTCTGGACGGATCGGACCTGGGGGCCGTGCGGGCGGAGATCGAACGTCGCCTGGCGCAGCTGCACTACCCCCTGGAGTACCACGCCGAGCTGCTGCCCACGGCGCCGGCTTCTGAGACCCCAGCCGGGCGATTCCTCAGCTATGCCGTGGCCGCGGCCCTTCTGGTCTTCCTGCTCCTTCAGGCTGCCTGCGGCAGTTGGCGGCTGGCGGCCATTGTCTTCAGCACGGTGCCGCTGGCAGTAACCGGCGGGATCCTGGTGGCCGTTGCGATGGGCAGCCAGAACTCCCTGGGCGCGGCGGCCGGAGTCCTGGCCGTGCTCGTTGTGGCCGCTCGCCAGCTCGTCGCCCTGATCAGCTATCGGCCCGAGGACGGCGACGCGCCCAGCCGCGAGTCCCTCCTACGGGCGGCCCAGGAACGCCTGGGGCCGGTCGTCTCCTCCACGGTCGTCATCGCCCTTGCTGCCCTGCCGCTCGTGGTCCTGGGGGACGTTCCGGGGACCGAGATCCTCTACCCGCTCGCCGCGGTCGTCCTCGGGGGGCTTGTCACGCTTCTGCTCGTCGCTCTCCTGATCACGCCGACCCTGTGCCTGCGGCTGGGATTTGGCTCTCAGGCTCGCGAGGTGGCGGTTGCGACGCCGGCTCCGCCCCGTGATATCCGTCCGCAGGAGGTGTGAAATGAAGGCGCGCGCAGCGTGTCTGGCTGGGCTGGCCGCGGCGGCGGCGCTGGCCGGTTGCGGGGGCAGCTCGCCGGTGCAGAGCCGGCCGCCTGACCGGGTCGAGGCGATTCCGGGCTCGCCGTTCAAGCGGGTCATCCTGACCCGCCAGGGCGCGGAGCGGATCGGGATCCAGACCACGGTGGTCAAGCGCCTGCGCGTCCGCGCGCATGGGCCGCTGTCCGCCGTCATCCCGTATTCCGCCGTCATCTATGACGAGCAGGGCCGGGCCTACACCTACATCCGGCCGGTGCCCCTCCAGTACGTCCGCCGTCCGGTCGTCATCAACCGAATCACGGCCGGGTCGGTGTTCCTGCGCTCCGGTCCCCGGGCGGGAACCCGAGTCGTCAGCGTGGGGGCCGAGGAGCTGTTTGGGGCAGAGCTCGGAGTGACCTCAGGGGAGTAGGGCGCTTGCGCTGGATCATCCGCTCGAGCCTGAGGTTCCCGTTCGTGGTCGTGGGGCTGGCCGCCGTGCTGGTGTTCTTCGGCGCCCAGCAGCTGGGGCACGAGCAGGTCGACGTCTTCCCGGAGTTTGCCCCCACCCAGGTCCAGATTCAGACGGCCTGCCTGGGACTGTCGGCCGGCGAGGTCGAGGACCTGGTGACCGTTCCGCTGGAAGACGGGCTGGAAGGAGTCAGCGGCGTCAACGTCATCCGCTCGGAGTCGGTGGCCCAGCTGTCCTCGATCATCCTGCGGTTCAAGCCCGGCACCGACATCTTCACGGCCCGCCAGCTCGTCCAGGAACGCCTCCAGGCGGTGAGCCCGACGCTGCCCACCTGGGCGGCGCCGCCGTTCATGATGCAGCCGGTATCGGCCACCAGTCGCATCATGAGCGTGGGGCTCTCCTCCAAGCACCTGTCGCTGATGGACCTGTCGCTGACCGCCTACTGGAAGATTCGGGCCCGGCTGTTGCGTGTTCCGGGCGTGGCCAATGTGGCCATCTGGGGCGAACGCCTCAAGCAGCTCCAGGTCCAGGTCGAGCCGCACAGGCTGGCCGCCGCACACGTGTCGTTGGATCACGTGATGGAGGTCACCTCGAACGCGTTGGACGCCGGGCTGCTGCGGTTCGTCCCCGGTCACTTCGTGGGTACCGAGGGATTCATCGAGACGCCTGAGCAGCGGTTCTCGGTCCGTAACGTGCTCCCGATCGCCTCGCCAGGAGACCTGGCTCGGATTCCCCTGGCCCACCGGGGCTCGACGACCCTGCGCATCGGCGACGTGTCCAAGGTGGTGTATGGAGCCCAACCCCCTATCGGCGACGCCGTCGTAAACAGCGGTCCCGGGCTCCTGCTCGTGATCGAGAAGTTCCCCGGTGCCAACACGATCCGGGTCACCCAGGCCATCGACGACGCACTGGCCGAGATGAAGCCCGGCCTTCCCGGGATTCGCATCGACTCCCACATCTTCCGGCCCGCCACCTTCATCTCCACCGCCATCGACAACCTCACGAACGCGGTGGTCATCGGCTGCATCCTGGTCATGCTCGTGCTGATCGCGTTCCTGTTCGAGTGGCGAGCCGCGGTGATCAGCCTCGTTGCGATCCCGCTCTCGCTCATCTCGGCCGCCATCGTGCTCGACCTCCGTGGGGCGACCGTGAACACGATGATCCTGGCCGGATTCGCCGTGGCGGCCGGGGTCGTGGTCGACGACGCCATCATCGACATGGAGAACATCGTGCGGCGCCTGCGCCTGCATCGAGCCACCGGAGAGAAGGTGCCGCTGTGGCGCGTTGTCCTGAACGCCTCGCTCGAGGTCCGAAGCGCGGTCGTATACGCGACGTTCATCGATGTCGTGGCCGTGGCGCCGGTGCTGTTCCTGGGGGGCCTCTCAGGAGCATTCTTCGCGCCGCTGGCGCTCTCATACGCACTGGCCGTGCTGGCCTCCCTTGCGGTGGCAATGACCGTCACCCCGGCGCTGGCCCTGATCCTGCTCAGGCGGGCTCCGCTCAAGCCCCGTGATCCGCCCCTGATCCGCGGACTCAAGCGGGTCTACGCGCCGGTGCTCTCACGGCTGGTGCGAGCTCCGAGGGTGCTTCTCCTGTGCGTGGCCGGCGGAGCTGCGGCGGCCGTGATCATCGCCCCCACATTGGGTTCGGATCTGTTCCCCACCTTCAAGGAAAGTGACTTCCTGGTGCATTGGTCGACCAAGGGCGGCACGTCGGATGCGGAGGAGGTCCGCACGATCACGCGGGTCAGCAAGGAGATCCGGAAGATCCCGGGTGTCCGGGACTTCGGCTCCCACATCGGCCAGGCCTTCCTGGGTGAGGAGATCTCCGGGGTGAACTTCGGAGAGAACTGGATCAGCGTCAGCCCCGGAGCGGATTACGACAAGACGATGGCCGCCATCCGACGCGTGGCCGAGAGCGCTCCGGGCATCTTCCGGGACGTCCAGACGTACCTTCGCGAACGGATCGACGAGGTCCTCACAGGGGCGACCGAGCCGGTCGTCGTCCGGATCTTCGGCCCCGACCTGCACAGGCTCCGCCGCCAGGCCCAACGGGTCGTCCAGGCGCTTGGATCTGTCAAGGGTCTCCAGGACCTTCACGCCGAGCAGTCCGAGGACATCCCGGAGCTGGTGGTGCGGGAGAAGCTGGGCGTGGCGCGCCGCTACGGGCTTAAACCGGGGGACATCCGGCGGGCCTCCGGCACCCTCCTGGCCAGTGAGGAGGTGGGCGACATCTACCGGGGCGGCCGGGCGTATGACGTGGCTGTGTGGAGCACCCTGGCCACACGGGCCAGTGTCCGGGACGTGCGCGCGCTGCCGATCGACACTCCGCGGGGGGGCACTGTTCCTCTGGGCAAGCTGGCCAGCGTCAGGGTTGCGCCGACGCCCAACATCATCAGGCGTGAGAACGGCTCTCGCCGGATCGACGTCACCGCCGCCCTCGCCGGCCGCGACCTCTCGTCGGCCACCTCGGAGGTCCAGGCCAGACTGGCCACCGTCCACCTCCCGCTCGGCTACCACGCCGAGCTGGTCGGCGAAGCCGCGGAGCGCGCAGCCGCCGGGAACCGGCTGCTGGTCTACGCCGCCTTCGCCGGCCTGACAATCCTGCTCCTGCTCCAGGCGGCGTTCGGCAGCTTCCGGCTGGCCGGCCTGTTGTTCATCACGCTGCCCAGCGCCCTGGTGGGTGGCGTGCTGGCGGTCTACGCCGGCCTCGGAACGATCTCGCTCGGTGCCCTGATCGGGTTCTACACGGTGATGGGCATCGGGGCGCGCAACGGGATCATGATGATCTCCCACTTCCAGCATCTGGAACGTGAGGAGGGGGAGTCGTTCGGGCCCAGGCTGGTCATTCGCGGCGCGGGGGAGAGGCTGGCTCCGATCCTCATGACCGCGCTGGCCACCGGGCTGGCCCTGGTGCCCCTGGCCCTGTCCGGCTCCAAGCCGGGCCAGGAGATAGAGCACCCGATGGCGATCGTGATCCTGGGCGGCCTGGTGACCTCGACGCTGCTGAACCTGTTCGTGGTCCCGACCCTCTACCTGAAGATCGGGCGCCGGATGATGGGGCGGGCTCGCGCTCCCCGACAGGAGGTTCCGGACAGTGTGGTCGCGTAGGAGCGGTCGCGCCCGGGCGGTCGTCCTGGGCGTGGCCCTCGCTGCTGCCTGCCCGGCGATGGCCGCTTCAGCGGGCCATCAACACAGAACCCGTTTCAGCCATCCCACCCGGATCGACAACCGCTTCTATCCGCTCCGGCCGGGCATGCGATTCGTCCTGGTGGGCAGCGCCCGGGAGCACGGCGGGCGCGTCCGCCATCGTGAGGTTTTCATCATCTCCGACGCCACGAAGAAGATCGACGGCGTGCGCACGGTGGTGATCTGGGATCGCGATTACTACCGAGGCCGGCTTCGGGAGGGCGAGCTCACCTTCCAGGCCCAGGGCGATGGTGGCGCGGTGTGGAACTTCGGCGAGTATCCCGAGGAGTTCTCCCGCGGCCACGTAACGGGAGCCCCTGACACCTGGATCGCCGGCCTACAGCGGGCCCGCGCGGGTGTTCTCATGCCGGACCGGCCGCGCCTGGGTCAGCCCGCGTACCGGCAGGGCTGGGCGCCTTCGGTCGGCTTCGCCGACGTGGCCAAGGTCCACGCCACCGGACTCCGGGTGTGCGTCCCGGCCGGCTGTTACCGCCACGTCCTGGAGACCGAGGAGGGAGATCCCACCGACCGCTCCTCGCACCAGTTCAAGTACTACGCCCCCGGTGTCGGAAACGTCAGGGTCGGGTTCTCCGGGGGCGGGGATGAGGAGAGGCTGGAGCTCGTCTCGGCCGGAAGGCTGAGCGCCGGGGACATGGCGGAAGTGGACCGCCGCGTTCTGGCCATCGATCACCGCGGCTACCGAGTCAGCCCGCACGTCTACGGTCGGACGCTGCGGGCCAGGGTGCGAGGCCGCGGAACCGGCTTCACCGGCTGACGGCTGAGGGCTTCCCTGCGCGCGGTCGAGCGCTGCAGTGCGCGGAGGGCGTGCCCGGTTTGGGTGATTCCTTAGACATAGAGAAAGGAATCGCCCACACCAACCTCTACGGGCACGCGGTCTGGCTAGCGGCTCGCGGTCCGACGCCCTGCCTTTGAGGCCCCGCCGCGCTCGTGCAGCTTCCGGGCCAGCGCCACGTCCTCGGCCGACGGAGCGCCGCCGTCCCGCCCGGTCTCCAGGACGCAGGGAAGCTTCCGGAAGCGCCGCTCGCCGAGAAACGTGGCGCAGCCCGCGGGCCCCAGCTCACCCTCCCCGAGGATGGCGTGCCGGTCGCGGTTCGAACCCAGTGGAGCCATCGAGTCGTTCAGGTGCAGCGAGCGCAGCCGGTCGGCTCCCAGAATGGCCAGGCCACCGTCAAGCGTCCCTCGGAGTCCCGCCGGCTGCTTGATGTCGTAGCCCGAGGCGTACAGGTGGCAGGAATCCAGGCAGATGCCGAGGCGCCGGTCTCCGCCGGCCGCCTCCAGTAGCGAGGCCAGCTCCTCGAACGAGCGCCCCAGCGTTCCGCCCGCCCCGGCCGTGTTCTCCAGATGCAGGTCGCACCGATCGGATTCCTTGAGGGCCTCGCGGATGACCTTGCCCGCCCGCGTGATGGCCTTGGAGACCTCGCCTCCCTTGGCCGATCCGGCGTGCAGAACCACGCCCACGGCGCCGATCCCATCGCCGACGTGAAGTGACTGGATCAGGGAGGCGAGCGACTTCTGGCGGATCTCCCGGTCCTCCGAGGCGCAGTTGAGCAGGTAGACGGCATGGATCAGGATGGCCTTGATCCCGGTCCCTCTGATGGCCTCACGGAACGCCGCGAAGTCCTCCTCGCCGTACGCCGTCGGGCGCCACATGCGCGGAGATTGGTTGAACACCTGGATCGCGCTGCAGCCGCGCTCAGCCCCGCGCTCCACGGCCTTGTCCAGACCGCCCGCGGTGGATACGTGAGCGCCGATTAGCATGCTGGGCGGTATCTCATGCGCGTTCGCTTTGCTCCCTCTCCGACCGGCGCCCTGCACATCGGGGGCGCCCGGACGGCGCTCTACAACTGGCTGCTGGCGCACGGCCCCGCCGGAGAGGCAGACGGCCAGCGAGCCGCCACGCTCGTGCTGCGGATCGAAGATACAGACCGGGAGCGATCGACCCCGGAGAACGTGGATCAGATCCTCGATGCCCTGAGATGGCTCAACCTGGATTGGGATGAGGGTCCGGTGTTCCAGTCAGAGCGAGCGGATCGTCACGCCGAGGCGCTGACTGCGCTGCTCGGGAGCGGTCACGCGTATCACTCCAGTACCACCGCTGAGGACGTCAGGGCATACAAGGAGCGCCACGGGGCCGACAGAGGTTTTCGGGGCCAGCCTGAGAGCTCGGGCGCGGTCAGGCTCCACGTGCCGGACGAGGGCGAGACGGTGGTGGACGACGTCATCCGCGGTCAGGCCAGGTTCCCCAACGCGAGCATGGACGACCCCGTGATCGCGCGGGCGGATGGGTCGGTCCTCTACAACTTCGCCGTCGCCGTCGATGACCTGGACGCCGGGATCACGGATGTGGTTCGGGGTGAGGACCACCTGTCAAACACGCCCAAGCAGCTGCTGGTGTTCGAGGCGCTGGGCGCCCCGGCGCCCCGCTACGCCCACCTGCCGCTGCTCCTGGGCCCTGATGGCCGCAAGCTCTCAAAGCGCCACGGGGCAGCCTCGGTCCAGGAGCTTCGGGAAGCCGGCTACCTGCCGGAGGCGGTCGACAACTACATCGCGCTTCTGGGGGCCGGGTTCGCATCCGACGAGGAGCACTTCGGCCTACGGGAGCTGGCCGAGCGGTTTCGGCTGGAGCGCGTATCCAAGAACCCCGCCGTATTCGACGAGCGCAAGCTGCGGCACATCAACGGCCTCTGGCTGCGGGAGCTGGGTCCGGAGGAGCTGACGCGCCGCCTGGAGGAGCGGACGGGTCGCGCCGGGCTGCGTCCGGCCGTCGACATCGCGGCCGAGAAGATCCAGACGCTGAGCGAGTTCTGGCCCCTGGTGTCGTTCCTGTTCGAGGGGCCGGTCGAGGATGATGCCGCCTTCGAGCGCGTGATCGCCGCCAACAGCGGGGCCGAGCACCTTCAGGCGGCTCGGGACGCGCTGGCGCAGGTCGAGCCCTTCACGGCCGAGAACGTGGAGGCGGCGCTCCGGGGCGTGGTCGAGGGGCGGGGGACCAAGCCGGGCGCGGTGTTTCAGCCCGTGAGGGTGGCCATAGCGGGCCGCACCGTGTCGCCAGGTATCTTCGAGAGCGTGGCCCTCCTGGGCCGTGAGGAGACGCTGGCGCGGATCGACCGGGCGCTGGAGCGCGCCCAAGCCGGCGGATCTGCGGCGTCAGGCTAAACCGTGAGCCCTGGCCTGCCGATAGAGGTGACATGGTCAGGGAAGTGCCCCACTGCCCGTGTCCAGTAAATCCGACTCCTCAGAACCTCCTATGCGACAACTAGCCGCAGTTAAAACCACGCCCGCAGACTCCAACGTCGGCCGGGGTGAGCGCCACCACAACGAGGGCCACGGCCGGCGGCTCACCGCTGCATTCGAGGCTCTGGAGGCGTTTCCGGCGCTGGCCGAGTCCCGCAACCACGTCTTGCGCCTGTTCGAGCACGGGCAGCCGTCGACCGCGGAGCTCGTCGAGGCCATCGAGGGCGACGTCGCGCTGGCGGTCACGGTGCTGCGCTACGCCAACCAGGTCGACACCCGGACTCGGGGCCGGGTGGAGAGTGTGGTCAAGGCGGTGGAGGTGCTCTCGCCGGAGGGCGTTCACGCCATCGCCACCCGGGCCCGGACCTTTGATTTCTTCCAGCGCAGTTCGCTGTGGAAGGGCATGCCGGAGCGCTTCCGGCTGCACGCCATCGCCACCCAGAAGGCCGCGGACCGGCTCGCCCGTGAGCTGGCCTACAGCGCCCGGGATCGGCTGATGGTCACCACGCTGCTGCACGACATCGGCAAGCTCGTGCTCGTCCACGCGTACCCGGGATATCCCCAGCAGGTGCACGGCGAGGCCCGCACGCCTGAGGAGCGGGTGGCCGCCGAGCGCCGCGAGCTGGGTGTGGACCACGCGCTGGTGGGCGGAGTGCTGGCCCGCCGGTGGAACCTGCCCAAGATGCTGGCCAGCGTGATCGAGCGCCATCACTCCGACGACTGCCAGGGCGAGACGGCTCTGGTGCGCCTGGCCGACATGCTCGCTCACTACTCCCTCGGTGGTTCGATCTCCCCGTCCGAGATGCTGAAGGTGGGACGCCTGGTCGGCGTGACGCCGGCTCAGCTGCGTTCGGTCCTGTATGACCTGCCGCTGTCCGGGTCCGGCAATCGCCCCCGGGCGGTTGACCCGTGCCCGATGTCCACCCGTGAGCTGGAGGTGGTCAGGCGGCTGGCCCGGGGCATGGTGTACAAGCAGATTGCGGGCGAGCTCAACCTGTCAACGAGCACAATCCGCACCCACCTGCACAACATCTACGGCAAGTTGGGCGCGCGCGACCGGGCCCAGGCCGTCCTGATCGCCACCGAGCGCGGCTGGATCTAGCAGTACCTGGGCGCTCCGGCGCCCATCCTCGTTGCGTGCCATGATCGAGACGTGATCTCCATCACGTCGAAATCCCCGTACGCGGTGGCGGCGCTCGTGGAGCTCTACCACTCCGGGGACAGGGCCCCGGTGGCCCTCGCCGAGCTGGCTCGCCGGCGGAACATCCCCCCGCAGTTCCTGGAGCAGCTTTTCGCCGTCCTGCGCCGAGCCGGCCTCCTGCGCTCCCAACGCGGCGTCAAGGGCGGCTACGCATTCGCCCGCCCGCCAGCTGAGATCACCGTGCTTGAGGTGGTCGAGCTCCTGGACGGCCCCGTGGGCTACGGCGCCACCAGCATCTTCGACCAGGCCGCCGAAGCCGCCCGGACCGTACTGGCCGGCTCCACCGTGGCCGACGTGGCCGAAGCCGAGGCCCGGGCCAAGACCGGGCCGATGTACCACATCTAGAAGACCAGCCGTCAGGAAAGCGGAAAAACTGTCCCTATCGGTGGTTCAACCGCCATGGAACCGCTCCCGACCGCTGGGCGAGCGGGGTGGACTGTCGCGCAACTGTCGCGCACTTCCATGAATCCGTCGGCCCGACGGCGCATGATTGGCGGGTGCGATCTCAGAACCCCAGGCGTCTCGCGCTCGCGGACCTGGATGACGACGCGCTTCGTCGCCTTGTGGCTCACGGCGAGGATCGGTTCGTCGAGCGCAAGCGTCAGCTTCCCGATCGCGAGCGGCTAGGGGCGGTCGTCGCGTCGTTCGCGAACACGCTCGGGGGCTGGTTGCTGGTCGGGGTGGCCGACGACGGCGAGGTGATCGGGTTCGACGCGCCTGCCCGCCTCGACCTACAGTCGCATCTGGGGAACCTTCTGCGGTTGGCGATAGACCCGTTGCCGCCGTTCCTCGCCGGCGTGCGGGAGCTGGATGGTCGCCGTGTTGGGCTGGTGCGGGTGTTCGAGACGGATGACGCGCCGGTGATCGTGCGTGGCACGGGAGGGGTCTACGTACGCGATGCCGGCGGAATGCAGCCAGTCGCGGATCACCGGACCCTGGTTGAGTTGGCGCGACGAGGCGAGCGGGCGCGGGAGGACGCCGAAAGGCGGTTGGTGCAGGAGCCGCTGGTCGCAGCGGCCTTGCGCCCCTTGGATGCAAAGGGCCTACTCCAGACAATGGGCGCTCGTCCTGCCCACACACGGAGGACCATCGTTCGTGCTGCGCCGCTGACGGTGAGCCCTACGTTTGTGGACTGGCCGATGTCTCGCTCAGCGGCGGCATGGCTGGAGGAACAGGCCGCATCGCTCGCTGGTGGGAACAGCGAGCCGCATGCACAGAGACTGCTGACGCTGGAGCCTCACGGTCGCGGTGCGGTGGCTCGATGCGAGATCACCGCCGGCCCGCTGGGGAAGGAAACCGCCACGGTCGTGGCCGACTCAGCGGGCGTGGTCGGGGCCGAGATGACACACCCCCGGCGCGACGCGAACGCGGTGATGCTCGATGAAACTCGCGCGGTAGATGTCGAACCGCTGCTGACCTGTGTGGTCGGGACGCTGCAGAGGGCTGAGGCGCATGGCCGCGCGCTGGTGGACGTGTGGCTGCTGCTCCCGCCCGAGCTGAGCGTCCGCGGCGCTCCGCGGACCGCGTCGGAGATGCATGCGTCTGGGGAGGTGGTCATCCCCGCCGACGATGGAGAGATCGCGGCTCAGGCCGCTTCGTGGCAGCGCGAGTTTGAGCGGAACGTTGGGATTGCCTCATTCGAACGCGACCATCCACGAGGCTCGCCTGCTGACGAAAGCTGAGCGATTAGACGAATAGCCGGTCGCCGACCTCGAT
>JBJMLC010000001.1:0-29923 GCA_045805485.1 Solirubrobacteraceae bacterium | reverse complement strand
CCTCCAACTCGGCTCGGGGCGTCAGCGCCGCCACCGAGTCGACCGCGATCACATCCACCGCTCCAGAGCGGACGAGCATGTCCACGATCTCCAGCGCCTGCTCACCGTAGTCCGGCTGCGAGACCAGCAGCTCGTCAATGTCCACTCCGATCTGCTGCGCATAGAGGGGGTCCATGGCGTGCTCGGCGTCCACGAACGCGCACACCCCTCCGAGCTTCTGGGCCTCGGCGATCATGTGGTAGACGAGCGTGGTCTTACCCGAGGACTCAGGGCCGAAGATCTCCACCACCCGGCCACGTGGCACTCCGCCGATCCCGAGGGCGATGTCCAGTGGCAGCGCGCCGGTGGGTATGGCATCCACCGCGACGCGAGCCCCCGGATCACCCATGCGCATGACGGTGCCCTTGCCGAACTGCTTCTCGATCTGGCTCAGGGCACCCTGCAGCGCGGCCTGACGCTTGGCGTCAAGCTTGGCCTCAGGCACCGGGCCCGCTTTCTGCTGCTCACTCATCTCTCGGTGGCTCCTTGATATCGCTGTGAACCCCCCACGGTAGGACGGCTCTCGGACGGAACACCACCGTAGGCGCCGGCCCTGCAACGGAACAAGACACGTTCGTCACAAAAGAGGAACAAGTCCGGGACGAGGGCGCTTAAGCCGCCCGGCGGCGGGCGCTAACGCGGTCGCCGGCAGACGAAATTGTCTTTCGGAGTGCCGAAAAACCGGCCGGTCGAGATCTGGAGCCCGTGGGAGGGTCTGACCATCCGATAGCCGGTCGGCTTCAGCGAGCCAAATGGCTTTCCGTCGACCTTGCCTGACCTGAAGGTGGTCGGAGCAAAGCGAGGCGGTAGTACCGGCCTGCCCGTGGAGAGGTCGACGCTTGCCCAGTCACCGAGCAGTTCGGCATCGGGGGCCGTCCCCATCCCGGTGTCCCTCAGGGCAAAATGGTGTCCCTTGCCCGTGACCTGGACCTCCACGGTCGTCGACCCCGCGGGTCTGTCGGTCACTCGAGCGACCACCGTATCGCCGGCATGAAGCGGCCTGTGAGCGTTCCGCTCGACGTTATTGATGACGAGCACCTCCTCGGTAACCGGATGACCCTTGAAACAACCCAGGATGATGTTGGCCGCGCTGAACACCTCGCTGTCGGAGGGCCCTGAGAGCAGGAATGCGCCGGGACTGATCGCCCGCTCCTTCTTGGTGCAGACGAATTTCGGGACCTTGAACCGGACCTTCACAGTCATCGAGCCGCTTTGGGTGGTCAGGTAGCCGGCGAAGGCATAGTTCGGCCGGTTCCTGTTCCGGGAAACGGTGCCCATCCGGTCCGCCGATGAACGCCCAGCCCCGCCAAGTCCTGCGTCGCTGAACACAGCCCCGCCCCGCGACACCTGACCGTCGGCCGGACGCGCGGAGGCGGCCGGCACGAGCATCGCGTAGCCGGCAGCGAGGTATCCGAGCGCGGTGAGCACTCGCGCCCGCCGCTGGCGCCCGAGACCGGTCATCAATGCACCTCCACCGTCTGGACCTCCGTCGAGGCGTTCCCCGGACCCGTGGCATCGCTGACGGTCAGAGACACCTGATACTGGCCGGGCTGGGTGTATGTATGAACGCCGTGAGCCCCGTGGGCGGTGTCGACCGGACTTCCGTCACCGTAGTTCCATGCGTACTGGGTGATCTTTGCCTCCAGGTCGTATGAGCGAGAGCCGTTGAACGAGACCGGTTGACCGGCGGCCACCTGGCTGCTCGGAAGGCTGAACACAGGACTTGGACCGACACGCGCAGCGCAGCCCTGTACTGGGCGCCGCGGCGTCGCAAGCGCCCACATCTGCTGCGTGTAGTAGGTCTGACCACCGATCACCTGATTGAACGCGGTGCCGAGCGCGAGGTCGCCTCCGAGCGGCTGACCGAAGACTGCGGACTCGGGCAGCGGGTAGTGGCAGCGGTCGCCAACCTCGCTGCCCTGGTTGTCGATCCAGGCGGGGCTGTAGGACCTCGGCAGTGTGCTGTCGGGATCGGTGACCGATTCCACCACCTCGTGGATCGCGCTGTTCAGCGTGCCGTCCGTGTCGTAGTCACCCAGGACGCCGGCCGGAGCCTGACCGGTCAGGCAATCCGGGATGTTGGGCATATTCGACCACACCACGGCTCTGGATCCGATCGCGAACGCGCTGTGGTACGCACAGAACTGGATCTTGGAGAAGAACGTGCATTCAGTCTCGGTGGGATCCGCGCAGCTGTCCACCCCCTCTGGAGTGAACAGCAGGTACTGGTCTCTGGGCCGCATAGGCCGGTCCGTGGGCCAGTGTTCGACTCGGATGGCTCGCGCCACCTCGGTTTCGAGCTGGGAGCCGCTCAGACACACTCGGTGTGGGGTGTCGGGGTTCATACAGCCGTTGGCCGGGAACGGCCGCGTGTCGTTGACTGCGCCCCCGAACGTCACGGTGGTGCTGACGTGGAGCCGGTGGCGCTGCGGGTGCGGAACGGTCATGTAGAACAGGGAGCCGACCGAGAACTCGTTCGTCGTCTTTCCGGTATCTGCTCCAAGGCCCTTGGCCCACTGAATGATCGGGTTCTCGTAGTGGGCGGGGAAGCTCCCGGCGGGGCCCCAGAAAATCAGATGGAGCCTGCTTGAGAGCATCACCGGCCCTCCGCGGTATCTGACCGGATCATTCACCGCCGCGCCGGCGCGGCGCGAGGCCGCTGACCCCGGCCTGGGCAGGATTCCGTACGCATGCCCGTGCGGGCCCCGCACGACCAAGGCCGAGGCGGCGCCCGTTGCAACCAGGTTCGCCAGGAGGACCACCAGGACGGCCACCGTTATTCGCGCGGAGGCGCGCCCCGTGACAGAACGGCTGCCCTGACCGCGCGGCAGCGGTGCCCAGCCAGATCTGATCCTCATTCGCCCCATGTGTCTGTCATGCAATTCGGGCTCATCGCCCGACCAACGCCCCGGTGCGCCCGGCCGGGAGTGTACAGCCCGCCTAGCCGGAAGACGGATGGCCTGACGAGGTCCCGGTTTCGTCTCTTCGGCACCGGGGAGACTCGACCGATGAGCAAATCAGAGACAGGATCTACCCACCAGGATGAGCGGCACGCAGAGGGCGTGGCCGACGTCGACGAGCAGCGCGCGGAGCGCCCGGCCGACGTCGACCAGCAACACGCATCCAGCCAGGACTCCGCGGCGAGCCGCGGGGCGGACGAGCGCAGGGAGACCGTGAATCCCGCCCAGAATCCGGCTCCCCGCAGCCCGGAGCCCGACCGGGAGGCGGTCAGGAAGGGCGAGGAGACGCTGGAGCGGGTCAAGCCGTATTAAGGAGGGCCTCGGCGACGCCGACGAGCGGCTGGCGGCGCGGGGCGGACGGTCCTGCCCTGAGCCGAACTATGGCGTTCCCGGTGACCATATGTCACTGAAATCGCCATCGGTCGCGCCGCCAGGCGGGTGTGTGCTTCGAAGCCGGCCCGTCGCAAACCTCCGGGCCGAGCACAAAAACCCCCTCTACTCCAAACTCATCCCGGCCAACGCCTCGTAGCGCGCGCCAGCCGCGCTGAGGTGAGAGCGGAACAGGGTGACCTGGGAGGCCCGGAAGGCCATGGCCTCCGGCTCCGCCAATGCCGAAGGCGACACCCGGGCCTGCCGGCGCACGCGGACGACCGTGACGTGGGCCATGTAGGGCCGGCGCTCGGGGACGTACCACCCGCCCGCCTCCAGCCGCTGGGAGAGCTCGGACTGGAGTGCGGCCAACCGGCCATGGGCGTCGTGCAGCTGCACGGCGAGCACCCGCGGGCGGCGCGGTGGAAGCCAGACGGCCTCTCCCAGGGTCAGCTCCGGGGGCTCTGAGGCCGTCACGGCCCGGCAGGCGTCCGCGATCGCCTCCACCTCGCCTGCGTCCTGCCAGCCGAGGAAGCACAGGGTCACGTGGAGGTGGTCGGGAGGAATCGCCCGGAGTCCGGTGATGTTTCGGAGCGCGTCAGAACGCCAGCGGCCCAGAGCCTGGCGCACGTCCTCCGGGAGCTCCAGGGCCACGAAGAGGCGAACGCGCTCCTCGCTCTCGCCCTCGCCCGCCCGCTCAGCGCTCACGACCCGGAAGATCCCCCACGCCCTCCCCCCGCAGCAGGCGCCGCAGAAGGTGCAGGGCCACGGTCGTTGCCCGGTCGCGCACGTCGGCCCGGTTGCCCGGCAGCTGCGCGCTGCGGGTGATCCGCCCACCGCCAGCGGCCACCACGGAGAAGCACACCAGGCCGACGGGCTTCTCATCGGTCCCTCCTCCGGGCCCCGCGATCCCCGTCACGCCGATCCCAAAATCGGACTCGAACCGCTGCACAGCCCCGTCGGCCAACGCCTCGGCCACCTCGGAGGACACGGCGCCGACGCGTTCGATCAGCTCGGGATCAACCCCGGCGAGGTCGATCTTGGCCTGGTTGGAATACACCACCACCCCGCCCGCGAAGTACGCCGAGGACCCCGGCCGCTCGGTGAGCCGGGTCGCGAGCAGCCCGCCGGTACACGACTCGGCCACCGCCACCGACCGATCTCCCAAGAGGGAGACCACCTGCTCGTCGATCGTCGATCCGTCCTCTGAGAAGAGCGAATTCCTGTGGCGCTGGGCGATGAACGCGGCCAACTCGTCGTAGGCCTCCTGGGCCTGGGGCTCGTAGCGCGTCGAGACCTCGATCTCGCTGCGCCGCAGACACGTCGTGATCTCAAGCGGCTTCAGGTCCAGGCCGGCCGCCTCGGCCTCTCGGAGCGTGCTGGCGATCTCAGACTCCGGGATCCCGAAGAGCCGGAGCATGCCCTTCCGGTAGCTCCTAGCGCCCGCGATGGCGCTCCGGAACGCCTCCGTCTCCCGAGCCATCTCCCACATCGGTTGAAGCTCCCGCGGGGGTCCGGGGAGGACGACGATGGTGGGATGAGACCCCTCCAGCGGGGTCACCACGAGCCCGGGGGCGGTGCCGACCGGGTCGAGCACAGTGGCGCCCGCCGGGATGATCGCCTGCTTGCGGTTTGACACCCGGATCGCCTCAGGATCCAGGTTCGGCCAGCGCCGTAGCAGGCCCCGCAGGATGTCCTCGATCCGCGCCTCCAGGTCAGGGTCGAGCACCATCTCACGCCCGGTGAAGCGGCCCACTATCTCGGCGGTCAGATCGTCGGCCGTCGGACCGAGCCCCCCACTGGTCACGATCAGCTCCATCCCCTCGCCGGCCATGTAGTCCAGGGCCCGCTCCAGGTCCTGGGGCCGGTCGCCCACCACCTCGATCATGGCCACGTCCACCCCGATCTCGGCCAGGCGCTCGGACAGCCAGGGGCCGTTGCGGTCAGAGATGATTCCGGTGAGGACCTCGGTGCCGGTGACCAGGATGCCCGCCCGCGGCGCGCCCGCCTGGCCGTCCGGGGGTTCCCCTACGGACACGACGGCTTCTGAGACAGGGGGATGTGCATCACGCCCTTCGGCGCGATCAGGAGCCGGATGGCGCTGGCCGAGGGAGCCACAGGCACCGAATGACCATTCACGGTGACCTTGATCGCGTTGTTGCCCAGCGTGAGGAGCAGGTGGTTGGCCTTCTCAGTGGGAATGGTCTGGCCGACCGTGTAGTTCTGGGCGTTGATGAGCTTCCTACCTCCCCCGTTCACCAGGCACACGTACACGGTGCCGGTGGGCACCAGCCGAAGCGTGACCTGCCGGGGACGGGCAGGGGCGGCGGGCGGCGTGGCCTTCTTGTGACGGTGCGCCGTGGCCGGATGATGGGTGGTCTGCGTGGCCGGCGGATTGGAGTTGTTGGTGGTGGCCGAGCCCACGGCGTACAGGATCCCCACCACGACGGCGATGACGGCAACGATCGGGACCCAGGGCGGAAGCCGACGTCGGGGCTGGACCCGCCGGTCGCGTTCCCGGGCCAGCGAGGACATCGGCCGCGCATCGTGGTCGGCAGGCCGCTCGTAGCGATGCTTGAACTCGTCGGTGAGCATCCGAGAGTCCAGGCCCAGGTAGTCACCATAGGTGCGCAGAAAGCTCTTCACGTAGACCGGCCCGGGCAGGAGGTCCCATTCCTCGTTCTCCAGGGCCCTCAGGTACTTGGTCCGGATCTTGGTGGCCTTCTCGACCTCGGTTATGTCGATGCGGGAGCGCATGCGCGCCTCCCGGAGGGTCGAGCCGATGTCCGCCATCGGGCTGAAGGCTAGCGACGAGGCTCGGGGCAAAACGCGCTGGAAACCGGCGCGTTACGCACTCTTAATCCATGTCCGCGGCGTCCGTCCCGGCCCCGACCGCTGACGCGCCCTCCGCCTCGGCCAGGTGGGAGAGGATCCGGGGCACGTCGGCCTCGCCGATCAGCACCTGGCGGGGCTTTGAGCCCTCATAGCCCGAGATGATGCCCCGGCGCTCCAGCATGTCTATGAGCCTGCCCGCCCGGGTGTAGCCCAGGCGCAGGCGGCGCTGGAGCATGGACGTCGACGCGGTGCCCATCTGCGCCACCAACCCGATGGCCTCCTCCAGCAGCGGGTCCTCGTCACGCGAGAGCTCACCGTCCTCGCCGCCGCCGTCCTCGTCGGCGGAGATGACCTCCTCCAGCAGCTCGTCGTGGAATTCCGGCTCGCCCTGACGACGCCAGTCGTCGGTCAGCTTGGCGATCTCCGACTCGTCGATCCAGGCCCCCTGAATGCGCTGGAGCTTGGATGCGCCCACGGGCGAGAACAGCAGGTCGCCCTGCCCGAGCAGCGATTCGGCACCGTTCTGGTCCAGGATGACTCGTGAGTCGACCTGGCTGGACACGGCGAAGGCGATCCGGGAGGGCACATTGGCCTTGATCATCCCCGTGATCACGTCCACCCGCGGGGACTGCGTGGCCAGTACCAGATGGATCCCGACCGCGCGAGCCTTCTGGGCCAGGCGGATGATCGAGTCCTCGACCTCGGCCGGCGCCACCATCATCAGGTCGGCCAGCTCGTCGATCACGCACAGGATGTACGGAAGCCGGGGCTCGCCCCGCTGCTCACGCGCCCGGTTGAGCTCCGGCAGCGAGCGGGTCCGGGCCAGGGACATCAGGCCGTAGCGGCTCTCCATCTCCTTGACCAGGTTCTGGAGAGCGTTGGCGGCCATGCGCGGGCTGGTAATCACCGGGGTGAGCAGGTGCGGGATCGACTCGTAGTGGTTGAGCTCAACCTGCTTGGGATCGACAAGCACAAAGCGCACGTCGTGGGGCGTGGCGCGGAGCAGGATCGAGGACAGCATCGCGTTCACGCAGGCGGACTTGCCGGCTCCGGTCGTTCCGGCGACCAACAGATGCGGCATCTTGGCCAGATCGGCGCCGATGGCCCGTCCGGCCACGTCCTTGCCGAGCCAGACCGCGAGCCGCGACCAGTCCGCCGGCGGCTCCTGGAAGACGTCTCCCAGGTGGACGATCCGCCGGCGGGCGTTGGGCACCTCGACGCCGACGGCCTGCTTGCCCGGGATCGGGGCCAGGATCCGGATGTCTGTGGCGGCCAGCGCGTAGGCCAGGTCGTCCTTCAGCTGGGCGACCTTGGACACCTTGATGCCCGGGGCCAGGCGCAGCTCGTAGCGCGTGATGTGGGGGCCGGTGACCCGGCCGAGGACCTGGGCGTTGATCCCGAAGTGGCCCAGCGTCTCCAGCAGCGTCCTGGCCACCTGCTCCTGACCGGCGGTGTCAGGCTTGGCCGCCTCACCGGAGGAGCGAACGAGGAATCGCGCCGACGGCACACGCCAGGCGAAGTCCGGATCGTCCGTGACGCTGGCCCGGTACCGGCCGCGCGGGGTGAGATCCTCTGGACGAGCCGACATGACCCCCTCCAGGGCCTCCTGCTCTTCTTCAGGCAGCTCGTTGGTGCTCTCCGCGGGCACCTCGTCGATCGGCTCGTCCTCGTTCGGGGGAGCCTCCACATGCGTGGCCCGGATGACCAGCTCCGAGGTGTCAGGTTCGGGGGGCAGAAACGGCTCGGCGGGCGGCGAGGCGGCACGACCAGCCACCGTATGGGCCAGCTCCTCGGTGGTCCGGCGGACCACCCGTCCGGTGCCGGTCACGCCGTCCCGGGCGATCAGGACGATCCCCGCCAGACCCGCCCCGGTCACCAGAACCAGGCCGGCCAGGAAGAGGAACACAGCCAGGATCTCGGCTCCGGTGGTCGAGAGCAGGTGCGAGCTCAGCCAGTACTCCCCCTGGCCCAGGATCCCGCCCCGGGCGCGGAACTCGCTGGCCTTCCAGAAGGCCGCGCCGTGCAGGGCGCCCCGACCGACCATTCCGGCTGCCAGGGCCAGCGTGATGGCGCAGGTCAGGAAGATGGCGCCGGTGCGCAGCGGCCTACCCGGCGGCCGCAGCTCCCGGGCCAGGACGAGCGCACCGCACAGGACGAGGGCGGCCGGCACCACGTATCCCACGGCGCCCAGGAGAAATCGAACCGCGTCGATGGCGCCGCTGCCCACGGGTCCGCCTGACAGCCGCCCGTAGGCCACCGCACCGAGGAAGATCCCCAGCGCGATCAGCGCCAGAGCGATGACATCGACCTGGTGGGGCGCCAGTTCCGGCGGGCGCATGGCTGGGAGGCGTGTGAGCAGCGAGCGCCGGCCGCGCCTGGTGGCAGCGCGCCCCCCGGGCCTGGTGGGCTTCTTTCGCGTGCGCGCGGCCATGTCCGACTACATCGCTTCGACGGCCGGGCTCTGTGTCCTTCCCCGCCGCCGGGCCCAGCGCCACACCCGCCCTACCATCTGTCCACGATGCCTGATTATGACCGCGCGCCTCGAGTCCTGGTGGTGGAGGACGACGAGGCGATTGCCCAGATACTCCAGCGCTCACTGCGCCTGGAGGGCTACGACGTCAAGATCGCCGGGGACGGACTCAGCGCGCTCGACGACGCGCACTCGTTCCTCCCTGACCTGATCATCCTGGATCTAGGGCTCCCCCAGCTGGACGGAATCGATGTGGCCAAGCGTCTCCGTCTGGACGGAGATGTTCCAATCCTGGTTCTGACAGCGCGGGACGCCGTCGAAGCCCGCGTTGAGGGACTGGACGCAGGGGCCGACGATTACCTGGTCAAGCCGTTCGAACGCCAGGAGCTGCTGGCCAGGCTCCGGGCCCTCCTGCGCCGGCGGCCTCCCCGGGGCCAGGCCGCGCTGGCCGTGGGCGACCTGCGCCTCAATCCCGACACGCACGAGGTCTCGCGGTCCGGTCGGCCGGTTGATTTAACTCAGAGAGAATTTGAGCTGTTGGAATACCTGATGCGAAATGAGCGCATCGTGATCTCCCGACAGCGGCTGCTCGATGAGGTGTGGGGCTACGACCCGTTCTCGATGACGAACACCATCGAGGTGTTTGTGTCCAACGTGAGAAGGAAGCTTGAAGCGGATGGAGAGCCCAGGCTCCTCCATACGATCCGCGGCGCGGGCTACGTTCTCCGCGTATAGGGCGATCCCCGTCCGCTGGCGGCTGGCCGGCGGGTCGGCCGCCCTGACGTTCGTCATCCTGGCGGCGTTCGCCACGCTGGTCGGCGTGCTGACGACCAAGCAGGTCCGGGGGACCTTCAACACCGACGTCCAGAACACCGCGCAGGCGCTGGCCCACCAGCTGAAGCTCCACTGGCAACCCAACGGCGAGCTTGACTGCGCGAACACCAACATCAGCCTGAGCGACTTCGTCTCGGCCGAGCACGCCCAGATCCGGATCTACACCGACGACGGCACCCCGCTGTGCACCCAGGACCAGGTGCTCAACCGCCATCCGAAGAAGCCTCCACAGCTGGAGCCGCCCCTGTTCCCGGCGCCGTTCGAGCCGGTGGTCACCCAGGAGCTGGGGTACCGGGTGGTCGTGCCCCACCAGCTCCGCGTCGCCGGGCCGGGATCGGAGCACAGGGTCTGGCTGCTCTACGCCCGCCCGCTGTCCGACCTTGACCACACGATCGCTCGGGTTCAGTTCTTCCTGCTGCTGGGGGTGCTGGGGGGCACGGTCCTGGCCCTGCTGGCCGGGCTGGCCACGGCCCAGCGGGCCATACGACCGATAGTGGAGCTCACCGAGGCGGCCCGGGAGATCGAGCGCACTCGCGATCCCAGCCGTCACGTGCCCCTCCCCAGGGCTGACGACGAGGTGGCCGAGCTGGCCCGCACCCTGGAGGGCATGCTTCAGAGCCTGGACGAAGCGCGCACGGGCACCGAGACGATGCTGGCTCGCCAGCGGGAGTTCGTGGCCGACGCCTCCCACGAGCTGCGCACGCCGCTGACCAGTGTCCTGGCCAGCCTGGAGCTGCTGTCCGAGGAGCTGGAGGGCGAGCAGGCCGACACCGCGCAGGCGGCGCTGCGATCGGCCCGGCGGATGCGGAGGCTGGTGGGTGACCTGCTGCTGCTCGCCCGGGCCGACGCCAGGCGGATGCAGCCCCATCGACCGACCGAGCTGTCCGACGTGCTGATGGAGGCCGCCTCGGAGATCGGCCCCGTGGCCGATGAACACGAGCTGGCCGTGGACGCCCGCCCGGCGCGGGTGTCGGGTGCGCGGGATGAGCTACACAGGATGGTCCTAAATCTCCTGGAGAACGCGGTCAGGCACACACCGCCGGGCACCCGGGTCCGGGCCTCCACGTCAAGCTCCGACGGGCACGCTGTGGTGGTGGTGGAGGACACGGGACCCGGCATCCCGCCTGAGCTGGCTGACCGGGTATTCGAGCGGTTCGTGCGCGGAGGCGGCGAGGGCGCCCTGGGCTCCGGCCTGGGCTTGGCCATCGTCCAGGCGGTGGCCGAGTCCCACGGCGGCACGGTGACCCTCACGCACGGCGACGGAGGGAGTGGGACCTGCTTTGTGGTGCGCCTCCCCGCGGCCAAGGACGACGTCCTACCGCCGGCGGAGCCCGAGCCCCAGGCCGGGGCCGACCGCGCCGGCGACTACACCTCCACGACCACGGGGAGCACCATCGGCCGGCGGCGCAGGCGGTCGTAGACGAACGCGGCCAGGTCGTCGTGGAGCTCCCGCTGGAGCATGTCGATCTCCCGGATGCCCTCCGCCACGGCCTTGGTGAGGCAGAGCTCAACCTCCCCCCGGATGTCCTCAACCAGGCCATCCGCCTGCTCGATGAACGGCACACCTCGGAAGATCACCTCCGGGGGCACAACCGATTCACCGCTCTGCTCGGAGATCGTGGCCACCACGATGAAGATGCCGTCGTCGGAGAGCATCCGGCGATCCCTCAGGGCCACGTCGGCCGGGTCCCCGATGTCCACGCCGTCCACGAACACCATGCCTGATTGCTCGGGCTCCCCGAAGCGCGCTCCAGCCTCGTCAATGAGGAGGGGAAGGCCATTCTCGCCCGGGAACACCCGCTCGGATTCGATACCCACGGCGGCGGCCAGCCCGGCGTGGAGATGGAGGCGCTTGTGATCACCGTGGGCGGGCAGCACGTGTCGCGGGCTGACCAGGTTGAGCATCAGCTTGAGCTCCTCCTGATACCCGTGGCCTGAGGCGTGGATCGGAGCCTCCCGCGGGGTGATCACCTCGCAGCCGATGTGGTACAGCCGATCGATCGTCTCGCCCACGGCTCGCTCGTTGCCCGGGATGGGGGTGGCCGAGAAGACGACTGTGTCCCCGCGGCGCAGCTTGATCGTCCGGTGGTCGTTGTGGGCCATCCGGCGCAGAGCAGACAGCGGCTCGCCCTGAGATCCCGTTGACACGACGACCACCTTCTCGTCAGGCCAGTCCTCGACCTCCTGAGGCTGGATCAGGATGCCCTCCGGAAACTGGATGTGGCCCAGCGAGCGCCCGATGTTGACGTTCTTACGCATCGACCGCCCGACGAGCGCCACCTTGCGGCCAAGCGCGGAGGCGGCGTCGACCACCTGCTGGACCCGGTGGATGTTGGAGGCGAAGCTCGTGACCACGATTCGCCCCGGAGCCCGGGCGAAGACCTCCTGAAGGTGGGGACCGACGCCTCGCTCGGACGGAGAGAACCCGGGCCGGTCGGCGTTGGTGGAGTCGCCACACAACAGCAGGATGCCCTGGCGCCCCAGCTCGGCCAGGCGGGAGACGTCAGCCGGCTGACCGTCCACCGGCGTCTGGTCGAACTTGTAGTCGCCGGTCACCAGCACGGTGCCGAGCTCTGTCGTCACGGCCACCGCGCACGAGTCCGGGATCGAATGCGTCATGTGGACCAGCTCCACCGTGAACGGGCCCATTGTCAGCTCCTGTCCCGGAGCCACGTCCTCCAGGGGCACCTCACGCAGCCGGTGCTCGTCCAGCTTGCTACGAGCCATGGCCACGGTCAGGGCTCCGCCGAACACCGGGATGTCCTGGCCGAGCTCGCGCAGGACCCACGGGAGCGCGCCGAGGTGATCCTCGTGCCCGTGGGTGATGACGATCCCTTCGATGTCATTCACCCGTTCCCGCAGGTAGCTGAAGTCAGGCAGCACCAGGTCGATGCCGAGCATGTCGCTGGTGGGAAAGCGCAGCCCGCAGTCCACGACCACGATCCGGTCGTCGTACTCCACGACGGTCATGTTCTTGCCGATCTCGCCCAGCCCGCCTAGCGGGAGGACGCGCAGGGTGCCGCTCATCCAGGATCCTGGGTGCCGAGGCGGATGTGGCTCACGCCGTCAGGACCCGGAGGAGCCCGTGGCGCTCCAGCATGCCGCGCACGATGTCCTTCTCCTGGTCGTCAAGCTCGACGTAGGGCAGGCGCGGGGCGCCCACGGGGAGACCCATCATGGCCAGCGCCGCCTTGATCGAACAGGCCAGCGGAGCCACGGAGAGGGCCTGGTATACGTCCTGCAGGGAGGCGTCGATCTCCCTTCGGCGATCGGGCTCATCGACCATCCGTCGCATCTGGTCGCCCACCACATGGCTGGCCACCATGATCCCGCCGGGCTCCCCCAGATCAAGCACGTCAGCCAGAAGATCGTCGTTCCCCGCGTAGATGCGCAGGCCGTCGATCCTGGCCAGGTTGTCCGGGTTGGACTGCTTGACGCCAAACACGTTCTCCAGCTGCGCCAGCTCTGCCAGGAGGTCGTTGGGCATGTCCGAGCCGGTGCGCTGGGGGATGTTGTAGAGCAGGATCGGGCGGTCGGTGGCCCGGTTGACCTCCTCGAAATGCCGGATGATTCCGCGGCGGCTCGGCCGGTTGTAATAGGGATTGACCGAGAGCACGGCATCGACGCCGATCTCGGTCACCCGCTCGGTCAGGCGCACGGCGTGGCGGGTGTCGTTGGATCCCGCGCCGGCCACGATCGTGGCCTCTGGATGGTTCCGCCGCCGCTCTTCCACAACCAGCTCGACCATCGCCAGGTGCTCGTCATCGTCCAGGGTGGCCGCCTCTCCCGTGGTGCCGCACACCACCAGACCCTCGGAGCCATGCCCCAGGAGGTGGTCCATCAGCCTGGCCGTCGCGTCCTCGTCGATGCGCCCCCGTTCGTCGAACGGAGTCACCATCGCGGTCAGGGTCGCGCCGAGCTCAGCAGGCATCGGCGCCGATTATCGCAGGCCGCCTCGCGCCGCCTCCGGGCCGTGAGAGCGCCGGCTCAGTATCCGTCGGAGCCGCTGCTGGAGCCTGCGCCGCCTCGGTGCTTGATCACCTGGCCGGACGGCGTGATCACGTACCAGACCCCGCCACTATTGTTCAGGGCCTGGCCGTGGGCGGTCCCCGGCGTGGCGTCGGACACGTAGGTGTACAGCGGCCAGCCGGCGTAGGTCACCACCTGACCGCCGGCGGGATTCGGAGCGCTGGCCACCAGCGAGGCCTTGACGCCGCCTGACAGTGGGGGCTTCTGCCCGCCCGACACCTTGAGCGGCGACCAGACCTGGGCGCACTTCCCCGTGCAGGTCACCTTCTTGGCGTGGTCAGGAGCGAAGACGTAGAGCGTGCGGCTCTCCCCGTTGACCAGCACGACTCCCAGGCCTGAGAGCTTCTTGGCGGACAGTGCGGACGCGCCCCCGCCGCCAGCGGTGGCCGGCGGGGTTGTGGGCGTGGAGGAGCTGCTGCCGCAGGCGGCTGGAATCGCAGCCAGCAGGAGGATCGGGAGCGCCAGGAGCCGTTTCACCGGCCGGAGACTAACGGCTCGTGCCGTTTTACCCCCGGGCGGAGCGCGCGGAGCGAGGAGATCGGAGGAGAGGGCGCCTGATTCCGGTACCTTCGAGGCGCCTGGTTGTGATGCTCGCCCCGCCGTTCGCCGACGCGACGTACTCGAACCCAGTCCACCTGGGGGAGGTGCTGCCGCCGATCATCGTCGCGGTCACGTACCTGACGCTGTATGGCCGGCGGCTGCGCACGCTCGCCCGGGAGCGACGGCCGGTGGCGAGCTGGCGTGTTTGGTGCTTCGTCCTGGGGGTGGTCTTGATGACCGTCGTGCAGCTGGGGCCGGTGGACGACCTGGCCGATTCGCTGCTCGTGGTCCACATGGCCCAGCACATCGTGATCGGCGACATCGCCTCGCTGTTCATCGTGCTCGGGCTCACCGGTCCCGTTCTCCAACCCCTCCTGCACATGAAGGCCACGCGCCCCCTGCGGGTCATGGCCACGCCGCTCATCGCCCTGATCCTGTGGGCGCTGAACCTGTACATGTGGCACATCCCATTCTTCTACCAGGCGGCCATCAACCATGACCTGGTCCATTCGCTGGAGCACGCCTGCATGCTCTGGTTCGGCGCCCTCCTCTGGCTGGCCCTGATCGGACCGCTGCCAAAGCCGCAATGGTTCCAGGGGTGGGGCGCCCTTCTCTATGTGATCTCGGTCCGCCTGCTCGGCGCCGTGCTGGCCAACGTGCTCATCTGGGGCCAGACGGTCTTCTACCCCGTCTACAACGCCCGGGATGCTCCGCGAGGCCTGAACCCGCTGTCAGACCAGAACCTGGCCGGCGGGCTGATGATGATTGAGGAGTCGCTGCTCACGGTGGTCCTGCTGGCCTGGCTGTTCTTCCGCTTTGCCATGCGTGACGAGCAGCGCCAGGAGCTGCTGGACCTGGCTGAGGAGCACGGGGTCGCGCTGACCGACGAACGGGCGGCTCGGGCGGCGGCCGCAGGCGAGACCGAGCGCCTGCGCGAGCGGATCCTGAGCGCCGCCGGCGAGGCTCACGGATCCGAGCCTGGCGGCGGATAGCTCTCACCGAGATTCGGCCGGCACCGCCAGCGGGGCGAGCTCGGGTGGCGGCGCGGCAATCGTCACCGTGCCGTCGCGATTTCGCCTGATGGCGCCTCGGTCAGCCAGGTGCCCCATGGCGGTGCTCACGGATTGACGCCGCCCACCGACCATTCGGGCCAGTGTTTCGCCGGTGATCCGCTGGATGGAGAGACGCCGCCCGGCCCCCTCCGGCGCGCCCCAGCGTCCAGCCAGGTACCACAGGGCAAGCAGCAGGCGGTTGTCCACCCGGCGGGCCTGACGTAGCGCCGCCAGGAGCACCTGAGAATCGGCCCGTTGAGCCACCCGGTCCAGCAGCGCCGCGGCCAGCTCGGGCCACGGGGCGATCCGCGCCGCGAATTCATGGTTCAGGAACGCCATGCGCGTCCCCGTGAGCATCTCCCAGCGCGTCTCGGTCCTCTCTTGGGTGGCGGCCAGGCGGGGCCAGGGCCGCAGCAGATCGCCCGGCCCCAGAAGTTCAGGCGCCGCGATCTCGCCGAAGCACAGATGCCGGGCGATCAACCCGTCAAGAACCAGCAGGCCCAGATGCCCGCGGGTCACCTCATCGCCGACCAGGCGGTGGTGTATCCCGCGGCCGAAGTGCACAATCGGCGCCACGGCCAGGGCGCGGGCGCGCTCCAGCTCCGCAGCGGGCAGGGTCCCCGCCAGGCCGGGATCCGCTTCGAGGACCCGCACCATCTCGATGGCGAGCGCTCCGTTTCCCGGCACACCCGTGTGGTTCTCCCGCTGGGATAGATCAAGCTCGGGGTGCTTCAACGTCGTTCCCTTCCCAGCCTCCCCTGCCTGTGGCCGTGGCCGGGAAGCTGTCGGATTACTGACAGGGGCTACCCGGGAACGACAAAAAAGATTCCGGGTCCGGACGCTTTGGTTGGTACCTAACCGTCTTCCGTGGCGCGCGGTGCGTAGCGGTGATGGAGCATGAGGGCGTTGCCGTCAGGATCGGCGAAGAAGGCCATGTGGCACACGCCGGTGTCCAGGATCTCGCCCTGGAACTGGACGCCCCGGCCCTCCAGCGCCTGACGGACCTCGGCCACGTCATCGACGTTCAGGGCCACCGGGTTGGGGCTCACCCGGTGCTCCATGCCCATCTTCTCCGGGTTATAGACGCTTAGCGTGAGGTTGCCGGTCTCAAATTCCGAGTAGTTGCGGTCCGGCATGTAGACCGAGCGGGGCAGCCCGAGCGTCTCGCCATAGAACCGGGCCGCTGCCTCCAGGTCACGGGTGGGCAGGCCGACGAAGTCGACGGCGCGTACGAATTCGGAGGTGGTGGTCATGGGTCGCTCCTCTGGTTGCGAGGGGACGACGATATCGCCAGCTCGGTTACGGCCCCGCGGTGTATTGGTCAATAAACCCCAGAATCAGCTCCGCCGTCTCCGCCGGGACGTCGAGCTGCGGGCTGTGGCCGACGCCGGGCATCTCGACCCAGTCGGCATTCGGCAGCGCCTCGCGGTAGCGCACGGCCATACGGGGCCAATTCAACAGCGCGTCCTCGGTTCCCCACACGATGCGCACCGGACAGGTGATCCGCTCGGTGTCCAGTCGGTAGCCATCGCGCCGCGCCCGCTCCATCAACGCCTCGGCACCGTCGCATGCGGCCACGCCGCGGATCTGGTGGGCCAGGAGGTCCGGAGGTATGTGCTCGAAGTTCACCGTGGTGTAGAGCGTGGCCCGACGCCTGCCCTCGGTCGAGGCCACGATCTGATCCGCGTACGGGGCGGCGTTCCGGACGAGCTCGCGCAGGGTCGCGAAGTGGTGGAGCCTCTCCTCGTGCAGTGGCTCACCCTCGGCCCAGCCTCCGGCGGGAGCGAGCGCCACCACGGTCCTGGCTCGCCCGCGGGCCGCCAGCTGAAGGGCCACGTAGCCACCGAGCGAGTTCCCGACCACGTGGGCGGTATCCCAGCCGGCGTCATCCATGGCTGCCTCCACCCCAGCCACGAGCGTGTCGTCCTCCAGCCGCTCAGGCTGTGCGGGCCCGCCGGCATGCCCGGGCAGGGTGGGTGCCAGGACCTCGTGCTTCTTCTCCAACGCGGGGAGCACGAGCTCCCACGTCCGCCACGTGTCGATGAACCCGTGCACGCATACCAGCGGTGGCCCCTTTCCACCGCGATGAGCAGGCGTGAAACCCGACATGCCAGCTACAGCAGGTTCTCCAGCCCCACCATGGGGGACTCCTCCAGCTCAGCCACGCGCCGGATGGCCAGCAGCACCCCGGGCATGAACGACTCACGATCGATCGAGTCATGGCGGATCGTCAGCGTCTGCCCCACCTCGCCCAGGATCACCTCCTGGTGGGCCACCAGGCCGGGGAGGCGGACAGAGTGGATCGGAATGTCCTCAAGATCAGGCGCCGACTCCCGCATCAGGGCGGCGGTCCGGGCCGCGGTGCCGCTCGGCCTGTCCAGCTTGCGGTCGTGGTGGAGCTCGATGATCTCCGCCCGAGCCATGTGCTGCGCCGCCTGTTGGGCAAAGCGCATCATGAGCACCGCTCCGATGGCGAAGTTCGGAGCCACGAACACGTTGGCCGACGTCCTCGGCAGATCGTCCAGCTCGGCCGCGTCGAAGCCGGTCGTTCCTACAACTACGTGGACGCCCGCCGCCACGGCCTCCCGGACGTTGCCCACCGCGCTCTGGGGAACTGTGAAGTCGACCAGGACGTCGGGATGCTCGGCCAGGGCCTGCTCCAGGGTGACGCCGAGGGCGGGGTCGGCCCGGGAGACGAGCTCCATGTCCGGCGCCTCCTCCACGGCCGCGCACACGGTCTGCCCCATGCGCCCGGCGGCCCCGGCCACCGCGACCGCGATCATGCACCGACCGAGGTCGGAGCGGCCGCCTGGAGCGCCTCCTCGAACAGCGCCTCGTCCGGTCCGATTCCGGCCGCCGCCATGTGCTCGGCCCCCCACAGCTCGGCCACGAGCGCCTCCAGGTCCTCTCGGGTGACGGCCTCTATCCGCTCCACCACCTGATCCAGCGATATGAGCGGCTCATCGGCCAGGATCTCCGAGCCCAGGCGATTCATGCGCGCGCCGGTGGACTCCAGAGCCAGCACCACCCGTCCCTTCAGGTTCTCCTTGGCGCGCTCCAGCTCCTCGGTCGACCCTGGATCGGACCGCAGTCTGTCCAGCTCGGTCCCGATCACCGCCATGGCCTGGCCCAGGTTCTCAGCTCTGGTGCCCAGGTACAGGCCCACCTGACCGGTGTCCCGGTAGGCGCTGGTGAACGAGTACACCGCGTAGGCCAGCCCGCGGCGCTCCCGGACCTCCTGAAACAGGCGTGAGGAGGATGTCCCCCCGAACAGGGTGTCCAGGACGCGCAGGGCGAACCGGCGATCGTCGTGACGGGAGATGCCCAGCCCGCCCAGGCAGACGTGGTACTGCTCGGTGTCCTTGCGCTCAAACCGGCTCCGGGAGGCGACGCCCGCCGGCACCACCGGCGATCCCGGCGGCTGGCCCGGCGCGGGCTGATCAGGGTCTGGTCCCTGGACCCGCTCGGAGGCCAGCCGCACCAGCTCGTCGTGATCGATCGCCCCGGCCGCCGCAATCACCACGTTCTCAGGCTGGTAGCGAGCGGCGTGGAAGCGCGAGATGTCCTCGGCCGGGGTCTGGGCGATCACCGGGGCGCGGCCGATGATGGCTCGGCCGAGGGGGTCAGGCCCGAACACGGCCCCGCCGAAGACGTCGAACACCTTCTCCTGAGGATCGTCCTCGTACATGGCGATCTCCTCCAGGATCACCTCCCGCTCGGAGTCGATCTCCTGGAAGGCGGGGCGGAACACCATGTCTGCCATCACGTCGAAGGCCTCGGCCAGGTGCTGGTCGATCACCCGTGCGTACACGGACGTGGTCTCCTTGCCGGTGCCCGCGTTCAGCTCGGCGCCCATGGTGTCGAAGATCTGGTCGATCTCCAGCGAGCCGTACTTGGCCGATCCCTTGAAGAGCAGATGCTCGATCAGGTGCGAGAGTCCCGCCTGCTCGTCTGTCTCGTAACGCGACCCCGTCCCGATCCACAACCCCAGCGAGACAGATCGGACGGAGGGCATGGCCTCCGTCACGATCCGTACGCCGCTGTCAAGCGTGGTGAGGCGGTGCTCCTGGAGCACTACGAGCGTGGCCGCTCAGGGTCACGGTCACGCACGCGCCCTCCGTCGCGATCACGGTCGCGGTCACGGTCACGGTCTCGATCGCGGTCCCGGTGTCCGCGCCCACCCCGGCCGTCACGACCGCCGCGATCACGGTCGCGACCGCGGGAGGGCCCGGGATCGCCCGTGCCCACGCCGGCCAGCTCCTCGGCGCTCTTGCCCGCCACGTCTGGATCGTCGGCCAGGCGAAGCCCGATCCGACCGCGCTCCCGATCGACCTCGACCACCCGCACGGCGAGTTCGTCACCGCGGTTGAGCACCTCCTCCACGGTGTCGATCCGACGGCCCGGCGCGACGTTGGAGATGTGCAGCAGACCGTCGGTCCCCTTGGAGAGCTCGACGAACGCTCCGAAGGCGGTGGTCTTGACCACCTTGCCCTGGAACTCGTCTCCCACCTCCACATCCTTGGTCATGGAGCGGATGCGATCCACCAGCGCGTCGCCACGCTCGCCGTCGGCCGCGTAGACCAGGACCTGTCCATCCTCGGAGACATCGATCTGGGCCTCGAACTCCTCCTGGAGCCCTCGGATCGTCTCGCCGCCCTTGCCGATGAGCAGGCCGATCTTCTCGGGATCGATGCTGATGGTGGAGATCCGCGGGGCGTGCTTTGACAGCTCGGTCCGCGGCGCGTCGATCACCTTGGCCATCTCCTGAAGGATGAACTCCCGGGCCACCCTGGCCTGGGTCAGGGCATCGCGCATGATCTCGAAGGTCACACCGGTGATCTTGATGTCCATCTGAAGGGCGGTGATCCCCTTCTCCGTTCCGGCGACCTTGAAGTCCATGTCGCCCAGGTGATCCTCCACGCCGGCGATGTCGGTCAGGATGATGTAGTCATCCCCCTCCTTGATCAGTCCCATGGCGATACCCGCCACGGCGGACTTGATCGGGACGCCGGCGTCCATCAGGGACAGGGTCGAGCCACATACGGAGGCCATCGACGAGGATCCGTTGGACTCCAGGATGTCCGACACGATCCTAATCGTGTACGGGAACTCCTCCTGGGTGGGGATCATCGGTACCAGCGCCCGCTCGGCCAGCGCACCGTGGCCGATGTCCCGGCGCTTGGGACCGCGCATGAAGCCCGCCTCACCCACCGAGAACGGCGGGAAGTTGTAGTGGTGGAAGTATCGCTTGGCGGTCTCCAGGCCCAGCGTGTCCAGACGCATCTCCTCGCGGGTGGTCCCCAGCGCAACCACGCTGAGAGCCTGGGTCTGGCCGCGGGTGAACAGGGCCGAGCCATGGGTGCGGGGAGCCACGCCAACGTCGACCGCGATCGGCCGGATCTCTTCGGCCCCCCGGCCATCCGGGCGCTTCTTCTGGACCGCGATCCGCTCCCGAATCAGCGACTTCTCCAGCTTGTCGAACGCCAGCTGGGCGGCAGCCCGCCGCTCGGCGTAGCCCTCGCTCTCGGCGTCACCCGCGTACTGGGTCAGAACCTCTTCCTCCACCGTCCGGCAGGCGTCCTGGCGCTCCAGCTTGTCCTCCACCTGCGTGGCCGAATCCAGCGCAGCGCCATGTGATGCCTTGATCTGCTCGTACAGGCCCGGGTCCACCTCAGGCACCTGGACGTCGAGCTTGGCCTTTCCGGCCTGCTCGGCCAGCTCGCGCTGGGCCGCGCACAGCTTCTTGATCTCCTCGTGGGCGATGTCGAGGGCGTCGAGAATCTCGGCCTCAGGCACCTCGCTGGCGCCGGCCTCAACCATCAGGATCGCGTCCTCAGTTCCGGCCACGATCAGATCCAGCTCGGTGTTCTCGACCAGCTGCTCCTCGTCAGGGTTGATGACGAAGTTGCCCTCGATCTTGCCGATGCGCACCGAACCGACCGGCGTGGGCATCGGGATCTCGGAGATCATCAGCGCCGCCGAGGCACCGTTCATGGCCAGGACGTCGTACGGGTGCTCGTGGTCGACCGAGACTGGAAGAGCCACCAGCTGAGTCTCGTACCGCCACCCCTTGGGGAAGAGCGGCCGGATGGGCCGGTCGATCAGGCGGGCGGTCAGCGTGGCCTTCTCGCCGGCGCGGCCCTCTCGCTTGAAGAATGAGCCGGGGATCTTCCCGGCCGCGTACATCCGCTCCTCCACATCCACGGTGAGCGGGAGAAAGTCGACGTCCCGGAGGTTGCCCGCGGTGGCGGTGCACAGGACCATCGTGTCGCCCGAGCGGACGACGACTGCACCGGAAGCTTGCTTTGCGAGCTTGCCGGTTTCGAACGAGATCTCCTCGCCCCCAACTTCCACGGCGACGCGTGTTACGCCGTCAGACATATTCAGTTCCCTTCTGCTTCGCCGTTCGGTAGGCGAAGTTCTTCGTTTTTCTTTCTTTGTTCCGAACAGGGTGAGGATAGCCGAGGCCGGAGACCCAGGCCGAATTCACGTCCGGAGCAGGACGGCCAGCGCGTTCTCGCTGATCTGACCGCTGAGCACACTGTCGCCGCTGAACACGGTCGGCGTCGTGACCACGCCCGCCCGGACACCGGAGGTGAAGTCGCGCCGGACCCGGGCGCCGAGGGCGTCGCTCCGCCGATCGGCCTCGAAGCGCTCCACATCCAGCCCGAGTTGCTCCGCCCGCCGCCAGAGATGTGGATCCTCCAGGCGGCCCTGGTCGGCGAACAGCAGGTCGTGCATCTCCCAGAAGCTGCCCTGGAGATCGGCGGCCTCGGCCGCGCAGGCGGCCGCCCAGGCCCGGGGGTGACTGGAGCGAACCGGAAAGTGCCGGAAGGCCCTGCGTACCGGCATCTGGGCCAGCCTGGGCTCAAGGGCGGCGCAGAACGGACACTCGAAGTCGGCGTACTCGATGACGAGCGGCGCGCCCTCGGGACCGCGCACGTGGTCCTCAGGTGAGAGCTCGGGCACCGGGGCCGAGCCCAGCTCCGTCAAGCCTCTGCCGCCGCCAGTCCGTCGAAGATCAGATTGGCCCCCGGCAGCTCAACTGGTGAGGGCGCCTGGTAGCTCCACTTGACCACCCCATCAGGACCCACGATGACCAGCGCGCGCTGGGGAAAGCCGCCGGGGTGGTAGGTCCCAAAGGCCCGGCAGGCCGCGCCCTTGGGCTCGAAGTCCGAGAGCTGTTCGATGCTGACCCCGAGCTTCTCCCGGAAGGCGCTCTGGGCGTACGGCGCATCACAGGAGACACCGTAGAGCGTGGCCCCCTTGGCCTTCAGGTCGTCCAGCACCTCCTCGTACAGGTTGAGCTGGTCGGTGCACACCCGGCTGAAGGCAAAGGGGTAGAAGACCAGGACGGTGGTGTGGCCGAGAAGGTCATCCCGGGTGAATTCGCTGCCATCCTCCCGCCGCAACGTGAACCCCGGCACGGTCGTCCCGGCGGCCAGCGGCCCCGCCTCGGAGGTGGTCATCGGCGCAGGCCGAGCTCGCGCACCAGGGAGCGGTAGCGCTCCAGGTCAGCCCGCTGCAGGTAATTCAGCATGCGGCGCCGCCGACCCACCAGCATCAGCAGCCCCCGGCGCGAATGGTGATCCTTGCTGTGGGCCCGCAGGTGCTCGGTGAGCAGGTTGATCCGCTCGGTGAGCAGCGCAACCTGGACCTCGGTCTTGCCGGTGTCGGTGGCCGAGCCGCCGAACTTCTCGACCAGCTCCTGCGTTCGCTCCTGGGTTAGGGTCATGCCGGCGGTCAGGCTAGCAGCAGCTGAGCCACCGGCTGCCAAGCGGTTCTAGGAGCAGAGCTCCCGGACGCGCTCCACGTCACGGTGCATCTGCTCCACCAGCGCCTGCACGGACTCAAAACGCCGCTCGCCCCGCAGGCGGGCCAGGAACTGAAGGCGCAGCGGGCGGCCGTAGAGCTCCAGCTCCTGATCAAGGACATACGCCTCCACCAGAACCCCGCTCCCGGTGCGGAACGTGGGGCGCACGCCCACGCTGACCGCGGCGCACTGCCCATCCGCCCGGGCGAAGTACACGCCGTGCCCGGGCTGGACCAGCGACTCGTCGGGGACGATATTCGCCGTCGGAAAGCCCAGCTCTCGCCCTCTGCGATCGCCCTCCACGACCGCGCCCCGGAGTTCGAAGGGAGCTCCGAGCATCCGGGCGGCGGCCTCGACCTCGCCGGCCTGGACCAGGGCCCGGATGTGGCTTGAGGAGACGACCTCGCCGTCGACCTCCACCAGGGGAACCACCCGGGTCTGGAACCCCGGCTGCGCGGCCAGGACATCCGAGTCGCCGGCGGCCCGGTGGCCAAAGCGGAAGTTCTCCCCCACCGAGACATGGGTGGCTCCAAGGCGGGCGATGAGGATGTCGTCGATGAACTCCTGGGGGGTCTGGTGGGCGAAGGTCTCATCGAACGGGATCACCACCAGCTCCTCGACGCCGAGCTGGGCGATCAGCTCGGCCTTGACCTCAAGAGTGGTGAGCAGCTTGGGAGCCGCCTCGGGCCGGACGACGGCCAGCGGGTGGGGCTCGAACGTGAGCACGGTGTCGCTGCCTCGGATGACCTCCCGGTGGCCCAGATGCACCCCGTCGAACTCGCCCACGGCTATCCGGCGCGGGCGGGGTGAGGCCTCGGTCAGCTCGACGATCCGCATCGGCGGGGAAGCGTAACCGCCCGAGGCCGCTGCGTTGAGGCTATCCGGGGAGACCGCGGGCTGCGTGAGCCCGTCGGCTGCGTACGGTCAGCTGCTTGGACGTGGTGGCCACGCACCCCGCCGCGCCTCTCACGGTCAGCAGGACCGTCCGGTGCCCGCCGTGGGCCCACTTGTGCGAGAAGTGGCTGCCGGCGCCGGTGGCGCCGTCGGAAGTGTGCCAGTGGAAGGTGGGATGCACAGGAGGATGGAGGTTGGGTGCCTTTCCCGTGAACGAGGCGGTGACGCCGGTGAACACGGACGAGGGCCCCGAGATCACAGGCCTGGGCACAACGCCCTTGTGGCCGGTCAGCTCGATCGCGCCCTTGTCGCGCAGGCCGGGCAGGCACGTACCATGGCCGTTGAGCACTCGCGGGTTGCCGAGCAGGTCGGTCGCCGAGTCGGTGAACGGGAACGGGAGCGAGATTGCCGACGCAGGGACGCTGTCCACGCCGCTCCAGGCCGGATTGAGCCTGTAGTTCGTGATCGGGCTGGAGAAGATCGTCCCCAGCGACGCTGTGCTCGTGTTCCCCCTGGTGCCGTTGGGGCAGCTGATCGTCCCCAGGGTGGAGGTGGCGGTCTGCGTGGTGCTGGGTACCTCGGTGCGCAGGCAGTCGACCTCGGCGGCTCCACTCGCCCCGGCGAGGGTGGCCGCCGGGCGCTCGATCAGGATCGAGCCCTCGATGTTGACCAGGGCAAACGACCCCGCCGTATTGTCCGAGGTGGCGGCCACCGACCTGATCGGCACCAGGTTCCGGATGCCCAGAGCCCCCGCGTCGATCGTCGAGCTGACGATCGTGAGCGTGCGTGTCACGCCGCCACTGACGGCAAAGGACACGCCGTTGTTTCCGCCGAGCAGCTGGGACGAGCTCACGGCGACGTTGGCGTTGCCGGCGGCCAGGACGGGCTTCGTGGGAGAGCGCTGGGTCAGGCGGCTGCGCTGGATCGAGACCGCTCTCCCGAGGGCCGCGCCATCCCCGACGTTCACGAGTGGGCCGGCGGGAGACAGCCCGCCGCTCAGCCTGCTGTCGGTGATGCTGAGCGAGCCAACGTTGGAAATCGCCGGACCCTTCCAGGCCCCCCTGATCGTCACGTGTGAGAGCGAGGAGCCCCGGCCGGCGAGAGCCAGAGCCGGGGTTGTACTGGCGGCGTTGTCAAGCGTCACGCGCAGATTGCTCAGCGTCGTGGCGCCCCCGCCGGTGGCGACAGCCTCGCCCTTGCCCTTGACATGGATGTTTGAGTGCTGAACGGTGACGTCGCCGCCGTTGCCAATCGCGGGAACGGTGCTGGAGGTGTTCGTGAGGGTGATCGGGCTCTTTGTCACCGTGATCGGGCCTCCGCCGTTGGCGATCCCCAGCCCGGTACCCGCCACCACGATGGGCGAGCCCGTGACCGCCACGGCCGCGCCTCCATTGCTGATGGCGGTGCCGGAGCCCGTGGGGTTCAGGACCTTGATCGAGCTGCTGTTGACCGTGATCGGTGCCCCGCCATTGGCCACTCCCCCGCTGCTGGTGCCGTGCGTGACGAGCGGCGAGTGATCGACGCTCACCGCGCCCCCGCCGTTTGAGACCGCGAAGCCGCTGCCCGCGGTATTCGTCAAGGTGACCGGACTGTTCTTGAGCGTGACCGGGGCGCCGCCGTTGGCCACCCCGCCCCCAGTGCCGTGGTTCGCAAGCGCAGAGTGATCGACCGTCACCGGCGCCCCGCCGTTGGTCACGTCGAACTGGCTTCCCGTGGCATTGGTCAGCGTGATCGGACTGTTCGTGACCGTGACGGGACCAGCGCCATTGGCGATCCCGCCCCCCGTGCCATGGTTCACAAGCGCCGAGTGATCGACCGTCACCGCAGCCCCGCCGTTGGCGACGATGTAGCCGATTGCCGCGGAGTTGGTCAGCGTGATCGGACTGTTCGTGACCGTGACCGCACCGCCACCATTCACGATCCCGCCCCCGGTGCCATGGTTGACGAGCGCCGAGTGATCGACGATCACGGCGGCCCCGCCGTTGGCGACGGCGAAGCCCGTGTTTGCGGCATTGCTCAGCGTGACCGGGCTATTTCTGACCGTGACCACATCTCCACCGTTTTGGATCCCGCTGCCGGTGCCCGCAACGTGGATGGGCGACCCCGTCACGGACACGGCAGCCCCCCCGTTGGCCACCCCCAGGCCCGATCCACTCGTGTTGTCCAGCTTGATGGGGCTGTTCATTAGCGTGACCGGTGCCCCCCCGTCGGTGACTCCCCCGCCGCTCCCCTTGACCTCCAGCGGCGACCCGACGATCCTGAGCGAGACACCGCCGGCGCTGACCGCGTAGGCGCCTCCGCCCGTGCCCTCCAGGGTGATCGGGCTGTTGAGAAGCGTGGCCTCTGCATTTGAGTCGACCAGACCCGCGCCTATACCCTTCGCCACGATCGGCACGTCGTTCAGGCTCAGGCTCGTGCTGGCGGCCAGCAGGGCCGCGTTCGAGTCCCCAGCCGGATTGACGATCCGCAGGTGAGCCAGCGAGAGCGACGTCGAGTCCCCGGCTGTGGTTGTGTCGAACGTGGCATTGCCATTCACGCCTTTGATGATCGTGTTCTTGGCCGGGCCGGCACCGCTCCCGGCGCCCGTGATCGTCAGGCCGCTATCCGCGGCTCCGAGCGCGACGTCCTGGGTATAGGTGCCGTGGGCAACCTGAATCGTGATCAGGTCCGGCGCCGGGCGGCCCTGGAGAACCGCGTATTGGATCGTCCTGCAGGGCGCCGCCTGGCAGTTCCCGGTGTCGTGGCCGTGGACGCCGTCGACCCGGAGCAGGGTGCTGGCGGAAGCCGTGGAGGCTCCGAGCAGCGCCACGACCGGCACGAGCGCCGTCATAGCGATGCGGAGGACTGATCGCCCCCTGTGCCCCTCGGTCACACGCCCAGTCTTCTCCCTTGGAGGCCCCCTGTCAAGGGATCGCCGAGCGGCCCGGCGCTCGGACCAGGCGTGGTGCCTTGGCCGCAGCGGGCGCTACGAGCAGCCCGTGACGGTCAGGCGCGCGGACGCCATGGCGGTCTTCCCGCTCTGCGCGGTGAAGGCGCCCTTCAGGCTGGCCGGCCGCCCCGCACAGGAGACCGCCAGCAGCGACTTCGCTCCGCCTGGGAAGGTGACCTGCAGCCGGGTCAGCGGGACATCGGGCACGGCCGGAATGGTCACCGCGTTGTGGCTGAGGTCGACGATGCCGGTCAGCGTGAGGGCCGCCGGCGGAGGGAACTTGAAGAGGAGCCGGGGCTTCTGGAAGCTTCCGGTGAGAAAGATGCGGCCGCGGAGCGGAGTGGGCAACAGCGGCGAGTCGGCCACCACCGATCCCACGGGCGTGCCACTGTTCTGGAGCGAGAGGACGCCGGGATTCGGCCCCACGGTGGGACTCGGAAGCGTCAGCGTGGTCCGGGCGCTGGCCGCCTGACCCACGGCCTGGGTGATCGTGGTGACCACGCGGCCCCCTCCCGGCTTGCCATTTGCCGTGGCGGTGCCGCTGATGCGCGGGGCATACGGAAGCTTGCGGCATCCCGTCGGAGCGAAGTCAGGGACGGCGGTGACCGTCTCCGCCCGCTTGGCGTAGACCACGGAGAGCTGGCTGGGTCCCGGGGAGCAGTTTGTGGGCATCCGGTTGAACGGCTTGCCGTCAAGCGTCCCATTCACGGTCAGGGTCATCCCGGTCACAAACTGGGCCGCCAGGCCGAGGCCGGAGAGGCTCAGGCTCAGGACGGTCTGAACGTTGTGGCGCGGCGTCTGGACCAGCTTTCCGCCGGCGTGGGTCACCGGAAGTCCGGGAACTGCTGTCACCACGTCGATCCCTACCACGTCGGCCTTACTGGGTGGGGGCGCCAGGTACGCCGTGAAGGGCAGGGCCAGGCCGGGGATGCTGGTGTCCACTGACCCGGTTCCGATCTGGCAGGTGGCCGTGTGCTGAGCGGTGCCCCTGACGCAGGAGGGATTGGCCGCCGGGCTGGCCAGCACCCCAGGGGCGAGCTTGACCGTAACGCTGGAGGGCGACCCCGCGGTCGTGTCCAGGTTGATCTGGGTCGAATATGTGGGGTGGCCGCCGGCGGGAAAGCCGCTGTCTGAGAAGACGCCCAGCGACTGGTCGCCGAGCGCTGCGGCCGGCGCGAGCAGCGTGACCGCAGATGAGACCAGAAGAATCGAGAGCCTGGACCGTCGCATCAGTACCCCTCCACGTGAGGTTAGCGCGCCCCAGGAGGGGCCAGGCGGAGGACGACGACCGGCTTGATGGCCTGCCCATCGCTCACCGGCTCGCCCAGGGCTATCAACCCGTTCTCATCCGTCAGCCTGACGACCTCCGCCGGGGGGCTCTGCCCGGGTCCCAGGGCCAGCCGGCCGCCGTGTTCCACCCGCCGGGCCTGCTCGTCGTCCAGGCGCAGCTCGGGCAGGAAGGCCAGGGCGTCCTGGAGAGGCAGAATCGTGCCCGGGTCGGCGGCAGCCACCGTGAAGCTCCCCACGCGGGTGCGCCGCAGCTCCTCGCAGTACGCATCGCCGAGTTCCGAGATCAGCGAGCGGACATAGGTCCCGGACGAGCACTCGATCAGGAAGCCGCGCCGGTCCCCCTCCCGCCACATCTCCTCGAACCGGTGGACCTCGATCGGGCGCTCGGCCAGCTCGACGGCCTCCCCCGCCCGGGCCAGCGAGTAGGCCCGTCGGCCCCCGACCTTGACCGCCGAGTAGGCCGGGGGTCGCTGGCGCAGGCAGCCCACCGGCAGCTCCAGATCGCCGTCCGGGACGACCCCGGTGGTGACGATCTCACCGTCCGGGTCACCTGTGGTGGAGGTGGCGCCGAAGCGGGCGGTGACCTCGTAGGTCTTGGGGAGCGCCAGCAGAAAGCGCTGGACGCGGGTGGCTCTGCCGATCAGGATCAGCAGCAGGCCGGTGGCGAACGGGTCAAGCGTCCCCGCGTGGCCCACCTTGGTCCCACGGGCGAACCCGCGGCGCACCCGGGCCACGATGTCGTGCGAGGTCACACAGGAAGGCTTGTCGTACAGAAGCACGCCGGCCAGAGTGCCCTGGGGACGCGGGGTATGGCCCATGGGGCTCAGTCAGCGGCAATCTGCGCCGCGATCTCGCTGCGCAGGAAGTCCATCAGCTCGTTCCAGCCCATCTTGGTGGCGAACCCGGCGGCCTGGGGGTGGCCGCCCCCGCCCTTGACCCGGGCGATCCTTGACACGTCGATGCGCTCATCGCTTGAGCGCAGCGAGACCTTGCGCTCAGGCTCGCCCTCAGCGCTGATCCGGTCCCGCACCAGCGCGGCCACGGAGGTCCCCTGGACGGCCCGCAGGTGGTCGATGACCCCCTCGGAATAGCTCTCGGCAGCGTCGGCGGCGGCGAAGTCCTCTGCGCTCAGCTCGGTCACGGTGAGCCGGCCCGAGTCGTAGCGCTCGACCTTGGCCAGGCCCCGGGCCAGCAACGCCAGCTTGCCGTACGGGACGTTCTCGTACACCTGTCGGTACACGGTGTGCGCCTCCACCCCGGACTCGATCAGCTCAGCGGCCATGCGATGGGCCCGGGAGCTGGTGTTCTCGTACATGAACCGGCCGGTGTCGGTGATCAGCCCCACATACAGGGCCTCGGCGATCTTCCGGGTCGGCTCGACGCCCAGCCCCTGCATCAGGTCCCAGACGATCTCAGCCGTACACGAGGCCCCGGGCTCGACCAGGTTCACGGTGCCGAACAGCGTGTTGTCATGGTGATGGTCGATGTTCACGGTCCGCATGCCCGGGTGCCGGAGTGCTTTGGCGGCGTTGCGCTCCAGGTTGCCGCAGTCCAGGAAGACGATCGTTCGCTCCTCCAGGTCCTCTGGCGGGGCATCGAGCAGGCCCTCCGTGGCCAGGAATGCATACTCCCTGGGCAGGGGAAGGTCGCGCTGATCGATGAACGGAAGGCAGTCCTTGCCCAGAGAGGACAGGACGTGGGTCATGGCCACCAGCGAGCCCAGCGCGTCGCCGTCGGGATTCTCGTGGGTGACCGCGACAAACTTCTGGGCCCGCCGCAGCTCCTCCAGGACCTGCTCGCGACTCGAGGATCGGCCGTTCTCAGGCATCGCTCTCCCGGACTGGGTCGAGCAGCTCGGAGATCCGCATT